>CAJOOG010000072.1 GCA_905236045.1 uncultured Denitrobacterium sp.
ATGGAAAGTGCTGAAGAAAAGGAAACTCCCACTGGCGCGAAAGCGTTAAGAGAAAAGCTGAGAAGGTGCGGTAAGAGCGCACCAGCGCGTCGGCAACGGCGCGGCTTGGCAAACCCCATCCGAAGCAAGCGCGAATAGGAACGCCATACGGTGGCCCGCCGTGCGTTCGGGTTGCGTGCTCGAGGCGCCTGGAGACGGGCGCCCTAGATAAATGGTTGTCTTCAACGACAGAACCCGGCTTACAGGCCCGCTCCCGACTTTCGTTTCTGCACTATTTTCCATGTAGTTTTGCTATTATGGTCTGCTGTGCGCCGAGGTAGCCCTTATCGTGGTGCACGGTTTTCCGAGCGATGCGCGGGTGTGGCGGAATTGGCAGACGCGCCAGATTTAGGTTCTGGTGGGGAAACCCGTGAAGGTTCAAGTCCTTTCACCCGCACCAGCTGCAAGCGGGAAGACCGCCAACGAGTTAGCGAAGATGGAGGATATCGAGTGGAAAGCAAAGTTGAGGCCCTGGAGGCAAACCGCAAGAAGGTGGCGGTCACGGTCGATGCGGCCGAGGTCGATTCGCGTATCAAGGCCCAGTACAAAGACTTCGCGCGGAAATACCATTTCCCGGGGTTCCGCAAGGGCAAGGCCCCGCGTCCGGTCATCGACAGCGTGCTCGGCAAGGAAGCCGTCGCCGCCACGGTCACCGAGGACATCATCAGCTCGCTGTATCCCCTCGCGCTCGACGACAACGACCTGGTCGTCATGGGGCAACCCGAATTCGAGGATACCGACGACATGGTCGAGCAGGGTAAGCCCTACCGCTTCGCCTTCACCGTGGAGACCCGCCCGGAATTCGAGCTCGTCTCCTATGAGCCCCTGTCGGTGAAGCTGCCCAGCGAGGAGCCCACCGAAGAGGAGATCGACGGCCAGATAAAGGAGCTCCTCGACTATTACTACACTTTCGAGGATTGCGCCGACGACGCCCAGGCGGGCGAGGGCGGCTTCGTGGAGGTGGCGCTTGACGTCAAGGATGCCGAAGGGCAGGATGTCGCGGCTCTCTCCACGGATTCGCGCCTCTACGAGATGGGCGGCGGGCTGTTCCCGAAATCTTTCGACGAGGCCCTCATGGACATGAGGAAAGGCGATGCGAAAACCGTCGAAATCGACTTTTCCGAACCCTCGATGATGGCTTCGAGCCTGGAGGGCGTCGGCGCCTGCACCGTCGAGATCGAGGTCAAGCAGCTCAAGGAGAAGGTGCTGCCCGAGCTCGACGATGAGTGGGCGAAGACGACGGCCGGCTTCGAGGGCGGCGTCAAGGAGCTGCGCGAGCGCGTGGCGTCGAGCGTCAAAGAGCAGAAGCAGGGGCTCTTCTCGACCATCCGCGAGAACGAGGCCCTCTACGCCTTGCAGGAGCGCCTGCAAGGCGAGCCGCCGGCCGGCATGGCCGAGCAGCAGGAGCAGGAGCTGCTGCAGAACTTCTTCATGCAGATTCAGCAATCCGGTCTCACCTTCGATCAGTACTTGGCCCAGAACGGTCTGACGCCCGAGACCTTCCACGGCGACTTGAAGCGCCAGGCCGCCGATGTGGTGGCGCAGGATTTGGCCCTCGATGCCTGGGCCCGTCACAACGACATCCAGGTAAGCGATGCCGATATAACCGCGGAGTTCGAGAAGAGCGGCGTGGAAGATCCCGCCGCCCTGGAGAAGGAGTGGCGCGAGCAGGGACGCATCGCCGGCTTGCGGGCTAGCATCAAGCGCTCTCGCGCCATCGAGGACATCGTCTCCTCGCTCCAGGTCGAGACCCTCGCCCCCGGCGAGAAGCTCAACAGCGCCCGCGCTTCGGAGGCTTCCGAAGACGCCGCGTCGGCCGCATCCGAGCAGACCGCGTCCGCCAAGGACGCCAAGGGTGCCAAGCACACCAAGACCGAGCTCAACAAGATGAAGGTCGCGGAGCTGCGCGAGTACGCGGATTCAATCGGCGTCGAGTCGAAGGGACTGAAGAAGGCCGAGCTCGTCGAGGCTGTCCTGGCGGCCGAGTAGGCGCGCGTCCTTTGCGGCTTTTCAACGGGTTGGCGGCAACTTCGCAGTCAGCCCGTTTCGCGTTCTGCGTTGCCTATACTTACCGACGACCGAACACCTTTGAAGAGAAAGAGGATTCGATGAACGAACTCATCACCCCCCGATCTGCGCTCATTCCCTATGTCATCGAGCAATCCCCGCGCGGCGAGCGCAGCTTCGACATCTATTCCCGCCTGCTCAACGAGCGCATCGTGTTTCTGGGCGAGGCCATCGACGATGCCGTGGCCAATACGGTCGTAGCGCAGCTGCTGCACTTGGAGTCTACCGACCCCGAGAAGGACATCTCGCTCTACGTCAACAGCCCCGGCGGCAGCGTGACCGCCGGACTCGCCATCCTCGACACGATGAACTACATCCGCTGCGACGTCTCCACCATCTGCATCGGGCAGTGCGCCAGCATGGCGGCGGTGCTGCTGGCTGCGGGGGAGAAGGGCAAGCGCTTCGCCCTGCCCAACAGCCGCGTGATGATCCACCAGCCCTCCGGCGGCGCGCAAGGCCAGCAGACCGAGATCGCCATCGTGGCGAAGGAGATCCTCTACATCCGCGAGCGCCTGAACCAGATTCTGGCCGACAGCACGGGTCAGGACCTCGAGACCATCCAGCGCGACACGGAGCGCGATAACTTCATGAGCGCCGAGGAGGCTCTCGAGTACGGACTCATCGATCAGGTGGTCAGCAGTCGCATGGCCGAGGCGAGCGAGTAGCGGGACGCAAGACGGCGGCGGGGTCCCGGGCCCGCGCCGCCTTATCCGAAACGAGCAAGAGAGACAAGGCGAGGCATCCATGGCTAAACCCCCCTATGGTCATTACGATCGCCGGGACGACGAGATTCGCTGCGCATTCTGCGGCAAGACCCCTTCCCAGGTGAATACTATGGTCACCGGCCCGAACGGCATCTGCATATGCGACGAGTGCATCTCGGTGTGCGCGGATGCGATGATGCGCGATTTGGGGGGGAGGGCGCCGGCGCCCTACGGCTATCCCGCCGCGGAGCCCTACGACGAAGGGGATGCCGACCACGTCCCCGATCCGGCGGAGATCCTCGACAACTTGCCCACGCCCCACGAGCTCTACGATCGTCTGAGCGCCTTCGTCGTCGGGCAGGAGGATGCCAAACGCGCCCTGTCGGTAGCGGTCTACAACCACTACAAGCGCATCAGCTTGGGCACCGAGTCCTCCGACGACGACGTGGAGCTGGCCAAGAGCAACATCTTGCTGCTCGGCCCCACCGGAAGCGGCAAGACGCTCCTCGCGCAGACGCTCGCCCGCACCCTGCGCGTCCCCTTCGCCATCGCCGATGCGACTACGCTCACCGAGGCGGGATACGTGGGCGAAGACGTGGAGAATATCCTGCTCAAGCTCATCACCGCCGCGGATTTCGACATCCCCCGCGCGGAGATCGGCATCATCTACATAGACGAGATAGACAAGATTGCCCGTAAGGCGGAGAACCTCTCCATCACGCGAGACGTCTCCGGAGAGGGCGTCCAGCAGTCCCTGCTCAAGATCGTCGAGGGGACGCAGGCAAGCGTCCCGCCGCAGGGCGGGCGCAAGCATCCGCAGCAGGAGCTCATCCCCATCGACACGACCAACATCCTGTTCATCCTCGGCGGCGCCTTCGTCGGCCTCTCCGATATCATCGCCGCTCGCGTGGGCAAAAGCGGCTTGGGCTTCGGGGCGGAGCTGCCCCTCGGCAAGAAGCACGAGGACGCCGAGCTGCTCGCCCAGGTCCTGCCCGAGGACCTCAACAAGTTCGGCATGATCCCCGAGTTCGTGGGCCGCATCCCCGTCATCACCAACCTCAAGGAGCTCTCCGAGGACGACTTGGTGCGCATCCTCACCGAGCCGCGCAACGCGCTGGTCAAGCAGTACACGCGCATGTTCGAATTCGAGGATTCCGAGCTCGTCTTCGAAGACGAGGCGCTCCGCGCCATCGCCCACCGGGCGGTCGAGCACAACACCGGCGCCCGCGGGCTGCGCTCCATCTGCGAGAAGGTCCTCATGGATGTCATGTACGACCTGCCCGAGCATGCCGGCACGACCCGCGTCGTCGTCCGCGCGAGCGACATCGAGGGACAGACCGTTCCCGAAATCGAGGAGACGGGGGAGACGGGCGCCAAGGCCGCACCTGCGTCCGCGTCTGCGTCGAAAGCGGAGAAGTCGACCGGTAGAAAGTAGAAGCACGAAAGGGATCCCATGGCCGAGAAGAAGAAAGTCGATTACGATTTCGCCGCGCATGAGGGGCCGCTCTTCGATGCATGGAACGAGGGCGGCTATTTCAAGCGCTCGAAGGGCTTCGGGCCGCATGCGGCGGACACCTACACCGTGGTCATCCCGCCTCCCAACATCACCGGCGTGCTTCACATGGGCCATGCCCTCGACGATTCCATCCAGGATGCCTGCATCCGCCGCGCGCGTATGCAGGGCTATCGCACGCGCTGGGTGCTCGGCACCGACCATGCCGGCATCGCCACGCAGACCAAGGTGGACAAGAAGCTCGCGGAGCAGGGCGTCAGCCGTCTCGAGATCGGCCGCGAGAAATTCATCGAGGCGTGCTATGAGTGGCGGGCTGAATACGGCACGACCATCGTCGGGCAAATCAAGCGCATGGGCGCCTCCTGCGACTATTCCGACGAGCACTTCACCCTCGATCCCGATTACATCGACGCGGTGCGCCGCCTGTTCGTGGAGTGGTACCACGACGACCTCATCTACCGCGGCAAGCGCATCGTCAACTGGTGCCCGCATTGCACCACGGCCATCGCCGACGACGAGGCGGAATACGTCGACGAGGCGGGGCGCCTGTGGTATCTGCGCTACCCGCTCGCCGAGCCGGTGGATGGAAAGGATTACCTGGTGGTGGCCACGACGCGTCCCGAGACCATGCTCGGGGACACGGGCGTGGCGGTCTCGCCGAAAGACCCTCGGGCGATGAAGTACGTCGGGGCCACGGTCGTGCTCCCCATAGTCGAGCGCGAGATCCCCGTCTTCAGCGATTACTACGTCGACGCCGGCTTCGGCACGGGGTTCGTGAAGGTCACGCCGGCGCACGACCCCAACGACTGGGCCATGGGGGAGCGCCATGGACTCGAGAAGATCAACATCTTCGACGAGACGGCGCACGTGGTGGAAGGCTACGGGGCGTTCAGCGGGATGGACCGCGACGAGGCGCGCGAGGCCGTGGTGGCTTGGTTCGAGGAGCACGGCCTGCTCGACCACGTCGAAGATCACGCCCACAGCGTGATGACCTGTTACCGCTGCCACACCAAGCTCGAGCCGTGGCTCTCCGAGCAATGGTTCGTGGCCGTCGATCGGCTGAAGGAGCCCGCGGCGAAGGCCGTGGAGAGCGGGGAGGTGAGATTCTATCCCGCCCGCTGGAAGCAGGTCTACCTCGATTGGCTCGGGAACCTGAAGGACTGGTGCATCAGCCGCCAGCTGTGGTGGGGGCATCGCATCCCCATGTTCTATTGCGATGAATGCGGCTGGGAGGATGCCAGCATCGAGGATGTGCGGACCTGCCCGAGCTGCGGGGCGCAGGTCCGCCGCGACGAAGACGTGCTCGACACCTGGTTCTCCAGCCAGCTGTGGCCCTTCGCCACCCTGGGCTGGACCCGCGAGGGCGCCCATGCTCCCGAGCTCGATGAGGCCTATCCCACGCAGATGCTGGCCACGGCCCGCGACATCATGGGACTGTGGGTGGCCCGCATGGTCATGGCGAGCGAGTACTGCATGGGCCAGATTCCCTTCCGCGACGTGGTCATCTACCCCACGGTCATGGGAGCGGACGGCAAG
>CAJOOG010000073.1 GCA_905236045.1 uncultured Denitrobacterium sp.
CGAGATGCGGTCGATCCCGGCCGCATCTCGCCGACATCCGGGCCTTTGCGGTTCACCCGAAGAGAGAGGGCGCTCGTCCATGAGTACCGAATCACAATCCATCGACGTCTCGCAGCTTTCGGAGGAGGAGAAAACCGCCACGCTGCGCAAAGTCGTCGTCTCGTCGTTCTTGGGCAACTTCATCGAGTGGTTCGATTACGGCAGTTATTCCTACTTCGCCGCCATCATCGGCGCGCAGTTCTTCCCCGCCGACGACCCTATCGTCACGACCATGAACGCCTTCGCCGTATTCGCCCTCAGCTTCCTGGTGCGCCCGATCGGCGCTCTGTTCTGGGGTAACATGGGCGACAAACGCGGTCGCAAATGGACGCTTTCCGTCACGATTCTCATCGTCTCGGGCGCCACCTTCCTCATCGGCTGCCTGCCGGGCTACTCCACGCTCGGCATAGGGGCCGTGGTGCTGCTGCTGCTCTTGCGCATGACTCAGAGCTTCTCCGTGTCCGGCGAATACGCGGGCGCATCCACGTTCATCGCCGAGTACGCCCCCGACGAGCATCGCGGCTTCTACGTGTCCATGGTGCCCGCCTCCACGGCAACGGGCCTGCTGGTGGCCACGTTCTTCGCCACCTTCCTGTTCGCCTCCTTCGGGGCCGATAGCGAATTCGTCCAGAACATCGGCTGGCGCATCCCCTTCCTGCTGGCCTTGCCCCTGGGCTATATCACGCACTGGATCCGTACGCATCTGAACGACTCGCCGGTGTTCGAGGCTATGATGGATGCAGCCGAGAAGAAAGGCGACGATGTTCAGGAGCACACCCCCGTTCGCACCTTGCTGACCAAGCACCTGCGCGTCACGCTCATCTCCTTCGGCACCTGCGTGCTCAACGCCGTGGGCTTCTACGCCGTGCTCACCTTCATGCCCACGTATCTCTCCGACGTGTTGGGCTACGATGCCGCGAATGCCCAGCTCGTCACTACGATTCTCCTGTTCGCCTACATCATCATGATCTTCGCCTCCGGCCGCATCTCAGACAAAGTCGGCCGCAAGAAGATGATGATCATCGCGGCTGCGGGCTTCGCCATACTCACCGTCCCGATGTTCATGCTCATGGGCACGATGAGCTTCGGCCTCATCCTTCTGGCCGAGCTCGTGATGAATGCCCTGCTCACAATCAACGACGGTACGCTCGCGTCGTATCTGACCGAGACTTTTCCGACCGACATCCGCTTTACCGGTTTCGCCTTCACCTTCAATCTGGCCAATGCCATCTTCGGCGGATCGTGCTCGTTCATCAGCCTGTTCTTGGTCACCTCGACCGGCAGCCAGCTTGCACCCGCCTTCTACATGGTGGTTATCGCCA
This sequence comes from uncultured Denitrobacterium sp., assembly GCA_905236045.1. Taxonomy (GTDB): domain Bacteria; phylum Actinomycetota; class Coriobacteriia; order Coriobacteriales; family Eggerthellaceae; genus Curtanaerobium. The sequence continues at coordinate 1,362 of CAJOOG010000073.1, forward strand.
TCATCGCGCTCGTCTGCATGCTCCTCTCGCATGAACACACCGGGAAGAGCCTCAACGATATAGACTGATTCCGCCCGCCGCGCACGAAAGGATTTTCCATGCTGAATACCAAAATGCAGGCCCTCGGCGACGCGCCTTCCCCGATTCGCGCGTTATTCGCCTACGGAGCCCAACGCAAGAAGGAAATCGGCTCCGACAAGGTGTTCGACTTCAGCATCGGCAACCCCAGCGTCGCCGCGCCCGAGAGCATCGGGCGGGAAATCGTGAAGTTGGGCCAGGCGGACCCGGTCGCCGTGCATGCCTATACGCAGAGCGCGGGCGATCCGGGGGTGCTGCAGACCATCGCGGAATCCTTCAATCGGCGTTTCGGCACCTCCTACACGAACAAGAACTTCTACCTGGTCGCGGGCGCATCCGGCGCCATCAGCTGCACGCTGCGAGCCCTGCTCGAGCCCGAGGACGAGGTCATCGCCATCACGCCTTACTTCACCGAATACCGCATTTGGACCGAGGCGCATGGCGGTACGCTGGTGGAGGTGCCGGCTCGTTCGGATAACTTCGAGATGGATTTGGACGCCCTGGAAGCAGCCATCACCGCACATACCAAGGTCGTCATCATCAACAGCCCCAACAATCCGGTGGGCGTGGTGTACAGCCGTCAAAACGAGGAAGGGCTCGCCGATCTGCTGCGCCGCAAGAGCGTGGAGTACGGCAGCCCCATCTTCCTGCTGTCCGACGAGCCTTATCGCGAGTTGGTCTACGGCGGGCGGGAAGTGCCCTGGGTGCCCGACCTCTACGACGACACCATCGTGTGCTACAGCTGGAGCAAGTGCCTGAGCCTGCCTGGCGAGCGCATGGGTTTCGTGCTCGTGCCGGATGCCGTCACGCAGAGCCGTGCGGTCTACAGCGCCGTGTGCGGGGCCGGCCGGTCGTTGGGCTACATCTGCGCACCGAGTCTGTTTCAGAAGGTCATCGCGAAATGCGTGGACGAGCAGACCGACATCACCGCCTACGAGCGCAATCGGAAGCTGCTATGCGAGATCCTCGACGAATTCGGCTACGAGTACATAGAACCGCAAGGGGCCTTCTACCTTTGGGTGAAGGCCCTCGAGCCGGATGCCGAAGCCTTCAGCGAGCAGGCGAAGAAGCACGAGCTGCTGCTGGTTCCCAGCAACGGCTTCGGCGTGGAAGGCTGGGTGCGTCTGGGCTATTGCGTCTCGGAGGACACGATTCGCAACAGCTGCGATGCGTTCGGCGCACTAAAGGCGGATTACGGGAAGTGAGTTCGCGTTCGGGCGGAAAGCATCCGCCGGGGAAATGCGTCAGCCGGGGAAGAGGTGCCTATGAACGAGATCAAGTGCCCGAATTGCGGGACGGCCTTCACCGTGGACGAAAGCGGCTACGCCCAAATCGTGCAGCAGGTGCGCGATGCCGAGTTCGCACGCGAGCTCGATAGGCGCGAGGCGCAACTGAAAAACGCGACCAGCAAGGAGACCGAGCTGGCCGTGGAGAAAACGCGTGCCGAGCTGAGCGCGACCGTGTCGGAGCAGCAGGCGCAAATCGCCCAGCTCGAGTCTCGACTTTCCGCGCAAGCCGAGACCTTCCAGGCTCAAAAGGAGCTGGCGGCGTCCCAGGCGGCGGCGGGGGCCGAGAAAGAGCGCGATGCGCTGGCGGCCCAGCTCGAAGCCGCCAGGAAGGAGGCCCGATCCCAGCTGGAGATCGAACGCGCCAAGGCCGCACGCGACCTCGATGCCGTTAAGGCCCAGGTGGAGAAGGAGAAGACCGAAGCGGCTTCGCAGCTGGCATTGAAAGATGCCGAAAACGCCCGCGCCGCGAGCGAGATGCGTGCCGAAATGGACGAGAAGCTGGCCCAGCAGGAGGGGCTCATCAAGTACCAGGAGGGCGAAATCGCACGCCTGCGCGATATGAAGGCGCGTCTGGCAACCAAGCTGGTGGGCGAATCGCTGGAAGTCCATTGTCAAAACGAGTTCAACAAAATCCGCGCCACGGCCTTCCCCCACGCGAGCTTCGGCAAGGACAACGATGTCCGCGGCGGCACCAAGGGCGACTTCATCTACCGCGAGACGACCGAGGACGGCACCGAGTTCATCTCCATCATGTTCGAGATGAAGAATGAAGCGGAGGATTCGGCGGAGCGCAACCGTCATCGCAACGAGGAGTTCTTCAAGAAGCTCGACGCGGACCGTTCGAAAAAGGACTGCGAGTACGCCGTTCTCGTGACGCTGCTCGAACCCGACAACGACCTGTACAACCAGGGTATCGTCGACGTCTCGTGGGCGTATCCGAAGATGTACGTCATCCGCCCGCAATTCTTCATCCCGATGATCACCGTCCTGCGCAACGCCTCGCTGAATACGGCGGAAGCGCGACGCGAGCTGGCGAGCGTGCGGCAGCAGAACATCGACATCACCAACTTCGAGGACAAGATGGAGCGCTTCAAAGAGGGCTTCGAGCATAATTTCATGAGCGCGAGCAAGCGCTTCGATGCGGCCATAAGCGAGATCGACAAGACGATAGCGCATCTGCAGAAGGTGAAGGACAACCTGCTCTCGAGCGAGAACCAGCTACGTCTGGCCAACGACAAGGCACAGGGCCTTACCATCCGCAAGCTGACATACAAGAACCCCACGATGAAGGAGAAGTTCGACGAGGCGCGGGTGGAGGCGGCTGCGACTGGCGCGGCGGGCACAGGCGACGCGGGCTTGGCGAGCGACGACGCGACCCTCTAATACGCTTCAGCCGAAGAGGCCGGACAAACCCTCGACCAGGCCGGTCAGAATCACCTGCGCGCCGGTCGCGATGTCCTTCAGAACCTTCGCCAATCCTTCCCCGAAGCCATTTTCGAACAGGGCACCCAGATTCTCGAGGAAAGAGGAATCCGCGGCGAGCGTATAGATGACGAAGACGAGGGCCAGCAAGAGGACGGCGGCAAGCACCCAAAGGCCCGTGTGCGATTTCCGCACCGTGGCATTCGACGAATAGACCTGCTGCTGAGGAGGCTCCGGAAGACCGGCTTCCACGGCGCTCATGCGCGCAGTGCCTCCGCGTATGTCCAACAGGGGATCGACGCCCGAGGGCATCTGCTGGGCGCCTTGCTCTTGCATGCCTCCCGCCCAGCCGTCGGGGCTGTCGCCCGCCCACTCCGACTCCTCTGCGGACATATCGGTGTAGTCGGCATCTCCTTCAACATCCAGCCCGCGAAAATCGGGTTCGTAGGAAAAACCCGCCGAGACGTTCGAAATACTGCCATCGGCCGCAGCGGCCACGGGGGCAATGATGCGCGTGGCTTCCGCATTCGAACCGATGATCTGGGTGTTGTCCGATTCGTTCGACGTGTCGAAATGCTGCGAGCCGCCGATGACGGTAGTGACGGCAGCGTCCTGTTCCGGGGTATGCCTGGGCACGGGATGCCCGCAGTTCGTGCAGAACTCGGCGCCCTCGTAGAGTCGCGCACCGCATTTCATGCAGAACTTCGCCGACATCTCTTCGCCCTCCTTTGCAGATATATCTTGCTCGTGCATATTACTCGCCTGGGCGCAATACGTAAGGCCCGCCACAATTCGGTAGCCAAAATGACGATATCCCCCGTTTTACGCCGCGTCTCGGCCGAATCGCCGACCGCGCCGATAAGCCCGATGGCGAAGTCGATTGCCGTGTTCTCGGAAGAAATATGCCAGCAGGTTCGGCAGAAAGCTGCGCCAGTCGGGCAGGTCGGGCGGCCGGGGCGGCGTGGGCAGGTCGGGCGGCTGAGGCCCCATGAGCTCGCGCATGTTGGCGGTGTCGAAAACGAAGCCGCCAAGAAATGGTGCCCGCCCGTCGTAGCGGCAGAAGCAGCCGCGGCGGCGAAGAGCGAGTAGGCGCCCCGCCGCCCGAGGCGCGGTTGGCGAATAGGGGCCCGGTCGCGCCGTGCGAGGCGGGCCGCGCTCGCCGACGGAGCCGTATTCGCAGTCGGCACCTGAGCCGATCTACGACTTCGAGACGATCATCACCTTCGCTGATGCGCGTAGGTAGGCTTCCCACGGCGGGTTCCCGGCACCTTAGGCTCTCTGTAGTATCATGCTGTGAAACCAAGGCTTAGCCCTCCCGTGGGAAAGCGACTTCCCCACAGGGGGGATGCGCGATTCGCGCCTTTCGGCGCGTTGGCCGTGCAGCAACGAGCGCTAAGGAAGGTTCCGCATGGCACGCGAGAGGAAAAACGACCCACGCCCCTACATCAGCGAGGTGGCCGTCTCGAAGGAGCGACCCTCGGGCGGCGTCGTGGCCGGCGTCACTATCGGCATGGTAGTTCTGGCGCTTGTCGTGGGCTTCGTCATAGGCTTCGCTGTCTTCTGCATGATGAACCTCTCCACGTGGCTCACCGCGCTTCTGTGGGATGGCACGGGCGGGATAGGCGGCATAGCGTGGTTCCCCTTAGTCGTCTGCACGCTCGGCGGGGCGCTCATCGGGCTGTGGACCTGGTGGTCTCACGACCGCGTGAAGCCGCTTGAGGAGGTCATGGCCGAGTTCAAGACCACGGGCAGCTACCGTACGAACGGTACGTGGAAGCCGGTCGTCACGTTCCTGTTGCCGTTGGCGTTCGGCGGCTCGATCGGCTTCGAGGCGGGCCTCACCGGACTCGTCACGGCCGGCTGTTGCTGGATTCGCGACAAGCTGAAGGCGGCGGGGCTGCGCGAGGCAGCCGTGGCCGACGTCACGATCGCGGCCAGCATTGCCGCCATCTTCGGGACGCCGCTTGCGGGCATCGTGGCGGGCGCGGAAAGCTCTCCTTCCGACGTTGCCGACACCGCCGCCGCGGCCGAAACTCCCAACGTGGACGACTACAACATGCGCCGCGGGGTGAAAGCCGTGCTCTACACCGCCGCCGCGTTCGGCGCATTCGCGGGGATAGCAGCGTTCTCGACGTTGACCGGCGCCTCGGGCGGGCTGCCGCGCTTCGAGCCCGTCACCGCCGCCTACGCCGAAGTGCTCTGGGCCGTGCCGTGTCTGGCCGTGGCCTACGTCATGACGCTTATCTACCACGGCTCGACCCGCCTGTTCACGGGAGTGTCCGCACGACTCGGCGACGATATGCGCGGCATTGTCGCGAAGCCGGCAATAGCGGGACTCGTCATGGGCGCGGTCGCGTGCGCACTGCCGTACGTGCTGTTTCCCGGCGAAGTGCAATCCGAAGAGCTCATGGCCAGTTGGACCGCTTGGACGGCGGCGGCGCTCCTGGGAACGGGGCTGCTCAAGGCGGCCATCACGCCCATGTGCCTGAACATGGGCTGGATCGGCGGCAACTTCTTCCCGAGCATCTTCGCGGGCGTGGCAGCAGGCTATGGCCTCGCTGCGATTACGGGCGCCGACCCCATGCTCATGGTCACAGTGACGACGACGGCCTTCCTTGCCGGCGTCATCCGCAAGCCGCTGCTCGTTTTGGCGGTGCTGTTCCTCTGTTTCCCGATCGAGGGGCTGCTGTGGATGGGGCTCGCCGCCATCGTGGGCGCCGCGCTTCCCGTTCCGGCAGCACTGCAGGCACCCGAAGTTACGGAGGAAATCAATGGATGAGAAGCACCCCCTCGAAGAGGCCCCCAGCCATACGATGCAGTCGGCTGAGGCCGCGCCTCTCGACAGCTCCGACGCCGCATTCGGGCAGGTGGCGGAAAACCGCGGCAACGCCTTACGCCTCAGGGCCATCGGGCCGATCATCCGCGCCGCAGGCCTCGTCCCCTGGACCATGGCGTTCGCCATCCTGTTCGTCGCGGCAACCCTCGTCGTCGATACGGCCGAGCCCTCCGTGGAAGGCTTCGCGAACGCTGCGTGGCTCAACTTCCAGGTGGTCACGACCATCGGCCTGGGCGATTTCACGTGCACGTCGCTTGCGGGCCGGCTGGCCGCTATCGCCTTATCGGTATACTCGGTGTTCTTCCTCGCGCTCGTCACCGGAGCAATGGTCGCCTATTGCAACGAGCGGATGGCCGCCCGCCGAGACGAGAGCGTCGCCCACTTCCTCGACCAGCTCGAGCATCTTGAGGACCTCTCGCCCGATGACCTGGCCTCCCTTTCGGGAAAAATCCGCCGCCTGCGTTCGAGGCAGCATGAGAGACGATATTCGCGGTAGCTTCCTTTACGGGCGGCGGTTCCTGCAGAAGTCCTGCAAAATGCGCTTGCTAGACGAGGCGAGCGGGAGAGAGCTGAGTTACTTCGTGCCGAACAGGCGGTCGCCGGCGTCGCCGAGACCGGGAACGATGTAGGCTTCCTTGTTCAGGTGCTCGTCGATGGCGGCAACGTAGATGTCGACATCAGGATGACGTTCCTGCACGGCCTTCACACCTTCGGGGGCGGCGAGCAGGTTCATCAAGCGAATGTTGCTACAGCCGTGTTTCTTCAGATCCTCGATTGCATCTGCCGCAGAACCGCCGGTCGCAAGCATCGGATCGACCACGATAATCGTGGAACGCTCGACTCCGTTGGGCATCTTGTAGTAATACTCGATCGCTTGGTGTGTGCTTTCATCGCGATACAGGCCGATATGCCCGACATGCGCGGACGGCATGAGCTCGAGCAGCCCATCGACCATGCCGATACCAGCTCGGAGTATAGGCACGATCGTGAAGAAAGTCTCTTTCAGAACGGGAAACTCGCCCATGCAGATGGGTGTCTCCACCGTGGTCGTGGTCGTCTCGAAGTCGCGCGTGACCTCGTAACCCATGAGAAGCGAAATCTCGTGTAGCAGGGAGCGGAAATCCTGGGACGATGTGTCCTTGCGACGCATGCGCGTCAGTTTGTCGGCAATCAGAGGATGGTCGAGGACGTGAATTTCGCTCATCGTTAAATCCCTTCGTCGATATCGGCTTACACCATTCTAATTTCGCTATCCGGTTTGGCAATCGGCTCGCTTGCGGGCATTATCTTGAACATCGTCTTGCCGGATGGAGTCACCGTCGAGTCGCTGCCCTTCGAGGCGTCCCTCGAAGTGCCCCTCGAAGGCTCGCGCTCCCACGACGCAGACAGCGATTCCGACGCTCGATAGAGCTTGCGGCGGATAGTGCGAGATCGACGAGGATCTGGCGCGGCGGGAAACAGGGCGGCGGCAAGTCCAAGGAAAAGCCGGGGCTGTTCGGTAGGCGCTAATCGCGGTTACAATCACGACAGCACGAACGAAACGAGGTTCAAGCATGTACGGAGCGATAATAGGAGACATCGTGGGGTCGAAATACGAGTTCCGCCCCATCAATACCAAGGACTTTCCCTTCGTGTCGAAGGGTTGCGAGTTCACCGACGACACGGTGATGACGGTGGCAGTCGCGCGGGCGCTGATGAAGGCGCGCGAGCGAAACTTCAACGGCGAACCGGCTAGTTTTCGCGCCATCTTGGTGGCCGAAATGCAGGAGCTGGGCCGCCGCTTCCCCGGTGCGGGCTATGGCGGCATGTTCGCGAAATGGCTGGGCTCGCCCGACCCCCGCCCCTACAACAGCTACGGCAACGGGTCGGCTATGCGCGTTTCCCCCTGCGGGTTGTTCGCAGTTACTCTCGATGAAACACTTGCGCTCGCCAAGGCCTCTTCGGAGGTGACCCACGATCACCCGGAGGGCATTCGCGGGGCCCAGGCCGTGGCGGCTTGCATATTCCTCGCGAAGGCCGGCAAGACGAAGATGGAGATCCACGCGTACGTGGAGGACAACTTCTACAAGCCGCTTCCCTCTATCGGCGATATCCGCCCCGTCAACACGTTCGACGAAACCTGCCAGGGCTCGGTTCCTCAGGCCATCGCCTGCTTCCTCGAGTCGACCGACTACGAGGACGCAGTGCGCAACGCCGTGTCGCTCGGCGGCGACGCCGACACGCAAGCTGCCATAGCGGGCTCGATTGCATGGACTTACTACCGCTTCGGGTGCGGCTTCCGTGACAACCCCGATGACCGATATGTCGACAAAGAGGGCCGCATCTGGACGCAGTCGTGCGAGGACGTGGTGGCGGGCTATCGTATAGACGAGCTGCTTCCGGACGATTTCGTGGCGACCATCGAGGAGTTCGACGTGCAGAGAATGCTGCGTGCCGGAACCTACGACCGGACGGGGTTCTGCACGTCCATCCCCCTGTGAGCGGATGGTGTGGCCATCAGCAGACATGCAGGGTATGGAGGTGCAATATATACCTCTTCGTGC
>CAJOOG010000074.1 GCA_905236045.1 uncultured Denitrobacterium sp.
CAATGTGCACAGTGCCATCTTCTTCGATTTCGATGGTTGCACCGGTTTCTTCCTGCAGGCCGCGGATAACCTTGCCGCCCGTGCCGATGACGTCGCGGATCTTGTCGACCGGGATCTTGATGGTCTCGATGCGCGGCGCGTAGTCGGAGAGCTCGGAGCGCGGCTCGGGAATCTCCTCGAGCATGGCTTCCAGGATATGGGCGCGACCTTCCTTGGCCTGCTGCAGCGCGGCTCCCAGGATCTCCGTGGAGAGCCCGCGGGCCTTGTTGTCCATCTGCAGGGCCGTGATGCCCTTGCTCGTGCCCGTCACCTTGAAGTCCATGTCGCCCAGGAAGTCCTCGAGGCCCTGGATGTCGGAGAGGATGACCGTCTGATCGCCTTCCTTGATAAGCCCCATGGCGATGCCGGAGACCGGGGCGGAGATGGGCACGCCGGCGTCCATGAGGGCGAGCGTGCTACCGCAGGTGCTGGCCATGGAGCTGCTGCCGTTGGACTCCAGGATCTCGGAGACGACGCGGATGGCATAGGGAAAAGAATCCTCGTCGGGCAAGACGGGCAGGATGGCGCGTTCCGCCAGGGCGCCGTGGCCCACTTCACGACGCTTGGGAGCGCCGATGCGGCCGGTCTCGCCGGTGCAATAGGGCGGGAAGTTGTACTGGTGCATGTAACGCTTGCCCTCGGCGGGGTCGATGGTGTCGAGGCGCTGGCCCTCGCGCAGCGTGCCGAGCGTGCAGACGGAGAGCGCCTGAGTCTGGCCGCGCTGGAACAGACCGCTTCCGTGCACGCGCGGCAGGTACCCCGCCACGATGTGAAGAGGGCGGATCTCCTTGGCGCTGCGCCCGTCGGCACGCTCCCCGGTCTGAATGACCATCTGGCGCATGGCCTTCTTCTCGAGAGCCTTGGTCGCGGCGCCGATGTCGCTTCCCCAGGCGACGCGTTCCTCTTCGGAGAAGTCGTTCTCCTTTATGTCGGCCTTCAGGGCCTCTACCTTGGCGATGCGGCCCTGCTTGTCCGCATCGTGCAGGGCGGCGCTCATCTCGTCGAAGTGCGCCTCCACGCGCTCGGCGATGGCCGGATCGGGAGTGTGCAGCTTGTACTCGAGCGGTGCTATCTCGCACTTGTCCAGGAAAGCCTGCTGGCGCTCGCAGAAGGCTGCGATGGCCTTCTGGCCGAATTCCATGGCGGCCAGCATGTCTATCTCGCTTATCTCCTGGGCGCCCGCCTCCACCATGCTGATGTAGTCGGCCGTGCCGGCGATGACGAGGTTGAGGTCGCTTTGCTCCTGCTCGTCGAAGGTGGGATTGACGATGAAGTCGCCGCTCTCGACGTCGCGGCCGATGCGCACGCAGGACGCCGGGCCGTCGAAGGGCGCACCGCCGGCCAGCAGTGCCGCGCTCGCGCCGTTGACGCAGATGCAATCGGGCTGGTTCTGACCGTCGCACACGAAGGTGGTGGCCACGATCTGGACTTCGTTCTTGAAGCCGTCGGGGAAACCCGGGCGGATGGGACGGTCGATCATGCGGGCGGTGAGGGTGCCCTTGTCGCTGGCCTTGCCCTCGCGCTTCAGATACCCGCCGGGAATGCGCCCGACCGAGTACATCTTCTCCATGAAGTCGACGGTCAGCGGGAAGAAGTCGTAATCGCGCTCCTCCTTGCTGACCACGGCGGTGACGAGGATGGTCGTATCCCCCTGGGTGACCAGCACGGCGCCGGTGGCCTGCTTGGCGAGCTCGCCGGTCTCGAAGCGGTATTTCTTTCCGTACAGTTCGAATTCTTCTACGATTTTGCTCATATTGCTTCACTTTCCTCCGCGCCCGAGTGCGCGGAAGCCTCTTCGACGGGGCCCATCCCCGCCGCGAGCAGGTGCGGTCCTCCCGCCCCCGACCGCAAATCCGGCCGCCGTTTCCTTCTGGCGCCCGAATAGACGAAAGCCCGCCTGGGAGACGGGCCCTGTGCTCTGATTAGACGTTGTCGCGGATGCCGAGTTTCTTGATGAGCTCGCGGTATTCCATGATGTCGCGGTCCTTGATGTACTTAAGCAGACCACGGCGCTTGCCGATGAGCATCATGAGGCCGCGGCGCGAGTGGTTGTCCTTCTTGTGGACCTTCAGATGCTCGGTGAGGTTACTGATGCGCTCGGTGAGGATGGCGACCTGGACTTCCGCGGAACCGGAGTCGTTTTCGCTCTTGCCGTATTCTTTCATGAGCTCGGCAGCGCGCTCTTTGGAGATGCTCAGCTTATCAGCCATGCGTCCACCTTTCCTTCGGGCCCTCGCGGGCTTGTGCCTTACGCTCTCCTCTGGGCGGACATGCAGGTGGTGCGTGCGGGCCAAGAGGAAAGTCGACTGCGCTCGTGCAGTGCGCCCTATTATAGGCAAGGTGCTGAAGGGACGTGCGGAAACCACGTTTAGCACACACTCGCACCGGCGCGGGCCGCAGCTGCGTAAGCGGGCGGGCCGCGGCTGCGCGTCGGGCGCGGGCTTTGGGAAATTTTCAGGTTCTGCAGCTACCATGGCTTCATCGATCGCGAAACAGAGGGAGGGAATCGAATCATGAAAGCTCGCACTCACGACATCGAGCGCTTCGCCGCACGGCGCTTGCGCACGCCGCTCGCCTGGATGCTGGCCGCGGCGCTCGCCTTCGCCACGCCCGTCGCCGCCTTCGCCGAGGAGGCCTCGAGCGGCGGGTCGGACACCCGGCAACAGGCGCAGCAGGGCCAGCCTCCCTCGGATGCGGGCGGCGGGCAGAACGGGCAGGGCGGGCAGCCCCCCTCGAAACCGGACGGCGAGCAGCAGGGCGGAGAGGCGGGGGGCGAGCCGCCCTCTAAGCCGAATGGCGAAGGCGATGCCGACGGAGGCGGCGGACAGGCCCCCGGCGGCGGCGGCGGCGCCAACACGCAGAGCTACGACTACTCCGGCAGCCTCTCCGGCGAGCTGAGCGTGAACGGAGACGAGAAGACGAGCGAGGGCGAGAGCGTCTCGGCCACCGAGGCCGACCAGAACGCCGTGCTGGTGAGCAACGGCGGAACGCTGAAGATGACCGGCGCTATCCTGTCCAAGAGCGGCGGCGACGGCAACGGCGACAACTGCAACTTCTACGGGCTGAACTCCATCCTCTTGTCCGTGAACGAGGGCAGCACCGCCTACGTGAGCGACACATCGCTTTGCGCCGAAAGCGAGGGCAGCAACGGCATCTTCGCCACCGACTCCGGCACGGTCTTCGCCAACAACGACACCATCACGACCAGCGCCGACAAGGCGCGCGGCCTCGATGCCACCTACAGCGGAATCATCGTCGCCAACCAGATGACCATCGAGACGCAGGGCCGGCATTGCGCGGGCGTGGCGACCGACCGCGGCGGCGGGGACATCAGCGTGACCAACAGCACGCTCTCCACGGCCGGATCTGGCTCTCCTCTGCTCTACAGCACCGGCAACATCGAAGTCGATAACGTAAGCGGCACCGCAACGGGCAGCCAGATCGCGGGCATGGAAGGCCTGAACACGATACTCATCAGCAACTCCACGCTCGAGAGCACGACCACCGACCGCACTGCGAGCGACCCCGTCGCCGACGGCATCATCATCTACCAGAGCACCTCCGGCGACGCGGACACCTCCACAGGCGCGGCGGCGCGTTTCCAGGCTACGGATTCCACGCTGAAGAGCGCCATCCAAAGCGGGAGCATGTTCTACACGACGAACACGACCGCCGACATCGTGCTGAAGAACACCACGCTCGATTACGACAGCACCAAGGCCAGTCTGCTGATCGCGCAGGGCAACGACTCCAACAACTGGGGCAGCGCCGGCAAGAACGGCGCGACGGTGAACTTCACCGGCATCCAGCAGACCCTCGACGGGAACATCTCCGCCGACACCATCAGCCAAGCGCACGTCTACCTGACCGCTGGCACCACCTGGACCGGAGCCGCCTCCATAGAGGAGAACGCGAGCGGAGGAGACGCGGTCGGGGATAATCTGGCGGTGAACGTGGACGGCACCAGCACGTGGGTCGTGACGGCCGACAGCACGGTGAGCAGCCTGAACGTGGCCGAAGGCGGCAAGGTCGTAGACGCGAGCGGCAATACGGCGACGATCGTGGCGAACGGGACCACCGTCGTAGAAGGCTCCGGCAGCGTTACCGTGACGCTAACAGGCGCCTTTGGCACCGAAGTGTCGACCGGCGATGCGAACGAAGTGCAGAACGCCACCATCAGCCGTGCGAACTTCGACGCTTATTACGCAACGAGCACGACCTTCGGCGGGAACGGCGGCACGAGCGCGGGATCGGGAGCCGGCAGCTCCACGGCCAGCTCTTTTGCGGCGAAGGCCGACGAGTACGACAACCTGGCGCTGCCCCTGGGCCTAGGAGCCGTCGTCGTGCTGTCCGCAGGCTTAGGCGCGTTCGTCTACACGCGCAAGAAGAACAAGGTCAAAGGCGCCCATAGCGCCTAGCGCGAGCGGGTGCGACCGCACAGAACGCAGGCAGGGCCCTTCGCGAGAGTGAAAGCGTGCTCGCGAAGGGCCCTGCTCAGTAGAGGCCGCTCGAGAGGAGATACGCGAGCGACTTCAGGTTCAGGCCCAGCTGCGCTCCAAGCCAGCTTTGGCAGAATTCGAGCACGGCGAAGGACGCGTCGAGCGGGGGTTGCGCAAGAATCACCTGCTCGAACGTGCTGGACAGGAAGCGTTTGGCCCACTTCAGGGTCGCCGCGGGCATGCGCACGCTGTCCGTGCCAGGCGAGCAATCCGAGCAGACCACTCCCCCCCCGGTAAAGGAGAAATCGCAGGTTCCCCCTTCCGCGGCGACGGGCGCCCCGGGCGCGGCGGGCGCGACGGGCGCGCCGCATGACACGCAGGCATCGAAGAGCGGGCGGAAACCCAGGATGGCGAAGAGCTTCACCAGAAACGCCGCCGTCAGCGCGGGTACGGCGGCATCCCGCGCCGCCGTGAGCGCCGACGAGACGCTCGGGGGCGCCGCGCTCGCAGCCGCAGCCGCACCCGACTCACCCGCGCTCGCGCCGAGCGCGGCCTGCGCGGCCAGCACCGCCGCGGCCATGTCGAACAGGCGCGGGACCGGCAGGCCCTCCTGCGTCGTGCGCGTCAGCGACTCTAGCACGGGAGCGGCCGCGGCCACGCGTGCTATGTCGGTCTTCAGCGGCATATGCGCCTCGACGAGACGCGCCTCGGATATCACGTCCAAGGAACGGCCGGGGGCGGCCAGCACGTCGCATACGCAGAACAGGTCGAGTCGCGCCGCAAACGAGCTCTTGGGCTTGCGGGCCCCCTTCGCCACCGCCCGCAGCTGCGAACCGTCCTCCTCGAGCATCGTCAGGATGAGGTCGGTCTCGCCCAGATTGGTCTTCTTCAGCACCAAAACCCGGGATCGATACGTCGGCCTCGCCACTCAGATGCCCTCCCCGTAGCCGAAGCGGCGGATCTGATTCAGGTCGCGGCGCCAATTCTTGCGGACCTTCACGTGGAGGTCCAGATACACCCTGCTGCCCAGCAGCTGCTCCAAATCGGACCGCGCCTCGGTGCCCACCTGGCGCAGCGCCGCGCCGCCCTTGCCGATGATGATGCCCTTCTGACTCTCGCGCTCGACGTAGATGGTCACGAAAATGCGTTCGAGGTCCTTCTTGCGGTCGTAGCTCATCTCCTCCACGAGCACGCCTATGGCATGCGGGACCTCGTCGTGGAATCCCCGCAGGATCTTCTCGCGGACGAATTCGGCCACCACGACCTCGATGGGCTGATCGGTCTGCGTGTCGGTCGGAAACCACGCCGGACCCTCCGGCAACAGCGACGCCGCGGTGTCGACGAACTCCTGCACGCCCTCGCCCGTGACGGAGGACACGTCGATGACGGCATCCCAGTCGGCGAACTCGCACGCCGCCTGCTCCTGCCGGCGCACGGCCTCCCCCTCGGCCAGATCGACCTTCGTCACCACCAAGAGCTTCTTCGCGTCCACGCCCTTCAGATGCTCGACCACCCAGGCGTCCCCCCTGCCGAAGGGCTTGCCTGCGTCGAGCAGGAAGGCGACCGCGTCGATGCCGTCGAGGGCCTGGATCGCGCTTTCGTTGAGTTCCTCGCCGAGCACGTCGTGGGGCTTGTGAAGGCCCGGGGTGTCCACCAGCACGAGCTGGAAATCCTCGCGGGTGAGCACGGCGCGGAAGCGGTGGCGCGTCGTCTGGGCGGTGTCGCTGGTGATGGCCAGCTTCTTGCCCATGATCGTGTTGATGAGCGTGCTCTTGCCGGCGTTCGGCCGCCCGATGAGCGTGACGAAGCCGGAACGGAAGACGGATTCGGCCATTCAGAGTCCTAACAAGCGAAGAAGATGGGGAACGAAGACGATGCAGCCGACGACGAAGGAGAAGAGAGAGAAGACGAGCACGGCGCCGGCGGCCAGGTCCTTCGCGTTCGCGGCCAGAGGATTCAGCTCCGGCTCGGCCAGATCCACGGCGTCCTCGATGGCGGAGTTGAAGCACTCGCCGCCGATGACCAGACCGCAGCAGATGAGCACCGCGCACCATTCCCAAGGCGCCAGGCGAAAGGCGAGCCCCAGCAGCACCACGAGTACGGCCGCGCCCGTCTGCACGCGGATGTTGCGCCCGGTCTGATAGGCGTTCACCACGCCGCGGAAGGCGTACTTGAAGGACTTGCCGAAGGGGGTCCCCTGAGTGCCCGGCTTCATGAGAGCTCCCTCCATGCGGCAAGCAGCTCGCGCTCGCGGGCCTGCATGACGGCCGACTCGTCGTCTTCGATATGATCGTAGCCGCACAGATGGAGCAGGCCGTGAACCAGGAGCAGCTCGATCTCCTGGGCGAAGGTGTTGCCGTATTCGGGGGCCTGGCGGCGGCATACATCGACTGCGATGACGATGTCGCCGAGCTCGTAGGGGGCCTCGGCCGGCGAGGAGGCGCTGAAGCCGTCGTCGAGGTTGTCGCACTCGAAGCTGAGCACGTCGGTGGGCCCCCGCTTGCCGCGATAACCCTCGTTCAGGCGCGTCATCTCGTCGTCGTCGACGAAGCTGATGGAGACCTCGGTCGCGGGCGGCTTCCCCTCGGCGGCGATGACGAATTCGGCCAGCTCGCGCACGGGCAGCCCGCAGAGCTCTTCACCACCGTAATCGCAGTTGACGACGATATCCACAGGTCCTCCTAGCGCTGTCCGGCCTCTTCGGCACGTTGGTATGCCGCCACTATCTCCGCGACGAGCGAATGCCGCACGACGTCTTTGCGTCCCAGGTCGCAGAAGGCTATGTCGCGCAGCCCCTCCAGAATGGGCCGCACCTGGCAGAGCCCCGAGACCCCGCCGGGAAGGTCCACCTGGGAGATGTCGCCGGTCACGACCATCTTGCTGCCAAAGCCGAGCCGCGTGAGGAACATCTTCATCTGCTCGGGCGTGGCATTCTGGGCCTCGTCTAAGATGATGAAGGCATCCGAGAGAGTGCGCCCGCGCATGAAGGCGAGCGGGGCTATCTCGATGGTGCCGTCGTCGAGCAGACGCCGGGCCGTCTCGCGCTCCATCATCTCGAAGAGCGCGTCATAGAGCGGGCGGATGTAGGGGTCGATCTTCTCGAAGAGCGTACCGGGCAGAAAGCCCAGGCTCTCCCCCGCCTCCACCACCGGACGCGAGAGGACCACGCGCGTTACCTCCCTGCGCTCGAGGGCCGCAAGCGCCATGGCTACGCCCAGGTAGGTCTTGCCCGTGCCGGCGGGCCCTATGGCGAAGGTGACGGCATTGGCGCGAATGGCGTCCACGTAGCGCTTCTGACCTGCGGTTTTCGGACGCACGACCTTCCCCCTGTGCGTGAGGATGACATCGTCGTGCAGCGCCCGCGGGGCGAAATCCCCGGTGCGCAGCAGGTCTATGGCGTGGCGAACGTAGGCCTCGTCGGGCGCATCGCCGCCTTCGAGCAGCTTGAAGAGATCGCCGAACAGCGAGGTGGCCGCCTGGACCTCCACCGCCTCGCCCGCCAGGAGCACCTTATCGCCCCGGACGGTAATCCTGACGGCGTAGGCTTCCTCGATGATGCGCAGGAGGTCATCGCCCGGGCCCACGAGCAGCGCCATGTCGACGCCGGCGGGCACGGCAAGCTCCACGCGCTGGCGGGCGGGGTGCGCGGGGTGCGCAGGCGGGCGTTCGGCTTGTCTTTCGGTCTGCTCTTCGGTCATAAAGTGAAGATACCATCCTCGTCGATGCTTGTTAAGGTCGCCTCGATGAGCGCCCCACGTGGAGCATCGCCCGTGCGGACCTCGTAATAGGACTCGGACATGCCCTCGCCTTGCGCCTCCACCAGCACGAGCTCTCGCCCACCCAGGCGCGCGCGACCCTCCTGCAGGCGCAGATTCCTCGCCAGCTCCTGGAGCGCATGCGCACGCTCGGCGATGACGTGCGGGGGAAGCTGGTCGGGGCGGGCGGCGGCGGGCGTGCCCGGGCGCTTGCTGTAGCGAAACACGTGGATCTTGGTGAAACGGCTCTCGCGGGCCATCTCGAGGGTGCGCTCGAAATCCTCGTCGGTTTCGCCGGGGAAGCCGCAGATGATATCAGTCGAGAGGCTGAGGCGCGGAACACGGGCATACAGCCCTTCGACGATCTGCGCGAAACGCTCGGCCGTGTACGGACGCGCCATCTCGCGCAACACGCGCGTGCTGCCGGATTGCAGGGGCAGGTGAAGATGCCGGCAGAGCATGCCCTCGCCATCCGCGAGCGCCCGCACGAGCGCGGGGGAGACGTCGCAGGGCTCCACGCTGGAGATGCGCAGCCGGGCCTCGGGGCAGGCTGCGCGCAATTCCCGCACCAGACGCGTCAGGTCCGCCCCGGCGCCCGATAGCGTCTCGTCGCGGTACGTGCCCAAATTGATACCCGTGAGCACGAGTTCGCGTGCGCCCGCCTGCACCTGCGCGCGGGCGGTTTCCAATACCTGCGAGAGGGGAACGCTGCTCGCGCGTCCGCGTGCGACGTGCACGATGCAGAACGTGCAGGCGTTGTTGCAGCCATCCTGCACCTTGATGCCGACACGCGTGGGGAACCGCCCGCCCACTCGCGACGGGACCGGATGCGCGGGGGCCTGCGGACGCGCGGGGGACGACAGGTGCGCGGGGGCGGACTGCGCGGGGGACGACAGGTGCGCGGGGGCGGACTGCGCGGGCGGCTGCAACCGCTCGCATCCGTCGACAGCCGCCTCCACGCGTCCATCGTCGGTCAGGCTCTCGCAGATCGCGAGAACCTCCCCCTTGCCGACCACGCGCACACGCGGGTCCATGACCGTGAACTCCTCGGCGTCGAGCGCGGCTGCGCAGCCGGTCACCAGCACCGCCGCGGATACGTGCCGACGCAGCTCGGCGCGGACGGCCTTGCGGGTCTTCTTCTCCGCCTCTCCCGTGACCGCGCAGGTGTTCACCACCACCACCTGGGGATTCCGCCCGTCCCAGATGTGCCCCGCCTCCAGCAGGCGGGCCGCCATCTCGTCGCTTTCCACCCGATTGACCTTGCAACCCAGGTTCACCAGGGAAAATCTCACTGCAGGCCGCCCAACTCGTAGAGCACGAGCGCCGGAGCCACCACGCCCGCCGTCTCCGTGCGCAGGATGCCAGGGCCCAGCGTGATGGAGGCGGCAGCGGGGTTGCAGGCGAGCAATGTCCGCACTTCCTCCGAGGTGAGCCCCCCTTCGGGCCCCACGACCACGGCGACCTTCGCATCCGCGGCCAGACATCCCCAGTAGGCGAGCCCCGCGTCGATCGCCCGGCGCAGGGAGCCCGCACGTTCCTCCTCCCAGCACACGAGCACGGCCGTAAACTGGCCGAGCATCTCCGCCGCTTCCGCCGGTGTCTTGGGCTCGGAAACCTCGGGCACCGCCGCCTGACCCGATTGCATGGCGGCGCTCTTGGCGATCGAGCGCCAGCGCTCGGTGCGCTTGACGCTCTTGGCGGGATCGAGTTTCAGCACGCTGCGCGAGCAGGACAGGGGGATGAAGGCGGAAACCCCCAGCTCGGTGGCGTGGCGAATGACCGTATCCATCTTGTCGCCCTTCGAGAGGCCCTGCAGCAGGACCACTCTCCGCCCGATCTCGGGCGCCTTCTCGTGCGCGGCTATGCGCACCGAGACGCCGTCTGCCATGGAGACGATCTCGCACTCGAAATAATCCTGCGCCGCGTCGATTACCGCGATATGCTCGCCGGGCCGCAGGCGCAAAACGCGGGCATGGCGCATATCGTCGACCCCCAGACGCAGGGGGAAGACGGGCTCGGTCTCGGCGGAGAGGACCTGGGAGTCCAGAAAGAAGCGCGGCAGACTCACGGCTTACCCCGAGAAGGAATCGCGGATCTTCTGGAAGGCGGAGCGCTGCTCGGAGTAGTCCTTGCCCATCTCCTGCGCAAGCTCCTCGAACAGCTCGCGCTCGCGCTTCGTGAGCTTCTTGGGCACGACCACGTTCACGTGCGTGAACAGATCGCCCCGGGTGTCGCTGCGGAAACGCGGCATGCCGAAGTTGCGCGTGCGCACGACCTGCTCGTTTTGGCAGCCGTCGGGAATCTGCACCTTCGCCTTCTCGCCCTCGAAGATGCCGTCCACCTCTATCTCGGCGCCCAAACAGGCCTGCACCACGTTGACGTCCACCCGCGTATGCAGGTTGTCGCCGTCGCGCTGGAAGTACTCGTGGGGCATGATACGGCAGGTGACGATGAGGTCCCCGGCCTCGGCGCCCTGCATGCCCGCCTCGCCGAAGCCGGACAGGCGCAGCTGCTGGCCGTCGCGGATGCCCGCGGGCACTTCGACGGTAATCTTCTGGCGGTCGGGAACGCGGCCCTGGCCCTCGCATTCCGGGCAGGGGTTCTTCACGATGCGCCCGGTACCGCCGCAACGCGGGCAGGTCGTGGCGGTCTGCATGTCGCCGAGAAACGTGCGCTGCACCGTGACGACGCGCCCCTGGCCATGGCACTCGGGGCAGCTGACCTCTTCACCGCCCTCCCCCAGGCCGCTTCCGCCGCAATCCTGACATGGGGCCAGGCGATCGTAGACGATATCCTTGTTCACGCCGCAGGCCACTTCCTCCAACGTCAGACGCAAGCCGACGCCCATATCCCGCCCTTCGCGGCGCATGCGCTGGCCGGAGCCCGCCGCCGCGCCGCCGAAGAAGCTGCTGAAGAGATCGCCCATGTTGAAACCGCCGAAGATGTCGTCGAAATCCACGTAGGGCTGCCCGCCCGGCGCGCCCGCGGCACCGGCAACGGTGCCGAAGCGGTCGTACTGCGCGCGCTTGTTGGCGTCGGAGAGCACGTCGTAAGCTTCGTTGAGCTCCTTGAACTGCTCTTCGGCATCCGCCGCCTTGTTCACGTCGGGATGCAGCTGACGCGCCTTGCGGCGGAACGCCTTCTTGATTTCGTCATCGGTGGCGTTGCGATCGACGCCGAGCACTTCGTAGAGGTCCTTGGCCATTTGCCCTGTTTGCCTTTCTATTCATCCCCCAGGACCGCGCGAGCGGTATGCACCGCGCGGATGACCTGGGCATAATCCATACGCGTCGGCCCGATGATGGCGACGACGCCCTCTGCGGCCCCCCGTCCGAAACGAGCCGCGACCACGCTAGCGCCCGCGAGCTGAGAGGTTGCGTTCTCGTGCCCGATGCGCACGGTGGTCTTGTCGCGCTCCAAGCCTTGGAGGATCTGCAAGAGCACCGTGTCGTCCTCGAGCACCTCCAGCACGGGCACCAGGGCCTCGGCCTGCGCGAACTCCGGCTGGCGCATGAGCGTGGAGAGGCCCAGCCGCCGCGCGTGGGCGCCGTCGCCCTCCTGCAGGCATGCAAGCACCTCGCGGGCGAGCGAGCCCACAAGCGGGTCGGCGAGCTCCGCGGCATCGCGCGCGTCGATGCTGCCGCGCAGATCCGCCCAATCCTTCCCCGCGAAAAGGCGATTGAGAAGGGACTGCGCGCGGGCGAGCTTATCGGCGGAAACCTCCTCGGCGCATTCGAGCTGCCGGTTGAGCACCTGGCCATCTTCGGTAATGACCACGGCGAGAACGCGGCAAGGTGAAAGGGACACGAAAGTGATCTGGCGGATATCGAGCGAGAGCGTGCTCGGAGGCAGCACGATGGAGAGACAATGGGTGAGCTGCGAGAGGGCCTCGGCGGTGCGCGCCTCGAGCTCGTCGAGTTCAGTAGCCCTGCGGCGCAGGTCCTCGACGGCATCGAGCTTCTCCTCGTCGAGCTTCTCCTCGGCGAGCTCGCCGGCCAGCAGGTCGTCGACGAAGCTGCGGTAGCCGGCGTCGGTGGGGACGCGGCCGGCGCTGGTATGGGGCTGGGTGATGTAGCCCTGTTCCTCGAGCGCGGAAAGCTCGTTGCGGACCGTGGCGGGGCTGACGCCGAGCCCATAATGCTCCACCAAGGTGCGGCTCCCGACGGGAAGGATGTGCGAGACATACTCCTCGATAAGGGCGGCGAGCACGCGCTGCCTGCGATCGGTGAGCATAAGCACCCCTTTCCACTGTGTTCGGCCGTTGAATGCAACACCCAATTTTAGCAAGCGCGCAAACAGAGTGCCGAAACGATACCAAGCCGTCACATGGCGACGTACGCGAGGTAGCGGGCGGGCCTCATCGTCAGGGGGCGAGCTCGTAGATGGCCTCGTAGAGGTCGTTGCCGCACAGCCAGCCCCTCTCAGTGGGACGCCAGCGGGCTTCTACGTGCTCGACCAGGCCCTGCTCGGCCAGACGCTCGAGCACGCCGGGCAAATCCGGGGCCAACTCGGCCGCCCATGCCGCCTTCTCGTCGGAGACTCCCCTGCTCATGCGCATGCCCAGCATCACGTCCTCCACGCGCATCTGCTTCGCATCCAAGTCGTCGGTAATCTGGTCGTCTTGGCGGCGCATGCGCCTTTCGGCATTCTGCGTCATGGTAGTAGCCGAAGGGCCCAAACCCAGATAGGGCACGCCGGTCCAGTAGGCCGTGTTGTGGGCGCACTGGTATTCGGGACGCGCGTAGCTAGCCACTTCGTAGCGTTCGAACCCCGCCGCGCCCAGCAGCTCAGATGCGTCTTGCATCGCCTGGGCTTGCGCATCCGCATCCACGTCCTCCATCTTACCCTGCCTCACCAAGCGCTGAAGCGCAGTGCCCTTCTCGATCGAGAGCGGATAGATGCTCAGGTGCGCGGCCCCCGCATCGACGGCCTCGCGCACGCTCGCCCGGAAGCTCTCGCGCGACTGCCCGGGGATCCCGCACATCAAGTCCACGCTCACGTTCTCGAAGCGCTCCCGCGCCGTGCGGATGGCCGAACGCGCCGCAGCGGCATCGTGCACGCGTCCCAAGGTGGCGAGCACTTCGTCATCGAAGCTCTGCACGCCGATGGAGAGCCGGTTCACGCCCAAAGCGTAGAGGTCCTTCGCCATGCGATCCGTCAGGCTGTCGGGGTTGGCCTCCATGGTGCACTCGACTTCCGGCGTCAGGTGCATGCTCAAGGACAGCAGGTACAGCAGCTCCGTCAGGCGCTTGTGACCCAAATGGCTGGGGGTCCCGCCGCCCAGGTAGACCGTGCGGATATCGGCCAGCCATCCCCTTGCGCTCGCCTGGCGGATGTCGCTTATCATCCGCTGCAGGTATTCCTCCATAAGCGGCGAATCCTCTTCGACGGCGCGTGTGGCGAAGTCGCAATACCAGCAACGGCGCTTGCAGAACGGCACGTGAATGTAGAGCGCCCGGTACGGATCGTGCATCTCTCGTCGCCTCCTTCTCTCTCTTGATTCGAGGATGCCGGGGGCTCAGCGGGCTGAAGCCGGCGGCACGGACGCGGGGGCGGGCGCTGCGCGGCCGGTATCCCCACCGGCAACCCGCTCGAGCAGATCGTCGAATACCCTATCGAAGTCCTCCAGCGTCACGGCCTCGTTCAAAGCCGCGCGGACGGCGCTCGCGGCGGGCATGCCCTTCACGTACCAGCTCGCGTGCTTGCGCATGCGCACCAAGGCCCGCGGCTCCCAGTCGTAGAGCAAGTGAGCATGAATCCTCATCATCGCTATGCGTTCTTCCGCCGTCGGCGGCGCGGGCGCGGGACGCCCGTCGAGAGCGGCGCGAACCTGCTCGAATATCCACGGATTGCCCCGGGCCGCGCGCGCTATCATCACCCCGTCGCAGCCCGTCTGCTCGCGCAGGGCCACGGCGCGCTCGCCGCTCGTCACGTCGCCGTTGCCCACCACGGGGATATCCACGGCATTCACCACGCGCTCGATGCATCCCCAATCGGCAGGACCCCGGTACATCTGCCGCACGAAGCGGCCGTGCACGGTAAGCGCGGCGGCCCCGGCTTCCTGCGCCATCTCGGCGAAGGCCGGAGCGGTCTCCCGGTCCAGCTCGAACCCGCGCCGGAACTTCACCGTTACCGGCACGTCCACCGAACCCGCCACGGCGCGGATGATCTCGCGTGCCTCGGCCGGTCGCGCCATCAGCGAGCCGCCATCGCCTTTCGCTGCGATCTTGCGGGCCGGACATCCCATGTTGATGTCGAGGACGGCCAGACGCTCCCCGAGCATCTCGCGCACCCGCCGCGCCTCGGCCGCCATCACCGCGGGCTCGTGCCCGAACAGCTGCACGCCCACGACCCGCTCGTTAGGTGCCAGCTCCAGCAAGTCGCCGGTGCGCTCGTTGCCGAAGGAAAGCCCCTTGGCGGAAACCATTTCGGTGAAGGCAAGCGACGCTCCCCTCTCCAAGCAAATGCGCCTGAAGACGACATCGGATACCCCCGCCATGGGCGCGAGCAGGACGGGAAAGCCGCAGGTGCCCTCCGCGGCGCTCAATGCACGCCCACCACGGATCCGATGGCCAGAAACGTCAGCACCACGAGCGCGCACAGCACGATGAAGAGGGCGAGGCAGCCCAAGCCCACGGCCACCTTGCTGCCGGTGCCCATGCGAGCCTTCTGTTGCTCGGCGGCCTTCTTATCGTCGAAGGGATCGTCCAGCCAGTCGTAATCTTGCTTCCGCGCCATCACTCGTCCACCTTCAGAATCGCCATGAAAGCCTCCTGCGGCACCTCGACGTTGCCGATGCTCTTCATGCGCTTCTTGCCCTGCTTCTGCTTCTCGAGCAGCTTGCGCTTGCGGCTTATGTCGCCGCCGTAGCATTTGGCCAGCACGTCCTTGCGCTTGGCCTTCACCGTCTGCCGTGCCAGGATGCGCCCGCCGACGGCGGCCTGGATGGGCACCTCGAACAGCTGATGCGGGATGATGCCCTTCAGCTTCTCGCAAAGCACCTTGCCGCGGTCGTAGGCCTTGTCGCGGTGCACGATGAAGGAAAGCGCGTCGATGGGCTTGCCGGCCAGCAGGATGTCGAGCTTCACGAGCTTGCTGGGCTTGTAGCCGTCGAAGTCGTAATCGAGCGAGGCGTAGCCCTTCGTCGAGCTCTTCAGCTTATCGAAGTAATCCAAGATGAGCTCGGAGAGCGGCAGCTCCCATATCATCTCCACCGTCTGCTGCGAGAGGTAGTTCATCGTCACGAACGTTCCGCGTCGCGCGACCGTAAGGTCCATGACCGCGCCCACGTAATCGGGCGGAATGAGGATCTTCGCCTTCAGGTACGGCTCCTCGATTCGCTCGATGTCGCCGGGGTCGGGCATGTCCTGCGGCGAATGGAGGCTTATCATCTCGCCGCCCTGGCGATACACGTGGTACTCCACGCTGGGGGCCGTGGCCAGCAGGTCCAGGTCGAACTCGCGCTCGAGGCGCTCCTTGACCACTTCCATGTGCAGAAGGCCCAGAAAGCCCACGCGGAAGCCGAAACCGAGCGCGTGGCTGGTCTCGGGCTCGTAGACGAGCGCGGGATCGTTGAGCGTAAGCTTCTCGAGCGCATCGCGCAGAACCGAATACTGGTCGGAGTCGATGGGGAAAAGCCCGGTGAAGACCATGGGCTTGGCCTCACGATACCCGGGAAGCGGCTCTTGCACGCCGCCCTCGGCCGTGGTAACCGTGTCGCCCACCTTCACCGCGCTAGGATCCTTGAGGCCCGTGACCAGATATCCCACCTCGCCCACACCGAGCTCGCCGGTAGAGATCTCGGCGGGCCGGCGCACGCCCACGTCCTCCACGAGCGTGGTCTCGTCGGTAGCCACCAAGCGGATCTTCTCGCCCTTGCGCAGAGTACCGTCCACCACGCGCACGAGCGCGACCACGCCGCGGTAGGCATCGAAGTAGGAGTCGAATATGAGAGCGCGCAGCGGGGCCGTGGCGTCGCCTTCGGGGGCGGGAATGTTGTAAACCACGGATTCCAACAGGTCGTGAATGCCCTCGCCGGTCTTCCCGCTAGCCAAAACGGCGTCGTCGGCGGGGATGGCCAGAGCGTCCTCGATTTCGGCGCGAACGCGTTGCGGCTCGGCACTGGGCAGGTCGATCTTGTTGATGAGCGGGATGATCTCCAAATCGGCGTTCATGGCCATCATGGCGTTGGCCACCGTCTGAGCCTCCACGCCCTGGGTGGCATCCACCACCAGCACGGCCCCCTCGCACGCCGCCAAGCTGCGGGAGACCTCGTAGGTGAAGTCCACATGCCCCGGCGTGTCGATGAGGTTGAAATGGTAGAGCTCGCCGTCATCGGCGACGTAGTCCACGCGCACGGCCTGGCTCTTGATGGTAATGCCGCGCTCGCGCTCGATGTCCATGCTGTCGAGCAGCTGGGCCTGCATATCGCGATGGGCCACGGTACCCGTCATCTCCAGGACGCGGTCGGAGATGGTCGACTTGCCATGGTCGATATGGGCGATAATGCTGAAGTTGCGGATGTGAGAAGGATCTGTAGTCATGCCAGCTAGTGTAGCGTAAGCGCAGAGGCGCAAAAAGCGCGGAAGGCGAGCACCACGATTTCTGTGCAGCGCGGGGCGCGAGCCAGGGCGGGCGGCCG
>CAJOOG010000075.1 GCA_905236045.1 uncultured Denitrobacterium sp.
CCCGCCGTTGTTTCGCCTGCCGTGCAGATACCGCCTCCGCTGTTGCCGTTTTACGGTAAAGTGGTGGGCAAGGTCGAGAGCGATACGCTGCGATACGTTGCGGTCGCCGAATGAAAGGGGTTGCCATGATATGTCCTCAGTGCGGCGCTGCCAACGAAGACAGCGCGAATTTCTGTCTCGAATGCGGAAGCCCGCTGCGGTCGTCTGCGGACGAGCAGCCCGCCGCGTCCGAGCAGCAGCCCGCGCCTGCGCAGTCCTACGCGGCCCCGCAACCTCCGGCAGATGCGCCCACGCAGCCCGTCTCTTCCTTCGATGCCGCGCCCACGCAACCCGCCGATTCCACGTCGCAGACCGTGCCCGCGCCGGCTCAGCCGACCGCTGCGCCTGCGCAGCCTCAGCCTGGCATGGTGCCGCCGCCTCCGCCCCCGTCGGCGCCTGGCGTCTCTTCGGCACCAGCATCTGCCGTGCCCCCGCAATCCGATGGCAAGGCCACGGGTGCGCTCGTCTGCGGCATTTTGGCAATCATCTTCTCCGGGTCCGTTCTGCTCGGCATCGTCTTGGGCATCGTGGCCATCGTCTTGGCGGGCAAGGCCCTGGACCCTCAGGGCGGCAAGGCCAAGGGGGGCAAGATCTGCGGCATCGTGGGCCTCGTGCTCTCGATTTTGGCCCTGATCCTCTATTTCGCCTTCGGCGCCTTGCTCGCGGGTATCGTCGCGGGGAGTTACAGCGATCCGCAAATCTCCAGTGCAATCTCGTCTGCCATCGCGAGCAGCGACAGCTCGTCTGCCTCGAGCAAGAGCGCGAGTACGTCCTCTTCGGCCAAGCAGGACAGACAGGATGGCTCCTCCAGCGCGAAGAGCAGCTCCCAGTCGAAGAGCGCTTCCGATACGTCTTCGTCCACGCTCTATCAGAACAGTCGTTACGGCTACAGCCTCTTCGTCCCCTCTTCCTTCGGCACGCCCGCGGAATCCGCCAATGGCGACGGTGCCACCTGGACCGACCCCGACACGGGGATGAAAGTCGTCGTATCCGGTTCTCTCAACAGCAATCAGCTCGACGGAAGCATGATAGAGGAGATGCTCTGGAACGGCACGTCCGACGTGAAGACCGAGGCCGGGAGCAACTACGTCATGCTTCGGCAGTATGACGGCGACCAAGGCGAGTACTACCTGGTCTATTACGGTGACAGCTATCTGAATACCCTGCAAATCATCTACGATGCGTCGAAGCAGAGCGAGCTTACTTCCACCATCGAGGAGATAGCAGACTCCTTCACCCCGGCGATGCTCTAAGCCGGCTGCGACTGGAGCCCATCGAAGGCGGCCTTAAGGGCCGCCTTCTTGTTCGCTTCGGGATCGAATTGAGCGCTTCCGAATCCTGCTGGCCAGCCTGTGGCAGGGACCGCAAAAACAACCAGGTTGCTATTCACAGGGTCAGGGCAACGAGGCTCTTGCCTGCTGTTCTATGCCCGCGTTTGCTATTTGCCAGAACGAGACAATCCTGGGTGTCTCGTTACACGAGAACGCCCCGGGACGAGGGTCCCGGGGCGCAAGGAGGGAGTTGGTGCTTGCGCACCCCGGCCGGGAAGGATGGGAGGGAGGGTCCCGACCGGTCAAACTCGAGGAGGGTGACCTTCCGTTTGATGCGTCCAGTATAAAGACTCGTTTTGCAGTCCTTATGCCCTGCTGGTGCGCGTTTTGTGAAACGGGTTTCGGATAAGTAACGGAGCGGTTTCGAAAGAGCATCCCCGAAGCGGCGATAAAGTCAAGAGGTTTCTTTTCCCCCGGGCTTGCTATACTCGAAGCGGTTCCACCTTCGTTCCTCGTTTTTTTTGCGATGGACCGATGCATTTACTTTGGGAGCTCCATATTACCTGCCGAATGGGGATTGGCGTCCGTTGATGCGAAAGCCAGGATGCAGGTTGCGGGCACCCACCTTTCTCGAGGTGGGTTCATCCAAAGGGCGGGGGTGGGACTTTTTTTGTCTGAGCTGGCGAAACGTCGAAATACGGCGTTATTTGCATCGATTCGTGCAGCACCTGAGCGCCGAGGAGTTTGCCATGGAGAACCTTCTTTCGGGACTGGCAGAGGAATACAAGTGCGAGAATGCCCCGCTGGCGGTGCGGATGCGCCCGCGGACGCTCGACGAGCTGGTAGGTCAGCAGCAGGCCGCCGGACCCGACAGCTGGCTTGCGCGCGTCATCGCCAACGACACGCTCACGAGCGTCATCCTGTTCGGGCCGGCGGGTACGGGCAAGACGAGCATCGCGCACATCATCGCCGAGAGCACGCAGGCGGCCTTCGTGGAGGTGAGCGCCGTGGCCGGCAGCGTCGCGGACCTTCGTCGGGAGATCAAGAGCGCCGATGAGCGTCTGGGCATGACCGGCCAGCGCACCATCCTGTTCGTCGACGAGATTCACCGCTTCAATCGCAGCCAGCAGGATGCGCTGCTGCATGCCGTGGAGGACCGCACGGTGGTGTTGGTGGGTGCGACCACGGAGAACCCGTTTTTCGAGGTGAACACCGCGTTGCTCTCGCGCAGCCGCGTAGTGGAGCTGCAGCCGCTTTCCGATGAGGACATCGGGGTCCTCGTCGACCGCGCACTGCTCGACGAGCGGGGATTCGACGGCGCCTACCGACTGGCCGAGGATGCCCGCGATCAGATTCAGCTGCTCTCGGGAGGGGACGGCCGCGGGGCCCTTACCACCCTCGAGCTGGCCGCTGCCTTGGTGAAGCCTGGGACTCCCGAAGACCCCGCTCTCATCGATTTGGAGTCCGTCAACACCGCCACGCCCTATCGCGTGCTGCCCTACGACAAGGGCAAGGACATGCACTACGACGTCATCAGCGCCTTCATCAAGAGCATGCGCGGCAGCGATCCCGATGCCGCGCTGTATTGGCTCGCCCGCATGATCGACGGCGGCGAGGATCCGAAGTTCATCGCGCGGCGCATCATGATCGCGGCTTCCGAGGACGTCGGCAATGCCGATCCGCAGGCGCTGCTGGTGGCGCACGCCGCCTTCAAGGCGGCCGAGGCCATCGGGCTGCCGGAATGCCGCATCAACTTGGCCCAGGCTGCAATCTACAATGCGCTTGCGCCCAAGAGCAACGCCGCGGAGGCGGGCATCGATGCCGCTTTGGCCGAGGTGCGCAACGGCCCGGTGCGGGAGGTCCCCAGCTACTTGCGCGACCGTCATCGTCCCGGCAGCGACCAGTATGGCGACTACAAATACCCCCACGACTACCCGGGCGGGCGGGTCGACCAACGCTACCTGCCCGAAGGGTTCGAGCCGGGTTGCTTCTTCCACCCTACCGAGAGGGGCTGGGAGGCCTACCGCCAAGAGACCACGCGACGCGATCGCTCCTCTCGCGGTTAGCCCCCGCGCTCGCTCGTTGGCGCACAGGCATCGTCGGCCGCGCGGGCCTCGGGGGCGGCTTTCGAAATTTATCAGGTTCCTCCGTGTGCTTATGGGGGTGCAAGCCTGTGCGTGGTAGAATCTCAGGAGTCATTGCCCGGGGCGGAGCGCCCCGTTCGAGGAAAGGCACAGCAGAATGGATGCAGCTGCGATTCTCAACATGCTTCTTACCGTCGTCTTCATCTGCGTGGGCGTTGCTCTCGTGTGGTTCGTAGTCGAGTTGGCCAAGATGATTAAATCGACGCGTTCCATGGTGGATGAGACCAATAAGAATCTCCAGCCCACGTTGCGCAACGTCGATAAGCTCACCGAGGGGCTTCAGCCCACCATCGACAAGACCGGCCCGCTCATGGATCGCGTGAACCTCACGGTCGACGAGCTGAATCTCGAGCTGATGCGCCTCGACCAGTTGATGTCGGATATCGGCGACGTCACGGCCACGGCCTCCAATGCCGCCGGCGCGGTGGACACCGTCACCAAGGCACCGGCCAAACTGGTGAATTCCGTTTCCGATCGCGTTTTCCAGGCGCTCAATGGCTCTAGGACCTCCGCCGCCTCCGCCGCCCTGGCAGAGGCGGCAGCGGAGCGCGAGGTGGAAGCCGCGGCGGCAGAGCCAGCGCAAGACCCCGGTGCCGCGCAGGACGGGGAAGCCGCCGAAGAGGCGAAGGCCTCCGGCGGTTCGAACGATTCGGCATCTGCCGACAGCGACTACTACGATTACGCCTCCGAAGCCAAGGCGAAGTAAATGCCCCAGGGCTCCCCGAAAGCCTCGCGGTCCGCGTCTCACGCCGAAGGTGCGCTCCCCTCCGGGCCCGATGTGCGGGACGCCTCTTTCGACCAGTCGTTGAAGGCCTGGCGCAAGCGGGCCTATGCCATTTGGGCGATTATCGGCTTGTTCATAGTCCTGTTCGGGGTGGGATACCTCCTCGGTGTGATGTCCATCCCCGTGGGCATCCTCATCTGGTCGGCCTTCATCGTCTTTTGCCTGCGCGGTCTGGTGAATGCCATCCAGAAGCGCGGGCTGTCGCGTTTCATGTCGGTCGTCTTGGCTTACGTGGTCTTCGCCGGCGTGCTCGGGGCCATAGGGTTCCTCATGTCCTCGCCGTTCTTCGGTATCGGAGACCAGTTCAAGAGCCTGCTCTCCAGCATCCCCGAATACATTACAGGCGTGCAGGATGCCTTCGCCTCCTTTTCCCGCGACCATCCCGAGATTATGAGCAACCCCATCGTCTCCGAGGCGGCTGAGAATCTGTCGTCATCCGTGGCCGGTGCATTTCAGAGCTTCATGTCCTCCGGTCTGGACAACTTGGCCAATATCGGTGTCGTGGTGGCGAATTCGGCCGCCTGCATCGGCTTCGCGCTGGTGGCGGCTTTCTGGATGCTGCTCGAAGCGCCCGGCCTGGGACGCGAGGTGCGCAGGATCTCCGGCGGAGCCCACCAGGAGGGCCTCGATTTCTTCTATATCACCTTCACGCGCGTGGTCGGCGGCTACATCAAGGGTATGCTCGTGCAATGCGGGCTCATCGCCTTGGGCTGCGTCATCATGTTCGCCATTCTCGGCGTCCCGAATGCCGTGGCCTTCGCCATCATCACCGGTCTGTTGAACTTCATCCCCGTCGTCGGCCCCTGGCTCGGCGGTGTTGCGGCCGGAGCTGCCGCCTTGGGAGGTGGCGCCTTCTTCGCCCTGCTCGTAATCGCCCTCACGGTCGCCTGGCAGCAGGTGGTCTATACCTTCATCTCGCCGAAGATCATGAGCGATACCGTGGACGTGCATCCCATGCTCGTCATCTTCGCCATGATGATAGGCTCTTCGGTCGGTACCGCCATGAGCGGGTTTATCGGAGGTCTCGTGGGCATGCTCCTGGGCATTCCCGCTGCCGCGCTCATCAAGGCCTTGTTCGTCTACTACTTCGAGAAGCGCACCGGGCGCACGATCGTCGCCGAAGATGGCGTGTTCTTCAAGGGTCATCCGAGCTCGGAAGGCAGCGCCATCGCGGATGCCACGGGGCAGAAGCGCATCCGCGACCGCATTCGGCACAGGTCGGGCAGGCCTGCGGAGCCCTCCGAAGGCGTGAAGGAAGCGGCCGATAGCGCTGCGCGGTCGGACAGCGCGGTCTCGACGACGGCCGAAGCGGCCTCGGAGACGCCCGACGCCTAAGGCCCGCTCGCACGTCGCAACAGCAGCCGGCTCGAGGAGCCCGGGCCGCTGCGCTGCCTTACTTGTGGTAGAAACGCAGCTTCTCGTAGACGGGCTCGGTGCAGACGTGGACGCCCAGCTTGTGGAGCAGGCGCTCGTCGGCTTCCGAGAGGATGACGCTGAAGAAGGCGTCGCAGCCGGCCAAGTCGCCGGTGTGGCGCATAAGCGCTTCCGCCTGCGGGTTCGTCGCGCTGCTCACCGATAGGGCCAGCAGCGTTTCGTCGGAGTGCAGGCGCGGGTTCTTGCTGCCCAGGTGCTCGGTCTTCAGGTCGCAGATGGGCTCGATGACGGCATCGCTGATGACGTCGATATCGGGAATGCCCGCCGCGTATTTCAGCGCATTCATAAGCGTGCTCGAAGCGGCGCCGAGCAGGTTGCTGGTCTTGCCGGTTATGATGGCCCCGTCGGGCATCTCGATGGCGCCGGCCGGTCCGCTCGTGGCCTCGGCCTTCAGCATGGCGGCGGTGCGCACCTCCAGGTCGGCTTCGCTCACCTCGGCCTGGTTCATCAGCAGGCGCAGCTTCTCCACCAACTCCGCTTCCGCCTTGCCTCGCTTCACATCCACCGCGGTGCGGAAGTAGCGCCGCAGGATCTCGCGTCTGGCGGCCACGCGCACGGCATCGTCGTCCACTATGCCGAAGCCCACCATGTTCACGCCCATGTCCGTGGGGCTCTGGTACATGCTCTCGCCCATGATGCGTTCCATGAGGGCGTGGAGCACGGGGAAGACCTCGATGTCGCGGTTGTAATTGACGGTCGATTCTCCGTGCGCCTCCAGGTGGAAGGGGTCGATTGCATTCGCGTCGTCGAGGTCGACCGTGGCCGCCTCGTAGGCGATGTTGACGGGGTGGCGCAGGGGCAGGTTCCACACCGGGAACGTCTCGTATTTAGCGTAGCCCGCCTGCACGCCGCGTTTGTGCTCGTGGTACATCTGCGAGAGGCAGGTGGCCATCTTGCCGCTGCCGGGGCCGGGAGCTGTTACGACGACCAGGGGATGGGTGGTCTCCACGAACTCGTTCTTGCCGAAGCCGCTGTCGCTGACGATGCCCTCGATGTCGGTGGGGTAGTTGGCGATGGGGTAGTGCAGATAGCTGCGGACGCCCAGGGCGCCCAGTCGGCTGCGGAAGGCCTCGGCGGAGGGTTGCCCGGTGAAGCGCGTGATGACGACGCCGCCCACGGCGAAGTTGAGGCTGGCGAACAGGTCGAGCAGGCGCAGCACGTCGTCTTCGTAGCTGATGCCCAAATCGCCGCGCAGCTTGTTCTTCTCGATGTCGTTGGCGTTGATGGCGATGATGATCTCGACATCGTCGACCATGCTCTGCAGCATGCGGATCTTCGCGTCGGGGGCGAATCCCGGCAGCACGCGGCTGGCGTGGTAGTCGTCGAAGAGCTTGCCGCCGAATTCCAGGTAGAGCTTGCCGTCGAATTGCCCGATGCGCTCCCGGATCCGATTCGCCTGGAGAGAGATGTACTTTTCGTTGTCGAATCCCTTGCGCATGGGCGGTTCCTTCCTCGAAGAGCAATGCGCTTACTCTACCGCAAAGCACCGCGGCGATGAAGCATCCGCGCAGAACGGCCAAAGAAGGCGCCCGATAGATGGGCGGGGCGGGCGGGATCGGTCGGCGGGGAGGTTGACAGATACCCCTGGGGGGTATAGGATGACGCGCAATGCCAAAGAAGTAAGGTTTGCCGAACGGAGGATTCCATGGACCGGACGAAGGGTTCCTGCGAATGCGCACGGCATAAGAACACGCCGCGCTCGGAGCAGATGCAGCGCGATCTCCAGAAGCGCCTGAACCGCGTGATCGGCCAGCTGAGCGGGGTGAAGGCCATGATAGACGACAACCGCTACTGCGGCGATGTGCTCGTGCAGCTTTCCGCGGCGGATAGCGCCTTGAAGGGCATCGAGCGCATAGTGCTTCAAAACCACTTGCAGACCTGCGTGGTCGAGAAGATCCAGGCGGGCGACACCGAAGTCATCGACGAGGCGATGGATTTGATTCGCCGCGTGGCGAAATAGGAAGAAGGACGGGACATGACCGAGGCGGAAAAGCAGATATTCGATGTGACGGGCATGTCATGCGCGGCTTGCTCCTCGCGTGTGGACAAGACGACGCGCCAGGTGGAAGGCGTGGCGGACGTGGCGGTGAACTTGCTGAAAAACAGCATGGAGGTGCGCTTTGCCGAGGGGATGTCGTCTGATCGGATCGAGGAGGTGAACAAGGCCATCTCGCGCGAGGTGGAGAAGGCAGGTTACGGCGCCATCCCGCGCGTCGAGCCCTCCGCCCAGGCGAAATCCGGCAAGAGCAGCGCACAGGTCGCGCACGAGAAACAGGTCGAGCTGGCGGAGAAGGCCGAGAAACGCATGCGGCTGCGCCTTATCGTCTCCACGGTCTTCTGCGTGCCGCTGTTCTACCTTGCCATGGGGCATATGTTCGGCTGGCCTTTGCCCGCGGTGTTCTTAGGCCACGAGCACATGATG
Source organism: uncultured Denitrobacterium sp. (assembly GCA_905236045.1). Taxonomy (GTDB): domain Bacteria; phylum Actinomycetota; class Coriobacteriia; order Coriobacteriales; family Eggerthellaceae; genus Curtanaerobium. The sequence continues at coordinate 8,095 of CAJOOG010000075.1, forward strand.
GTTGCGGCGTTGACGGAACTGCTGCTAGTCGCCCCCATCGTCTTTGTCGACTTCACTTTCTTCAGCGGGGGCTTTCGCAGTCTCTTCCACGGCGCTCCCAATATGGATGCGCTCATCGCCATCGGCGCCACGGCCTCGCTCGGCTACAGCATTGCGCAGATGTACGCGATGGCGCTGGCCATGGGCGTGGGCGACATGAATGCGGCACATCAGGCGTTCATGGCACTCTACTTCGACAGCGCCGGCATGATCCTCACGCTCATCACCGTGGGGAAGTATTTCGAGGCGCGGGCCAAGGGTCGCACGACCGATGCCCTCTCCAAGCTCATCGACCTGGCGCCTAAGACGGCGAAGGTCCTGCGCGACGGGGTGGAGACGGAGCTTCCCATCGAGCAAGTGCAGGTGGGCGACATGCTGGTGGTGCGTGCGGGGGAAACGGTGCCGCTCGATGGAGAGGTGCTGGAAGGCGGCGCCTCCATCGACGAATCGACCATAACCGGCGAGAGCGTGCCCAAGGGCAAGCATGAAGGCGACGAGGTGACGGGCGCCACCCTCGTCCAGTCGGGGTACTTCACCATGAGGGTGACCAAAACCGGCGACGATACCGTGCTCGCGGGCATCATCGCGCTCGTGGACGAGGCGACCAGCTCGAAGGCCCCCATCCAGAACACCGCCGACAAGATCGCGGGCGTCTTCGTGCCTTCGGTCATCGGGTTCGCCGCCGTGGTGTTCGTGCTCTGGCTGGTTCTGGGCGCAGGGCTGCAGGCGGCGCTGAACTACGCCATCAGCGTGCTGGTCATCAGCTGCCCGTGCGCGTTGGGATTGGCCACTCCGACCGCCATCATGGTCGGAACCGGGCGCGGCGCGGCGAGCGGCATCCTCATCAAGTCCGCCGACGCTTTGGAGGTCGCAGGCGAGGCCCAGACCGTGGCCTTCGATAAGACCGGTACCATCACCACTGGAAAACCTCGGGTCACAGGCTTGTTGCGGGCGGGGGATGTGGAGCCTGCGGAGCTGGTGGCCTTCGCCGCCGCGGTCGAAGGCGCCAGCGAGCATCCGCTGGGGCAGGCCATCGTGTCCTATGCCGAAGAGCAGGGCATCGCGTCTTCGGCGGGCAAGCTGGAGGACTTCGAGCAGATTCCGGGCGAAGGCGTGCGCGCCCGTCTCGACGGGCGCGAGGCGCTGGCTGGCAACTTGCGCATGATGGAACAGCGCGGCATCGTTTTCGTCGACGGGAAGGCGCGGGCCGATGCCCTTGCGGACAATGGGGCCACGCCGCTTTTCTTCGCCTTAGACGGCAAGGCCCTGGGTATTATCGCCGTGGCGGACACCATAAAGCCCACCTCCGCACGCGCCATTGCGGAGCTCGGGGCGTTGGGCATCCGCACGGTCATGCTGACGGGCGACAACGAGCGCACCGCCGCGGCCATCGGGCGGCAGACGGGCGTCGACCAGGTGATCGCGGGCGTGCTGCCCGACGACAAGGAGCGCCAGGTTGCGGAACTTTCGCAGCATGGACGCGTCCTCATGGTGGGCGACGGCGTGAACGACGCCCCCGCGTTGGCGCGGGCGGATGTGGGCGTGGCCATCGGCAACGGCACCGACATCGCCATCGACAGCGCGGAAATGGTGCTCATGCGCAGCGACCTTATGGACGTGCCTGCGGCCGTGCAGCTCTCCAAGCGCACGCTGCGCACAATCCGACAGAACCTGTTCTGGGCCCTCATCTACAACGTCATCTGCATCCCCGTGGCGGCCGGTCTCTTCACCTGGGCGGGAATAACCATCAACCCGATGGTGGGCGCGGCGGCCATGGGCTTCAGCAGCATCTTCGTGGTGACGAACGCCCTGCGCATGCGCACCTGGAAGCCTGCCTACACCACTTCGGTTCCCCTCGTCGAGCAAGACGAGCTTGCGGCGCCCGAGGTGGAGGCGCCCCCTGAAAGGAAGGAAGACACGATGGAGAAGACCTTGAAAGTGGAGGGCATGATGTGCCCCAAGTGCGAAGCGCACGTCTGCCAGGCCCTGGAGGCTATCGAGGGCGTCCAGAGCGCGACGGCGGATCACGAGAAAGACGTGGCGACCGTGGTTCTGAGCGCAGACGTAGCCGATGAGGTGCTGGCCGAGGCTGTCACGCAGGCCGGCTACCCTGCCCAGGTGGCTTGAGGAGGCGCCTCACGCGGCTTCGGGTGAAGGAGACGCGCCTGGGCCTGGGGCTGCGTCCTGCTCCGGAGCCAGCGCCGGCTGGGCCGCGGCCTGCGCCGAGATCATCTCTGGGAACAGATGAATCAGGCGCGAGCGAACGGCATTGACGCTGCGAGCATGCAGACGGCCGAGTTCCTCTTCACGTTTGCCCGAGAGGAATTCCCGACGCAGGAGCTCGTCTTCTTTCGCCGTCCAGGGCATGCCGGCGCAAGCGGGGCGATCTGAGCGGGTGCGCTTGCGTTTGGCTATGGCCTTTTCCGCCACTTGGACGACCTGCCGGAAGCGCTCGTCGACCAGCAGGCCCTCTTCCTCGATGGAGCCGGTGGCGGGGTCTACTCCCTCCAGCAGCAGCTTCACGAACCCGAGGGCCTCGTCGATGCTCTCGAACGCATCGAGTGTGTTCTTGGCCGGCGGCCGGCGGTAGGAGAAGCGGAAATGGGAGTCCTCGAATTCCCGGCGCGCTTCTATTTTCGTCCCGTTCACCACCAGGTAGTTCGTGTGGGTGTACTTGAGGGCTTCCGTCATCTTGTCGGGGTTCGGCGAGCCGGTGACACCGCGTGGGCCCAGCTCGAATTCGCAGAGGTCTGCGACGAGCTGGGCCGCGTTGTGGCGGACTGCGTAGAAGCTGCCCTCCTTTTTGATGATGACGTGGTCGGGGTATTCGAGCGCCCAATCCAGGTAGGTGTATGCCATCGTGGTTCCTTTCTTCTGGCGTCGATTTCCGAGGGAATGCGGCGATGGTACTTCTGAACGAGGTGCTGGCGCACGACAATTCGAAAAGAGTGAAAACGGGGGTTGCACTGGGGTTTTCCCGAGGTTTTCGCGGGGCCTCCCCGATGTTTTCGCGATGCGCTCGCAGGGGATGATCCCCTTTCCCCTGCTCTCCCGCCGTGTCCGCTCGGTACTTGCGCGTTGCATGCATTGCTTGCGCACCTCGCACGTTAGCGGTATTCTTGCCCGACCGACGTTCGAGAGCCGGAACCGTCGTTAACTACACTACCGGAACCCACGCGCCCTGCGCGTCTCTGCTCTCGCTGCGTCGAAGCGAGACAGAAAGGACGACCTATGACAGAGCGCACGAACGCGCACCCCCGGGCCCTGGTGCTTTCGAGCGGGGGATGCGATTCCACAACCTGCACGGCTTTGGCGGTCGAGCGCTTCGGTGCGCAGAACACTTCCACCGTTTCCATCTTCTACGGGCAGCGTCATGCCAAAGAGCTCCAATGCGCCAACGCGGTGGCGCGGCACTACGGCGTTTCGCACTACGAAATCGATTTGGCGAGCGCGCACATCATGGACGCCTCCACCTGCGCTCTGCTGGCGTCTGCTCCCGACGAGATCGCGCATGCGAGCTACGAAGAGCAAATCGAAGAGCAGCCGCACGGCATGGCCAACACCTACGTGCCCTTCCGCAACGGCCTGTTTCTGTCCGCGGTGGCGGCCCTGGCTATGAGCATCTACCCGGGCGAGGAGGTGCATCTGCTCATCGGCGTGCATGGAGACGAGGCCATCGGGGAGGCTTATGCGGACTGCTCGCCGGAGTTCATAGAGGCCATGTCCCGTGCGATTTCCATCGGGACCTACGGCTTTGTGAAGCTGGAGGCCCCCTTCGCGCAGACCGATAAAGCAGAGGTGGTGCGTCGGGGCCTGGAGCTCGATGTGCCCTTCGAGTTGACGTGGTCGTGCTACGAAGGCGGCGAAGTGCAATGCGGCACCTGCGCCACCTGCCGGGACCGTCGGAGGGCTTTCGCCGCCAACGGCGCCCAGGACCCTGTCCCCTATGCATGAGGAGATCGGATGGGAGAGAATATGCAAGCGCGCGACGAGCGTCGCTTCGGCCGTTCCGAGCTGCTGGCCGTGTGCGCGGCGCTGGCCACGATGAGCATCATCGTGAGCAACATCATCACCAACAAGCAGCTCGATCTCCTCGGCTTCGCCCTGCCTGCGGGCAGCCTGCTCATCCCCGTCGATTACGTCATCGGGGACCTGGTCGCGGAGGTCTACGGCTTTCGGGCGGCGCGGCGCATCATCCTGCTCGCCTTCGCCATGAACGCGCTCGCCGTGGGGTTCTTTCTGCTTACGCTGGCGCTGCCGGGCTTTGCCACCTTCACTGCGCAGGAATCGTTCCAGGCCGTGCTGGGCACCACGCCGCGCATCCTGTGCTCCTCGCTGGCGGCTTTCGCCATCGGCTCGCTCTCGAACGCGAAGATAATGCAGGTCATGCACGTGCGCGACGGGGAATCGCGTTTGGCCTGGCGCTGCATCTTCTCGACGCTCGTGGGCGAGGCGCTCGACATGACGATTTTCTCCGTGGCCGCTTTCGCCGGCGTGCTCCCGTGGGAGGTGATCTCCCAGATGATCGTGGTGAACACCCTGGTGAAGGTGGCGGTGGAATGTCTCCTGTACGTGCTGGTGACGCGTTTCGCGATAGGCTGGGCGAAGACGCTTTCCTAGGCCGCGGGTCGGCGGCGGGCACGGGCGCCAGGCGGCGGGCGCGGCTAGGCGAGGGTCTGCGGCACGGTGCTGCCCCCGTGCGGCATGACGAGCACGCTCGCTTGCGGGCCTGTCTTGGCCAAGGCCGCCTCCCAGGCGGCCTGCAAGGTGGGGAAGGGCGTGAAGAAGCAGTCGCGGGCAAGGGCGGGATTCAGGTCGCTGACCAGGTAGACAGACGCCATCTGCTGGATTTTCGCCACGGCCGCCGCCTTGTGGCCTCCCAACTCGAACGCCGTGTGCAGACGAGCGACGACGTCCGCCGGGGACGCGGCCTCGTGCATCCAGCGTTCGAAGGCGGCATTGCCCAGCCCCTCGTTGCATCGTCCGACCAGGATTATAACGCCGCCTTCGCGCACGGCATACTTGGCGTTGTCGAGCGCCTTCTGCGTTTGATAGAGGTTCAGGTCCTTTGGCGCCCCGCCTTGCGAGTCTATGACGATGTCGGCGCGTTTCGGGATGTCCACGCGGTAGAGGGAGTCCAGGAACGCGCAGCCCGCCCGATGGGCGGCGATGGGGTGCCCGGCGAAGGCGCCCACGATGCGCTTGTCCTCGTCGAGGACCACGTTCACGATGAAATCGCAGCCGACGGCGGCCCCCGCCTCCTCGATGTCGATTCGCACGGGGTTGGTGTCCAGATTCCCGGCGCACGAACGCTCGTCGGCGATCATGGCGTGGTTGTTGGCGATGGCGGAGCTGGTGGAGACGCCGGGCATGATGGCCTTGACCCCGCCCGAATACCCTGCGAAGTAATGGTACTCGATGTTGCCCAGGCAGAGGACGCGGTCCGCTTCGGCGACGGTCCTGTTGACGTCTATGGGGGTTCCCGCGGCGGTCGTCCCCAAAGAGACGAATTCCTCGGATGACGAATCGAGGCAGCGGATGCGCCCCCAGGCGGCGCCTGCCAAGTTCTGGCGCTCCTCGGGGGTTTGCGCACGGTGGCTGCCTAGGCCGAAGACGAGCGAGATATCCTCGTCGCGCACGCCGCCGGCGTGGAGCTCGTCGAGCACGGCGGGCAGGACCTGCGGTGTCGGCATCGGGCGGGTGATATCGCTGGTGATGATGGCCACGGTCTCGCCGGGGCGCACGACTTCCCGCAGCCGCGGCGATTCGATGGGCTCGTGCAGGGCGCGTTCGACTTCGGCTGTGCCCGCGAGTCCCAAGGAGACGTCGTTGGCCTTCAGCACGCCGAGGAGGTTGGCCTCGGGGATCTCGCATTCCTGTGTGCCTTCGCCGTATCCAACGGAAATGCGCATGTCTCTCCCTCGGGTGAAGTCGGGACGATTTCGCCCCGCTATTCGGCAGCGGTGCCCAGGCCACCTGCCATGCCTGCGGGCTTCACCACGCGCACGCGGTAGACGTGCGGGATGGCGCGCAGCTCGTCGATGGTGGCTTGCTCCAACGGTTCGTCCAAATCCACCAGCGTATAGGCGTGCTCGCCTTTGGCCTCGTTGCGCATGCGGGTGATGTTCTCGTCGTGCGCGGCCAACACGGCGGTTATCTGGCCGATCATGTTCGGCACGTTGGCATGGAGCACCGCCACGCGTCCGGCGCTCGTGCAGACGCCCATGTCGCAATCGGGGTAGTTCACCGAGTTGCGGATGATGCCGTGCTCCAGGTAATCCTTGGCCTCGCCGAGCACCATATGAGCGCAGTTCTCCTCGGCCTCCTTGGTGCAGGCGCCCATGTGCGGCGTGACGATGGTGTTCTTCATCTTCATGACGCCCGGGGTGGCGAAGTCGGTGATGAACAGGCTCAGCTGTCCGCTTTCGAGGGCGGCCGCCACGGCTTCTTCGTCTACGATCGTGTCGCGGGCGTAGTTGATGAGCATGGCCCCCGGCTTGAGCAGACTCAGCTGCTCGGTGCTTATCATCTTGATGGTGTCTTCCTTGGAAGGCACGTGCAGCGTCAGATATTCGGCGTCGCGGCAGGCCTCTTCCAGGCTGGCGTCGCGGATGACGTCGTGGGAGAGCTCGTAGGCGTGCTGGACGGAGATGTAGGGGTCGTAGCCATGCACGTCCATGCCCAAGGCCACGAGGGCGTTGGCCACCTTGGAGCCCACGGCGCCCGTGCCGATGACGCCCGCTTTGCGCCCGATGGCCTCGTGGCCCACGTAGGCTTTCTTCGCCTTCTCCGCGCCCTTCGCCACGTCGGGGTCGTCTGCGTGGTCGAGCACCCACTGGATGCCCTCGCGCGTTCCGCGGGAGTTCGCCATGATCTGCCCCACGACCAGTTCCTTGACGGCGTTGGAGTTACCGCCCGGCGCGTTGAAGACCACGATGCCCCGCCGTGCGCACTCCTCGATGGGGATGTTGTTGAATCCCGCGCCGGATCGGGCGATGCAGCGCAGGCCGTCGGGGAAGGCGGTCTCGTGCAGGCTGCTGGCGCGCACGAGGATGGCGTCCGCCTGGTCCAAATCGGTAGTGCCCTTGTAGCCATCGCCCAAGTCGGGGGTGCTGTCCCGGGTGATGCCCTCGGCGATGTTGTCGACGATCCTCACGTAGCGCATGCGTTCACTCTCTCTTCGCTGGATTATCTGGTTGTCTTTCAGCATACCGCAAAACATGCTAGGCGGCAGGGAACGCTTTGCCGTCATCATCGACCGTGGTCGAGAAGGCAACCGATGTGCCCGAGAGCTTCGCACTGTAGGAGTTCAGGTTCTCCAGCAGCTCGGTCGCGTCGTCTCCCGTTAGGGGGGTGGGCTGGTAGTCGTTGCGGTTGGTGCTGCCCGAAAGCCGGCAGGGCACCACGTCTACCGTGCTGGCGGAGGCATTTAGGCCCTCTTCGTTCACGGTGAAGGTTTGCTGGAAGATCATGGTGTCCTTGTCCGAGGGGTTCTTGTTGCCGCCGAAGCAGAAGTTGCCCAGCGAGTAGGCGATGTAGTGCCCGTTGTAGTTCTCCACGCCCTGCAGCACGTGCGGATGCCCGCCCAATACCAGGTCGGTCCCGGCGTCGATGGCCGCATGGGCGAGCACCACCTGCTCGTCGTCGGGGGTGTACTGGCGCTCGGTGCCCCAGTGGAACACGCCGATGATGACCTGGCAGCCCTGATCCTCGAGCGACTGCACGTTGGTCTGCATCTGCTCGGCGGCGGCCTCGTAGCCGCGCAGCGCGTTGCCGCCGTAGAGCCCCACCTTCACGCCGTCGATTTCGTAGATGGCCGTCTTCTCGTAGCCGAACACGGCCAGCCCCGCGCCTTCGAGCGTGCTGACGGTGTCGTCGTAGGCGTTCTGGCCGTAGTCGAGCGTGTGGTTGTTCGCGATGCCGGCCGCTTCGATGGAGCCCTGCGTGAGGATGTTCACGTAGGAGGGGTCGCCGCGGAATGCGTAGGTCTTGTCCGCCCTCTCGCCGCGGGTGGAGAGCGTGCCCTCGAAGTTGCAGATGGAAAGCTGGTCCTGGGAGAAGACGGGCTCCACGCTGCGCATGAAGTAGGAGGTGTCGGAGCCCTCTTCCTCGAAGACGCTGTTGAAGTTCGTGCTGACCTCGAAATTCTCGTCGGTGCCCAGCGTGCAGTCGCCGCAGGCGGATATGGTGAAGGTCTTGGGGCCGGTTTGCGTCGCCGGCTCCGTCTGCTCCGAGGAAGCCTCCGAGGCCTCCATGCTCGCCTGCTCGGCGGATTCGCCGGAAGAGCCTTCGCCGTCGGTGCCGCCCGGCCCGGCCAGGATGCCCCCGCAGGCGACCAAGCGGATGAGCAGGAACAGGCACACGACGGCGATGATCCCGATGAGAAGGGAGGGCCGTCGGCGGCGAGGTGCGCGGGCGGTAGGGGTAAAAGCGGCAGAGACCTGGTGGTTCTGCGAGTGGGCCGCGCGTCGAGGCGGAGTCTGCGCGCAGACGCGTTGTTGCGTCCGCGCTGCGCGGGCGGATTGGGGTTTGCGTGCGGTCTGGGGCTGCTGCGCGGGGCGTGCGGCCTGGGTTTGGCCTGCACGTGCCGTGCGCCCGCCGGAGCCTCGCGCACGTGCGTGGTCCTTAACCGAAGGCCTGGTTCGATTCGCCATCTGACGGGCAGATGCTCGATTGCGCGGGCTTTTGCGATTCCCCTGCTCTGCCATGCTGCGTTTCCTTTCCCCGTTCGGCTGCGCCTATGATAGCAGGACCCGCATCGACGTGGGTAACCGGGTTGCCCACGTCAGGGGGGACGTGCCGTCTGCGCTGCCGTGGCGAGGATGGCACGTCCGCTGGCGGCCTGACCTGGGAAATGAGACAAACCCGCCCCGGGGCGGGTTTGCCCCTTATTATTCGGATGCCTCCAGGTTGTCCATCAGCTTGGCGAGCAGGTTACGCAGCGCCACGGCTTCTTCGGGGGAGAGCTGGATGCAGGAGGACATCTGGGCGGGCACGCCCAGGGCCCGCTCGCGCAATGCCTCCCCCTGCGGCGTGATGCGCAAATCCAGCACGCGCTCATCCTCGGCGCTGCGCTTGCGCTCTATCAGGCCCTTCGCCTCGAGCTTCTTCAGCAGCGGCGTCAGCGTCCCGGAATTCAGATGCAGACGCCGTCCCAGGTGCTTCGACGAGACAGTCTTCTCCTCCCAGAGGACCATCATCGTGATGTACTGGGTGTAGGTAAGGTCGATGTCCTCCAGGAAGGGCCCGTAGCGGCGTACGATTTCCTTCGCGGCGGCGTAGAGTGGGAAGCACAGCTGGTTGTCCAGCGCGAGCGGGTCGAATCTTTCGGCCATTAGAGTTGCTCCTTCACGGCTGCGGCCACATCGTCCATGCTCGCGGTCGGCTCGAAGCGGGCGCGGACGTTCCCCTCCCGGTCGACGAGGAATTTGGTGAAGTTCCATTTGATGTAGGCCTTGTCCCCGTACTCCTTATCGACGGACTTGGCGACCTTGTTCATGGCCAGGGCCTTCATGCCGCGGCCGAAGCCTTGAAAGGGGAGCTGCGTGGCGAGGTCGGCGAACAGCGGCGAGGCGTCGGGGCCGTTGACATCGATCTTCTTGAATTGCGGGAACTCCGTGCCGAACTTCAGCGTGCAGAATTCGTGGATTTCCTCGTCGGTGCCCGGCGCCTGGTTGGCGAATTGGTTGCACGGGAAGTCCAAGATCTCGAAGCCCTTGTCGCGCTCCTCTGCGTAGAGCTTCTCAAGCTCCTCGTACTGAGGGGTGAAGCCGCAGCCGGTCGCTGTGTTGACGATGAGCAGGACTTTGCCTTCGTAGTCGGAGAGTTTCGCGGTGCTGCCGTCGGGGTTCTCGACTTCGTAATCGTAGATGCTCATGGGCGGTTTCCTTTCCGTGGTAGGTCTTGCGTTGAAAGAAAGATAGCACACAATCGAAAAGCGTGCAAGAAAAATATGAAAAAGAGAGTTGCGGGCCTCGCGGACGCGGGCTGCGCGAGCGCCTCAGCTTACGTAGACGTCGTAGCGGATGGACTTGCCGACCAGGGTGTAGCTGGGGACTGCTCCGGCCAAGTGCGGGCCCTTCGCCGGGCGTTTCACCACTATTTTGAGCGGGTGGGCCGCCCGCGCCGCCTGCAGCAGGCCCGCCTCGTTGGCGCAAGGATGCTCGAGGCAGTGGAGAATCTGGAATTTCTTCTTCACGGCGGCGCTCTTGGCTCGGGCGGGGAACATCGGGTCCAAGTACACGACATCGGGGGTTTCTGGCAGCTGGGGAAGGGCGCGGATGCTGTCTTGCGTGGAAAGGGAGATGCGACGGACGGCATCCGCCAGCGCCGGGTCCGCCAAGGCGCGATGCAGGGCGTCGGCGAGCAGGGCGGAGATCGCGGGGTTCGCCTCGAATGCAATCACGCGGAATCCGGCTGCCGCCAACAGAAGGGCGTCCTCTCCCAGACCCGCGGTGGCGTCCACGGCGAGCGGCTCTTCGGCCCCCTTTACCTTCGCGGCTCGTACCAGCAACTCCCGCTGCAGCACACCGGGGCGCAGGCGCCCGACAAGCCGAGAGAGGTCGGCGGAGAGTTCCATGTCCTGCATGCAGAGCGCCAGGCCATCCGCGTCTACGCGCAGCAGCGGGTTCGCATCGGCGCGCTTCTCGGCCCGGGGGCAAAGGGGCAGGCCGAGGCGGGCGGCCAGAGCGCTCGCTTGCTCGGCGTAGTCGCTGGAGGCTGCCGCCACTCGCAGCGTTCGTCCGCACTCCCGATCGTACATGGGACAGCTCCTAGCGCGGCGCAGGTTCATCGATCGCTGCGTAAAGGGAGGGACGACGGTCGGCCAGAGAGAAGATATCCGCGCGCGTCCGCTCGATGGCCCCAAGATCGATGTCCGCCACGAGGAGCTCGGGGTCGGTCCCGGCTTGGGCGAGCAGGGTGCCATCCGGGGCGAAAACGCAGCTGGAGCCGGCGCGGCCCTCGTCGACGCTGCTCACGCCCGCAACAAAGACGGCGTTTTCGATGGCCCGCGCCCGCAGCAGCGTCTGCCACTGCAACACCTTGTTCGGTCCGTCCACCCAGGCGGCGGAATAGAGCAGCACCTCGCAGCCTGCAAGCGCCTGGCGCAACGCGAGCTCCGGGAAACGCAGGTCGTAGCAAATGCCCAGGCCCAGCTTGCAGAACGGCGTCTGGACCGGCTCGGGCAGCCTGTCCCCGGCCGCCATCCACCCCGATTCGCTCAAGGCGGCGGACTCGAATAGGTGCACCTTGCGATAGCTCGCCTGCCTGCGGCCCCGTCCGTCCACGACGACCAAGGCGTTGAAGGGGCGTCCGCCTTCGGGGTTGCGTTCGTTGAAGGTGTAGGCGATCCAGAGGCCCACTTCGGCGGCGATCGCGTTGACGGCGCGGCAGAAAGGCCCCTCCTCGTCTTCGGCCTGAGCGGCGAAGGCCTGCGGGTCCCCGTGGTAGGCCGTCATAATCGCCTCGGGGAAGACGATCAGGTCGGCACCTCGCTCTCGGGCTTGCCGGCTCAGGCTCTTCACCATCTCGACCACCGATTCCCCCTCCGGGCGGCGCGTCTGGGCCAGGGCTATCCGAAACGACATGCGAGCTCCTTGCGTGTGGCCTATTCCTACGCTTCAGTATAGCGAATGAGTTTTGCTACAATCGCACGTACGTGTTTTCACGCGCATCCATTCGAAGAAAGAAGACGCAATGAAGATTCTGCACAACGATGGTCGGGTCGACGAGTGTCCCGAGGAGCTGAAGACCGAGGTGGTCCGCCATTCGACCGCTCATCTGCTGGCCCAGGCGGTCAAGCGCCTGTACCCGCAGGCCCATTTCGGCTACGGGCCCGCCACCGATAACGGCTTCTACTACGACGTGGACTTCGGCGAGATGCAGCTTTCCGCCGACGACTTGCCCGCCATCGAAGACGAGATGCGCAAAATCGTCAAGGAGAATCTGAAGCTGTCCACCTTCGAGCTGCCCCGCGAGGAGGCGGTGAAGCTGATGGAGGAGCGCGGCGAGCTCTATAAAGTCGAGCACATCGGCGATTTGCCAAAAGACGCGCGCATCACCTTCTACCAGCAGGGCGACTACATCGACATGTGCGTGGGACCGCACGTCACCTACACCAAGGCGCTGAAGGCCTTCGTCCTGACGGGCGTCTCCGGGGCCTACTGGAAGGACGACTCCGACAACAAGATGCTCACGCGCATCAATGGCACGGCGTTCGCGACCAAGCCCGAGCTCGAGGAGCATCTGCGCCTGATCGAGGAGGCCAAGAAGCGCGACCACCGCAAGATCGGCCAGGAGATGGAGCTGTTCATGTTCGCCGACGAGGGTCCGGGCTTCCCCTTCTGGCTGCCTAGCGGCAGTCTGCTGAAGAACCAGCTGTTCGACTACTGGCACGAGATGATGGCCCGCTACGACTACGACGAGATCGAGACGCCGCAGATCCTCTCGCGCAAGCTGTGGGAGACGAGCGGGCATTGGGACCATTACAAGGACAACATGTACACCACGGTCATCGACGACGAGGATTACGCGGTGAAGCCCATGAACTGCCCGGGCGCCTGCATCGTATTCAAGAGCAAGCCGCGCTCCTATCGCGATTTGCCGCTGAAGCTGGCCGAAGCGGGGCGCGACCATCGTCACGAGCTGAAGGGCGCTCTGCACGGGCTGTTCCGCGTGCGGGCCTTCACCCAGGACGACGGGCACATCTTCATTCGCCCCGACCAGATTTTCGATATGGTCTTCGAGACGGCCAAGCTCTTCGACGAGTACTACCGGCAGTTCGGCTTTACCTACACCGTCGAGCTCTCCACGCGCCCGGACGATTCCATGGGCTCCGACGAGGACTGGGAGCGTGCGGAGGCTGGCCTGCGCGAGGCGCTGGAGAAGATGGGCCGCGATTATATCGTCAACGAAGGGGATGGTGCCTTTTACGGTCCGAAGATCGACTTTCACCTGCAGGACTGTCTGGGGCGCACGTGGCAGTGCGGCACCATCCAGCTGGACTTCCAGCTGCCGCAACGCTTCGATTTGGAATACACTGCGTCGGACGGCACCAAGCAGTGCCCGATTCTCATTCATCGTGCGGGCTTCGGGTCGTTCGAGCGCTTCATCGGCATGCTCATCGAGCAGTACGAGGGCAAGTTCCCGGTGTGGCTGTCGCCTTGCCAGGTGAAGGTGCTGCCCGTTTCCGAGAAGAGCCGCGACTACGCGAAGGGCGTGGGCGCACAGCTGCGCGAGGCGGGCATCCGCTGCGTGGTGGACGAGCGCGACGAGAAGATAGGCTACAAGATCCGCGAGGCGCGTTCCATCGACCGCGTGCCCTACATGCTTATCCTGGGGCAGCAGGAGGCCGAGGCCGGCAACATCTCCGTGCGCGACCGTTCCGGCGAGACCGTCTCCTGCGATTTGGCGGATTTCACCGCAAGGGTGCAGCGGGAGATAATCGAGCGCTCTTGAGGTCGCGGCGCTGCCCGCCCGGGCGGCGGAAAGGGTGGTGCATGTCCATGAGCTGCGGACAGGCGGCCAGCGCGACTGGCGCGGGTGTGGACGGCGCGGGCGCGCTCGGCGGGCTGGCGGATGGAGAGCCGGATGCCGAGTTGGCGGACAAGCTGGACCGCTTGCGGCGCATCCTGGCCGACGAGCACAAGGTGGCCGTGGCTTTTTCGGGCGGCGTGGATTCCAGCCTGTTGCTGGTGATGGCGGTGGAGATGCTGGGGGACAATGCCTTGGCCGTGACGGAGTGCTCGAAGCTGGTTCCCGATCGCGAGATCGCGGCCGCGCGGGCTTTTTGCGAGAGCCGCGGCATTCGGCATATTCTCTTCGAACGCGACCCCCTTGGCGACGAGAGGGTGCGGGCCAACGGAGGGGACCGCTGCTACTGGTGCAAACGCGGCATGCTCAGCGCGATTCCGGGTTTGCTCGAGGAGAATGGCTTCGCCGGCGCTCTTGTCGCGGAGGGATCGAATCTCGATGATATGGGGGATATGCGCCCGGGCAGGCGGGCGGTGGAAGAGCTTGGCGTGGCGAGCCCCCTTCTACAGGCCGGCATGACGAAGGCCGACGTCCGCGCCCTCGCGCGTTGGAAGGGTCTCGAGGTTTGGGACAAGCCCTCGGCCGCCTGCCTGGCGAGCCGCATTCCCTGCGGCGAGGGGCTTACCGCGGAGAAGCTTGCGCTGGTCGATGCGGCCGAGCGGGAGCTGCTCGATCGCGGGTTTCGCCAGGTGCGCGTGCGCCTGGGCATCGACCATGCCCCCGACGCCTCCGCTCGCCCCGTTCGCACCGGGCGTATCGAGATCCCACCGGGGGACTTCGCGCGCTTCATGCAGGGGGACAATCCCGCCCAGGTGGAGAGTGCCCTGCGCAGGCTTGGCTTCGACTTCGTCGCTCTGGATTTGGGAGGCTACCGCACCGGTAAACTGAATCGTCCCCTGCTCCGCTCGGACTGAGCACCGAAGGCCGGCACCTCAGGGAATCGCCTGTTCGCCGAAGGCTGCGAGGCGCGGCGGAATTTGATATAACGGGGGAGTGCCTTTGAACGGGTGCTCGGCGGACAATCATCGCAGGGGACGGTGCGTGAGCATGCTTGAGAATAATCGTTGGCTTCCCGTGCTCGATCGGCTGTCTTGCGGCTGTCTTGCGGCTGTCGCGCTCTGCCTCGTCTGCGCGGCTTGTCTTGCCGCCCCGCCCGCGTCTGCCGCGCAGTCGAGTGCTGCGTCTGCGTCGCGGGGTATCGAGGTCGGCACGACCGATGCGTCGGCCGTGCCGGACGTGCCCTACGAAGCGGCTGCCGTGGACGATGAGGCTGGCGATCTTGCGGCTCCCGAGCTGCCCGTTGCGGACGACGATGGGGCTGCTGACGATGCGGTGGCTGGGCCGGCTGCGGGCGACATTGCGCCTGCCGTGGCCGATGGGGCCGCGGCCGAGGCTCCCCTGGTTGCGGCTGGCGCTGTCGAAGGGGTCGCCGCGGCCGCCGAACTGCCCGTTGCGACCGAGACCGGCGTGCCCGACGGCATCGTCGGGCAGGAGGACGATCGGACGGCGAAGTCGGCTGCGGCCTCTTCGGAATCCGATGACTCGTCGACTCCGCAGGACGCAGCCCGGGCGGATGCCGCCAGCGCCTTGGATGCCGCCTCTGCTGTCGCCGGCACGACGACCGGCGCGAAGTCCGAGACAGTTTCCGGCACGACGACCGGCACGACGACCGGCTCAACGACCAGCGTGAAAGTCGCCGCATCCCCCGTCGCCCCCGCCGCACTCAAGGTTTCCGCGGCCGCAAAGGGAGTTTCCATCAAGTGGAACAAGGTCGCCGGCGCGAGTGGCTACCGAGTGTATCGTTACAACGGCAAGGCACAGAAGTGGATCGCCGTCAAGACGCTCGTCGGGGCTTCCGCGCGCTCCTGGAAGGATGCTGCCGCCAACTCCAATGGCGTTACGTACAAGTATCGCGTGCGCGCGTACGGCACGAAGGCGAAGGGGGGCAAACGCTGGGGCGCCAAGTCGGCCGTTGCCTCCTGCTACCGGCTCGCGCGCCCGAACGTCACGACGCGAAACGCCGTCTCCTGCGGCTTGATCAAGTGGGACAGGAACGCCAAGGCCACAGGATATCGGGTATATCGCTTTATCGCCAAGACCGGGAAGTGGACTGCTCTGTTCACCGCTTCCCGCAATACCGTGCTCTCCTACAAGGACGTCAAGGCCAAGAAGAACGGTGCAGCCTACCGGTATCGCGTGCGCTCCTATCGCAAGGTCCAAGGCGTCAAGAGTTGGAGCGCGCGTTCCGAGGTGCAGACGTTGCGACGTCTTTCTCGGCCGACCATTTCCTCCGCCAAATCGAAGGCCGCTCGCGCCATAACGGTTCGCTGGGGCGGCAATGCCAAGGCCACGGGATATCAGATTCAGTATTCGCGTTCGAGGACTTTCGCCTCGGGGAAGGTCGGGACTGTTACCGTCGGGGGAGCCTCCACGGTTGCATGCAAGCTCTCGAAGCTTTCCGGCGGTAAGAAATACTACGTGAGGGTGAGGGCGTGCAAGACCGCGAAGGGGACGACCTCGCGCTCCGCTTGGAGCGTCGTCAAGTCCGCCAAGACGATGACTAAGGCCGAAGCGGCCAGGCTCGCTATCGCCAAGCTGGCTGCGGCGGTGGCCTGCACGTGGTGGCCGACCGATGCCAGCAGGGTGGATGACACCGATGGCAACCCCTGGACTTGGAATTCCGACACGACGCGCATCGGCAAGTACAAGAACCTGGGAACCGCCGTGCGCGCCGCGACCAATAGCAATCCGCACAACAATTGGGCCTGGGCTTCGTGTCATCAGGCCGCTGCGACGATTATCCGGGCGGTGGCGGACCAGTACATGTGGATGGACGGTCCCGACCATTGCAAGCTCTATTTCGAGGCGAATCCCGACAAATGGAAGTTCGTGGGCACGGTGTCGCGCATCGACGATCCGCTGCTCAAGCCGGGGGATGTGCTGAACATCCTCTCTCCGTTCAAACACACGTGCATCTACGTGGGGCATGACATAGCCCGCAAGTACCATGCCGACTGCGATGGCGTGATCTGGGAGGCGTCATACAACTCGACGGGTGCTCGCTATCCGGGTATCACCGATACGGGTGCGGGCGGCAGCCTGTATTACACCTACAACGTCTACCGCTACATAGGCAGTGGGGACGGCTGCGTGAAGGTGTCGGATTACCTGAAGTAGCCTGCTGCCTTTACGTGCACGGCCTCATACGCCAGCGTCTGGTGAAAGAGCTTGCTCTCGCCGGGGTCGGCATTTCGGGTCTTGTCGTGGTTTTGCTCGCGGCGTTAGGGCGTGCGGGTTAAACTTCGGAGACCCGGGCCCGGTGCCCCGACGCCGGCGGGGAGCCGAGAGCCCGATGCCGGCGGGCGGGGTGCGCGGTTCTGCAGCGAGAAGTCGGAAAGGTTGCAATGGCGATGATTGGCTCAAAGGCGAAAAAGACCGCAGCCGCATTGGCGGCCGCTGCGGTCGCGATTGCCGCTTTCTGCCTCGTCGCGGACTTTGTCGGCCAAGAGCAGGATGCGGCCTACGCCGCCGCGGAGGTGGCCTATCCCTCTGCGGTCGAGGGTCTTGCTTACGACGGTGAGGAGCTCGTAGGGGTTTCCGCTCCCGATGGGGCAAGCGTCACCGACGGCGGGTCGGCTACTTCGGCAGGCACCTACACGGCCATCGTAGAGCTCGACCCCGGCAAGCATTGGCCCGACGGCGGCCAGGACCCGATTTCGGTGGAGTGGAGCATAGCGCGAGGCAAGGCGAACGTGAAGCTCGAGGCCGCGGACGTCGTCTACGATGGCGCCGAGCACGAATTGGCTAGGATGGAATCGAGCGCCGAGGTGCTTTCGGTGGATTACGAGGTGAAACAAGAGACGACATCTGCGGGTGCCGCGTCGGAAGCGACCGAGTCCGCGACGTCCGCGGCCGATGCGGTATCAGCCGATGGCACGGAATCGGCGGACGAGGACGCGTCGGCTCAAAGCTCGACGACGGAGCCGGCTGCTCGCGCTGCGGGCACTTATCTCGTCAGCGCGTCAATCGATTTGGGTCCCAACTACGAGCCCGTCTCCGTGTCGTGCACGACCACGATTGCCCGGGCGGAGATTCCCGTTCCGACCGCCGCCGAAGGCCTGATCGCGGACGGCGTCACCGTCCTCGCAGGCGTGCCGGAAGGGGAGGGCTACACCGTGGAGGGCGCAGTTTCTGCGGACCCCGGCGAGCATGTCGCCGTCTGCACTCCCGATGCCAACCATTGCTGGCAAGGCGGCAGCACCGATTCGGTAGAGGTCAAGTGGGCCGCGCAGCGCTCCGCCGGATTGGCGACGGCCGAATTGGCGGCGTCGGTCGCCTGCACGTGGTGGCCCACGGATGCGAAGAGGGTTGCCGACACGGACGTCAATCCCTGGTCGTGGAACTCCGGCGACTCGCGCCTGAGCGCCTACCGGAAGCTTGCGGAAGCGGTCAGGTCCGCTTCCTCCGCGGGACAGCACGACAATTGGGCGTGGGCGTCGTGCCACCAAGCTGCGGCGATAATCGTGCGCGCGGCAGCGGATCGCACGATGTGGATGGAGGGCCCCGACCACGGCAAGCTCTTCTTCGAGGCGAACCAGGGGACCTGGCAGTGCGTGGGAAGCGTCTCTCGCACCGACGATCCGCTGCTCAGACCCGGTGACGTGCTCAATATCGTTGCGCCTTTCAAGCATACCTGCATCTACGTGGGCCTCGATGTCGCTCGCAAGTATCATCCCGACTGCGACGGCGTCATCTGGGAGGCTTCCTACGGATCGAATTATTCGTACTATCCCGGCATCACCGACAAAGGCGCGGGCGGCGATTTGGGCGCAACTTACAACGTCTACCGCTACGTCGGGCCGACGGGAACCGGCGCGGCGGGCTCCGGCTGCGTGGACCTCGCGAACTACCTTCCTTAACTCGCCTGCTTTCGGGAGCAGCGCGATTCGCGTCGCCCGTTGCGCCCCGGCTCCAGCCGCACTGGACTTCGATAAACATTACATGTAATAATTCCTCCATTCATACGGACGCGCTCGACGGCGGGGGATGCATGCACGGAGGCGTATTCGAGGAGCTCGTTTGCTGCGAAGTCGCGGCATGGAACAACGCCGACAGAGCGTTCGGGGAAGCGGGTCTGCCGCTCAGCTGCGCACGTTTCCTTCCCCTGCGTGCTCTTGCGGACGGGCCGATGTGCGTTCGGGAGCTTGCGCAGAGGATAAACGCAGCGCAGAGCACTGCAAGCAGGCCGATGAAGAGGATGGCCGAAGACGGGCTAATCGCAAGAGCGTCGGCCGAAGGCGACCATCGCTGCGTCGAGCTGAGCCTCGCCGAGAAGGGCAAGAGCCTGTTCAATCGGGCGCTGCCCGTGTTCGAGGAGTGCACGGCAAGACAGTTCGGTATGCTTTCCGCGGCGGAACTCGAGGCGTTTCGCGCGGCGCTCGAGCGCATCAGCGCGGCGACGTGCGAAGGCGGTGTCTCCGCATGATCGAATTTCGCGATATCTCGAAAACCTACCCCGATGGCACCTGCGCCGTACGCGACTTCGACTTGACGTGCCCGAGCTGCAAGACCACGGCTCTCGTCGGCACGAGCGGGTCGGGGAAGACCACGGTGCTGCGTATGGTGAATCGCATGGTCGAGCCGACGACCGGCCAGGTGCTCTGGGATGGCGAGGACGTGGCGGGTATGGACCCGGTCAAGCTCCGGCGCAAAATAGGCTACGTGCTGCAGGAGGGCGGCCTTTTCCCCCATTGGACCGTGCTCGACAACATCGCCACGGTGCCTCGGCTCGAAGGGACGGGCAAACAGGCGGCGCGAAAGCGAGCCGAGGAGCTCCTCGATCTCGTGGGCCTCGACCCTGCGCTCGGGGATCGCTTCCCGGGGCAGCTTTCGGGCGGGCAACGCCAACGCGTCGGCGTGGCCCGTGCGCTCGCGAACAAGCCGCTGCTCATGCTCATGGACGAGCCCTTCGGGGCTCTCGACCCGCTCGTGAGGCGCGACCTGCAGGATGGCCTCATGCGTATCCGCGATGAGCTCGGCGTTACCATCTTGCTGGTCACGCACGATATGAACGAGGCGATGCGCTTGGGGCATCAGGTCGTGGTCATGCACGAAGGCGGGCAGATCGTGCAGGCGGGGGCGCCGCAAGACATCCTCGAGCATCCGGCTGACCAGTTCGTGGCCGACCTCCTGGCGGCGGGCCGCCCATGATGTGGGTTGCGAATAATTACGCACTGGCGCTCGGGTTGCTGGCGAGACATCTGCTGATCGCATTGCCGGCGATTCTCCTGGCGATAGCCCTCTCCATCCCGCTTGGCTGGCTTGCGCATCGAAGCCGACGCATCGGGTCCCCCTTGCTTTCCGCGCTCGGCCTGCTCTATGCCGTGCCCTCGCTTGCGATGTTCGTGCTCGTGCCGACGATTTTCGGCATCGGGCTTCGCAGCGATTTGAACATTATCGTCGTGCTCGCCGCCTACGGCGTGGCCGTGCTCGTGCGCACCTGCGCCGATGCGTTCGATGCGGTGCCTGCCGATGTGAGTCGTGCCGCCGATGCCTGCGGCTACTCGCTTTGGAAGCGCTTCTGGGCGGTTGACTTGCCTCTCGCGCTGCCCGTGCAGGTCGCCGGCATCCGCGTGATGGCCGTCTCGACCATCTCGCTCGTGACGGTGGGTTCTGTCATCGGCATCCAGAGCCTGGGAACGCTGTTCACTGACGGTTTCCAGCGTGGGATTACCGCCGAGGTGCTTACGGGGCTTGTGCTCACCGTCGTGCTCGCGCTGGTGGTCGACGGCCTCTTGGTGCTTGCGGGGCGTGTCCTCGCCCCCTGGGAGAGGGGGCGGGCATGATTGCGGCAGCGTTTCAGTGGATCGCCGATTCCGCCAACTGGGCGGGCGATGCGGGAATCTGGGCACGTTTGGTTCAGCATTTGCTGTTCACGTTGGCCGTCGCCGCCGTCTCTGCGGTGGTGGCCCTGCCCATTGGCGTGGCCATCGGGCATACGGGCCGTGGACGCGCCATTGTCACGCTCGCAACGGGCGCGGCCCGAGCGCTGCCCACTCTCGGCCTGCTCACGCTGCTCGCGCTGGTGCTCGGCGTCGGGCTGGGCGCACCGTTTCTCGCGCTTGTGGTCCTGGCCTTTCCCTCGCTGCTGGCCGGCGCATATTCGGGCATAGAATCCGCCGACGACGCTGTGGTCGATGCGGCGCGTGCTTTGGGCATGACCGAGTGGCAGGTGATAGCGCGCGTCGAGCTGCCTGCGGCCTTCCCCATCATCATGGGGGCGTTCCGCACTTGCGTGCTCCAAGTGGCGGCGACGGCGACGCTTGCGGCCTACACATCGGATGTGGGACTGGGGCGCTTCCTCTTCGCGGGGATGAAGACAAGTCATTACGAGGTCATGGTGGGCTCCGCCCTTTTGGTCGTGGCGCTCACGCTCTTACTGGATCTTTTGCTCGCGGGCTCCCAGCGCCTTGCCGAGCGCAAGTCATCGACATTGGCGGCCCGGGCGACGCCCTAGCCGCCATAGGAAACGAATGAAGGGATATGTCATGCAGAGAACGAATAATACGACGATGGGAGCGATGGCGATGAAGAGGCCTGGCGCATTGGCCGCCTTGGCCTTGGCGGTCGTGGTCTCGTTCGCGGCCCTGCTCGCGCTTTCCGGGTGCGGCACCGCCGAGAACATGGCGAGCTCGACGGGGTCGGCGAGCTCGTCGGGCTCGCCGAGCTCGCAATCGGGGGACCAGACAAGCGGCACGAAGCTCGTCGTGGGTTCGCAGGATTTCTACGAGAACGAAATCGTCGCCGAAGCCTATGCCCAAGCGCTCGAGGCGGGCGGCTATTCGGTGGAAAGGGATTTCCGCATCGGGCAGCGCGAGGTCTACATGCCCGAGATCGAGGCAGGCAAGGTGGATGTGTTCCCCGAGTACACGGGTAATCTCCTCCAATACTACGACGAGGACACGCAGGCGACCGAGAGCCAGGATGTCTACAACGCACTTGCCGGCGCCTTGCCCAAAGGGTTGCGCGTGCTCGACCAGGCCGATGCGACCGATGCCGATTCATATGTCGTGACCAAGGCATTTGCCGACGAGCACAACGTCTCGAGCATCGGCGACCTGGCGAGTATCGAGGGGCTGGTGCTTGCCGGCAATTCCGAGCTCGAGCAGCGCCCGTACGGCCCCGAAGGGCTCAAGAGCGTTTACGGAGTGGAAATCGCGCAGTTCAAGCCCGTCGAGGACTCGGGCGGTCCGCTTACGGTGAAGGCGCTGCGCGATGGCGACGCCACGGTGGTCGACCTCTATTCGTCCACGCCCGAGCTGGCGAGCGGCGACCTCGTCGTGCTCGACGACCCCAAAGGGCTTTTCCTGGCCTCTCATGTGGTGCCAGTGGTGTCGGATAACGTCGACGAAGGCGCTGCGGCCATCATCGACAAGGTGAGCGCGGCCCTGAGCCCCGAGAAGCTCGTCTGGATGAACGACCAGTCCGTGAACGTCGTTCGCCCCGCCGCCGACATCGCCGAGGACTTCCTGACGCAGGCTCACTTGCTGTAAGAGACGACTTGCGATGCGGAAAGGTGGATAAAAGGCGAACATGGCGGAGACGATGAGGGCGGTAGTGGTGCGCGAGCCGGGAGGCCCCGAGGCGCTTGCGTGCTGCGAAGTGCCCAAGCCGCAGGTGAAGCCCGGTTGGTCGCTTGTGCGCGTGAGGGGTTTCGGGGTGAACCACTCCGAGATCTTCACACGGCGGGGACTCTCGCCGAGCGTGGAGTTCCCCCGCATACTCGGCATCGAGTGCGTTGGCGAGGTTGCGGAGACGACCGACTGCGAGCGTCTGCCCGTCGGCGCTCGCGTGGCGTCGCTCATGGGGGAGATGGGCCGCGCATTCGACGGCGGGTACGCCGAATACGCGCTGCTGCCCAACGAGCAGATTCATCCCATCCGCACCAGGCTTTCGTGGCCAGAGGCGGCCGCCGTTCCCGAGACCTATTACACCGCGTATCTGTCGATGAAGAACCTGCGGATCGAGGAGGGCATGGATGTAGTCGTGCGCGGCGGGACGAGCGGTGTCGGCGTGGCGTTTGCCAAGCTCGTCCATGCGGGCTTCGATGGCGTTGGCGTAATCGGCACCACGCGCGATGCCGCCAAGGAAGGCCGGCTTATCGCAGCCGGCTTCGATGCTTGCATGCTCGATTGCAAAGGGGAATTGAAGACGCGCGATTGCTACGATCGCGCACTCGAGCTTGTCGGCCCCGCCACCATGAAGGACACGTGCTCGCATGTGCGCGCAGGCGGCATCGTGTGCTCGACCGGCCAGCTCGGCGGGCAATGGTATCTCGACGGCTTTGATCCGATAATGGACTTGCCTGCGAACGGCTACTTGACGAGCGCCTATTCCGCGAATGTGGACGGCGGCGTGCTCCAGGAGCTTTTCGACTACATCGAGGCGCACGATATCGAGGTGACTCCGGAGCGCGTTTTCCCAATCGAGCGCACCGCAGACGCACACGCGTATCTGGAGAGCAGTCGCTCGTTCGGCAAGGTCGTCGTGCTTCCGTGATGCGCAGACGGGAACGGGCGTGGGCTCCGAGTTCGTCTATCTGATCGACGGCACGCAGTTGCAGAACATCCAGGGGCCCTCTATCAATCTGGCGTCAATCATTCAGCGCCGCAGGGGAATCGAACCCCCTGCGGCGCTGATGCGCTCGAGGCCCGTTCAATCCGCTTGCGTGCGCTTAGTCCTCGTAGGTGGGGAACAGCGCAGTGGAAAGGTAGCGCTCGCCGGTGTCGGGCAGGATGGCGACGATGTTCTTGCCGGCGTTCTCGGGGCGGGCTGCCAGCTCGGCGGCCGCTTTGAGCGCCGCACCCGAGGAGATGCCCGTGTTCACGCCCTCGATCGCCGCGAGCTCCTGCGAGGTCGAGATTGCATCTTCCGTCGATATCGATACGACTTCGTCGACCACATCGGGATCGTAGTTCTTCGCCACGAAGCCGGGGATGATGCCCTGGATGCCGTGCGGGCCGGGTTGCCCGCCATCGAGGATGGGGGACTCGGCGGGTTGGACGGCCACGATCTTCAAGTCCGCCTTGCGCGGCTTGAGCGCGTTGCCCACGCCGTTGATCGTGCCGCCCGTGCCGATGCCGCCCACGATGATGTCGACCGCGCCAGCGGTGTCGCGCCAGATCTCCTCGGCGGTGGTGGCAGCGTGGATGGCGGGATTGGCCGGGTTCTCGAACTGCTGGGGGATGAACGAGTTCGGCGTTGCGGCATGAATTTCCTCCGCCTTGGCGATGGAGCCCTTGATGCCGTCGGCCTTCGGCGTGAGCACCAGCTCGGCGCCGTACTGGCGGATGAGCGCACGGCGTTCGATGGAGAGGTTCTCGGGCAGCACGATGATCACCTTATACCCGAGGGCCGCGCCGTAAGCGGCAAGCGCTATGCCGGTGTTGCCGCTCGTCGGCTCGATGATGGTGCCGCCGGGGGCGAGCAGGCCGTCCTTCTCCGCTTGGGCGATGAGCGCATAGCCGATGCGGTCCTTCACCGAGCCTGCCGGATTGTTATATTCCAGCTTCGCGATGACGTTGGCGCCCAGACCGTTCTTCTCGGCGTAGCGGTTGAGCTGCAGAAGCGGCGTGTTGCCGATGAGCTCCACCACGTTCTGGGCGATGTTCGCATCGAGTGCTTTCGGTTGTGTCATGTCGGTTCCTTCCTTTTGATGTGTCCGCTTGACGAAGGGAATTATATCCTAGTTTCTTACTAGGAAAAAATCCTCATTCAAGCTAACGATAGCTGGCTTTTGGTTTTCCAGATGCCTTCGAAACAAACGCCTTACTGCTTCCATCGGGTGAGGTGCTTCTGGAGTTTCGCCAAGAGCGCGCTGATGGCGGTGATGACGACGCCTATGACGATGATACCAGCCAGAATGCGCATGTAATCGCCGAAATCGCTGTAGTACTTCACATAATAGCCCACACCTGTGTTGCCCCCGATCATCTCGGCGGAGGTAAGCAGGATGAACGAGAGGCAGAGGGCGATGTTGAGTCCGTTGAAGATGAGCGGCAGAGTGCTCGGCAGCACCACGCGCGTGAGCGTTTTCGGCCGTCCCACGTTGAGGACGCGGGCGGAATCGAGGATGCGCCCATCGACGTTGGACACGCCGGCGAGAGTGCCCGTGAGCACCGGCCACAAGGTAGCCAGGAAGATGACGAGCACGCTCGACGCGCGAAACGTCGGCAGCAGGGCGATGCCGTAGGGGATGTAGACGATGGGCGGGATGGCCGAGAGGAAGGAGACGACCTTCTCGGTGGCGCGTGAAGAGCGCGCTCCGGACCCCAGGAGGAGTCCGAGCGCGAGCGCGCAGACGGTTCCCAGGAGAAAGCCCTGTGCCACGATGCCGAGAGAGCTGGCGACGCCCTGCCCGATTTTCGCGGCATCCGTTACGATTTGCGCGAACACGATGCCGGGGGCGGGGAACATCTTCTCGGGCAGGAGGTTCGCTCCCGCCGTCGCCAGCTGCCAAGCGGCCAAGATGCCGACGAAGATGGCCGACACATCGGCGAAGGTGTTTCTCGTCTGCCTCTTGCGAGCGGCGAGGCAGCCGACGAGGCCGATTGCATAGGCTGCGATGCCTACGACGAGCAGGTAGCCGACTTGCGGGTCTTTGGAAGCCTGGTTGGGGCAGGCGCAACTCGCCAGTAGGAGCAAGAGCGTGGCGAGCCCCGGCGTCAGCAACCGGTCGCGCGGCGTGAGGCGCGCTGTGCCGGGCGCTTTGGTCTTGGTCTTCGCGGGTGCCGCCTCCGTGGTCTGCGCACTCATGCCGAATGCACCTCCTGACTTTCGTTCTCGAAGAATATTTGGGCGATTCTGCTGCGGAATGCGACGTATTCCGCGTTCTTGAAGAGTTCGAGCCTGCGCCGCGGCCGCGGCAGCGGCACTTCGAAGTCGGCTCGGATGCGTCCCGGTTCCATCATCACTATCCGGTCGGAGAGCAGGATCGCCTCGTCGAGATCATGCGTCACGAACACGACCGTCTTGCGCTCCTCGCCCGGCTCTCCTTCCCAGAGCTCGAGCAGAAGGTCCTGTAGGACCGCGCGATTGCGTGCGTCGATGGCGCCGAACGGCTCGTCCATCAGCAAGATCTCGCCGTCTTCGGCGAGCGCCCGCGCGATGGCGACCCGTTGCTGCTGCCCGCCCGAGAGCTCCTTGGGGAAGCGATGCCCGAATCCGCCGAGCGCTACCTTGTCCAAATACTTTTCGGCGATCGTGCGCCTTTCGCGGCGCTTCAGATAGGGCTTGGCCTGCTCGAGCGCGAACTCCACATTGCCCCGTGCGGTCATCCAGGGGAACAGCGAGTACTGCTGGAAGACCACGCTACGCTCGGGGCTGGGGCCTCTTACGGGCTCGCCGCCGACCGATACGCTGCCGCCGGTGGGGGCGAGCAGGCCCTCGAGGACCGAGAGCAAGGTGGATTTGCCGCAGCCGCTTGCGCCGATGATGCTGACGAATTGCCCGGGCTCGACGGAGAAGCTCACGTCTTCGAGGGCGGTGAATTCCTCGTTGCGGCCGCTGTAGGTTACCTTCAGATGCTCGACGTCGATTCGCTTAGACATGGCCTCTCCTATTCGTATTTCTCGAAGTGCTCCCGGAGCTGCTGGTAGAAGCTGTTGGAAGCATCCTCGGACTCGAGCGCGGAGAGCGCTCGGTCGTAGATGTCGGTGTTGTAGTGCGCCGAGAGGTCGAAGTCCTGCAGGTAGCCGAATTTGGCGGCGTTGTCCTTCAGCTCGAGCGTGGCCTTGTAGTCCGGGTCGGGGTTCGAGTCGCAGTACTCGGGCGTGAAGATCTCGTATTCGATCTGATTTTCGGAGATGTCGATGTAGGCCTGCACGTCCTTGATGGTTGCCTCTTTGTTCGCGGGGTCCTTGTAGAAGGCATACGCCCTGATGAGAGCTTTCTCAGCTGCCACGAACAGGTCGGCGTCGGATGCAAGTGCGCTGGTCAGCGCCACCTGGCGGCAGCATGGCTGGTTTTCGAAGATATCCTCCTCGTAGCATTTGTACACGATGGAATGGCCATCCGCCTCGGCGATGGAGGTGTAGGGCGAGTACGTGGAGGCGGCGTCGATGCTGTCGTTGGAGAGCACGTTGTAAGCGTCTTTCTGGCTTTCGAAATAGGTTATCTGCACATCGTGGCCTTCGCCTTCGCCGTAGGTCAGCCCGTATTTGTCCAGGATCTGGTAGAGCTCGAGCTCTTGGACCGTCGTGCGGGGGACGGCGACGTTGCGTCCTTTCAGGATGGTGGCATCCCAGCTGTCGAGGCCTTCGGTGTATTTGCTCTTGATAACGTAGCCGTGTCCGTTGGTCATGGCCCCGCCGAAGACGGAGATGTCGTGTCCGGCCGACGCGTTGACGAGCGTGGGCACGCTGCCGATGAGCGCGATCTGGAGCTTCTCGGATTCCAGCCCTGCGACGAGCTCGCTCGAGCTGGAGAATTGGGTGAGCGTGGCATTGACGCCCTCTTGCGCGAAGAATCCCTCCTCCTTGGCCACGAAGGCGAGCAGATGTGCCGTCGAGTTGAGGTGGCCGATGCCGACCTCGTAGGTCGTCTCGGCGGGGCAGCACTCAGATGCGCCTCCTGTCGAGGAGCTGTCTTGCGGTCCGCATCCCGCGAGTCCGAACGCCGCGAAGGCGCCGAGACTGGCGAGGGAGCCGACGATGAACGATCGGCGACTGAGGTGGTCGGGGTTTGCCTTCATGATGCCCTCCTGTGTTCGAATTTCAGATTGGAGGGATTAAACACCAGAGCCGAGCGTTCTACTAGGGTTTCGGTTCCTGCGATTCGTCATGGTGGGCTATTGCGAAAACGTATAGCCGGAGGAGGGACTGTGCGTGTTCGGACAGGTCAAGACGGGTTTTCGCGGGCCGCAGACGCTGCGGGGACGGGTCGGCCGTTGACGTGCCGGCTCGCAAAATGCCAGGTCAGGAGAGTGTTCCGATTTAGCCGTTGCTGGTTGGCGCTATTTCGTATAGGGCAGCAGCCGGATTGCGTGCTATAGGCGTCTGCCGTCAGCCGCGCTTGGCCGTGCGCTCGATGGCGCAATCGTCGGGTGCGCGGTCGGCCTTCATGCGAAATGCCCGCCCCTCACACTGAACCGCCTCCCTTTTCTTGGACATGAGAAAAGGGAGGCGGTTCACACACGATGGGGCGGGCATTCGACAATGCTCGCTTCCGATGTGCCGCGGCGTTCGACTAATCCTGCGGCCCCTGGTAGATTGCAGTGCTGGCGAAGCCGTAGTAAAGCGTCATGATGTTCGGGAAGAAGATTGCCAGGATGGCGCAACCTATGCCCTTGTTATAGGAGCGGGCCTGCCTGATGAGGAAGCGGATGTTCCACACCAGGGACACGATGCCGGCAATCAGCGCGATGACGGAGGCGATGATGGCGCCCACGTCCCCAGACGAGGAGCCCGCGGCGTTTGTCGCTGCGATGCCGTAGGCGACGTAGCAGATGACGGTGGTGACGAAGTAGATCCAGAAGGCAGATCCGTCCTTCCAGGCGATCTTGAATGCGATGTAGATATTGTATAGGGGGATGATGGATTTCCAGCCTGCTTCGCCCGCCTTGGTGAACATCTTCCAGTAGGCGATGACGAGCAGGACGTAGAGCCCGATAAGGAGCAGGGTGAAGCCCGTTCCGAGGCCTATGACGAGAGCTGCTAGCCCTTCTGCTTGTTGGTTGGTCAGATTCATGAGTTCCCTCCTCGATAGGAAAAATCGACGGCTTAAGAAGCGGAGCGGTTCTTAATTCTAAGTAATGCGGTTTATCTCGTCAACGAATATTTGAGCGCGTGCGAGTTAGGCTCATCGGGATGAGCGTCGTGCTTAGTTTGAAATGCTTGCTAGAGCGGTAGCGGCTTCGCGAAACGCACACCTTGTGATTTGGGGTAAAGCCAGCCTTGCGTGGCAAAGTTCGAGACGCTATCATAGCAAAACGCGTCTTCGCGACGCGCCCGCAACGAGCGGAGAGCTGACCGAGAGGCCGAAGGTGCTCGCCTGCTAAGCGAGTATGCCCCAAAAGGGCATCTGGGGTTCGAATCCCCAGCTCTCCGCCATTGTTATTAATGAAGGACCCGTCAGGGTCCTTCAACGTTGAGAGACGGAGCGCTGGGGATTCGAACCCG
>CAJOOG010000076.1 GCA_905236045.1 uncultured Denitrobacterium sp.
GGCCTTCTTGGCAGCTTCGCGAGCAGCAACGGTTTCGCGAGCGGAACCGAACTTGTCGGTGAAGCGCTGTACGCGACCACCGGTGTCGATCAGCTTCTGCTGACCGGTGAAGAACGGATGACACTCGTTGCAGAGGTCGATGCGAATCTCGGATTTGGTGGAGCGGGTCTGGAAGGTGTTGCCGCAAGAGCAAGTGACCGTGCAGTCCACATACTCGGGATGAATTCCCTCTTTCATGGTATATCTCCTTCAGCGCCTTGGTTTCCATACAAGGCAAAAGACGAACTTTGCCACTATACCGCGCCGAGCGAAAAGAGCCAGGAACAGCGTCTTTTCTCCACATGCGAGCCCGCGTCCCGCAGACCCGGCCGCCGCGTGCCGCAGGCCCCCTCGCGCCCGGCGCCCCGCGAGCCCGCAGACCCGCCGGCAGCCCTACAACTGCGAAGGATGCGGTTCGAAGAAATCCGTGCGCGCAGGCAGCTCCAGCACCAGATGACGCCTGTCCTCCAGCTCGGCCGCCCCGCAGAGCTCGTCCATGCTCTCGAAATCGTAGTTCCAGCTGAAAAACTCGCCGAAATCGAAATTCAGGTAATCGCAGATCTTCTCCGTGCCGCGCGGCACCACAGGATGCATCAGAAGCGTGACCACGCGCAGCAGGTAGAACGAATCCACCAGCACCTGCCTGCGCAGCGCCTCGTCGGATTCGTTCTCGGCGCGGCGGATGCCGTCGCTCCACCATTTATTGGCGTAGCGGATGAAGTCGTCCATCTGCGACATGATCGAATGCAGCTGCACCTTCTCCATCGTGCGCTCGTAGCGGTCCAGCTCCTCGAGCGCCCTCTCGCGCACCTCGGGCGTCACCTTGCCCAGGGGCATGTAGCACTCGAAGTGGTTCTTGGCCTCGTACAGACAGCTGCGCGCCAGGCGGTTGAAGACGCGCGTCAGCAGCGCCCCCTCCTTCAGCACCGGATCCGATACCCGCGGGTCCTCGCGCCGAGCGGGATCTTTCTCGAACGCCTTCGGCTTGAAGCCCACCGAGCGCTGATCGAGCCCCAGGGCAAGCCAATGGGCGCGCAGCTGCTCGGCGGTGTAGTGCTCGAGCAGCTCGTCGGCTGTAGGAGGCTTTACCGCCCCGGAAGACGACGCCTTCTTGTTGCCCAGCAACAGGTGATAATTCGCTATCAGCTTGGTCTGCCGCAGGTCGTCGCCCCGAGGCTCCAATTCGCGCTTGTTCTCGGTCTGCAGCGCCGCCCAGATGGCCGGCTGGGCCACGCCGTAGAAGTAGATGTTGTCCTGCCCGATGAACTGGTAGACGCTCGCGTCGTCGTCGCACCAGAAGCGTCGCCACTCGTCGCGCGGCAATCCCCGCTCGTCGTTGGCGGCTATGGTGAAGGATATCGGCGCCCACAGGCTCTCCGGCCAGCACCACACCGTCAGCCCCGAGACGTCCTCCAGCTCGGGCGCGGGCACTCCCCACTCGATGTTGCCGGTGATGCGGAACGGCACGAGCGCCTTGCCCGTGCGGAAGCGGATGCCCTCGGCGCCGAGCAGGTCGCGTGCGGCGTCGCGGGCGTAGATGTCCTTGAATTCCAGCTCGAAGCTCTGCTTGTTGCCCTCCGGCGGACGGCAGACGTGGGTGGGCAGATCCTTCTTCACGACCTCGTACTGCTCCCGAGCCTCGTTCTTCACGAAGATGACCGGCGGGGCCAGAAACTCGCGGACGGTCTCGGGGACCACCGAGCGCACCGTGTCGTCCTGCTCCTCCTTCGCCACCAACTCGCGCAGGTAGTCGGCGAAATCCGGAAGGTCGAAGTACCAATTCTGCACGGGGCGCATCTCGGGCACCGTGTCGGTTAAGTAAGAGAGCGGCGCGATGAGCTCCGTGGGGTCGTACTGGTGCCCCCGATCGCACTCGTCGGCGTAGGCGTTCTCGCTCTTGCAGCCCTGCACCGGGCAACGCCCATGGACCTGGCGTCCGTTCAGGAAAGTGCCCGCCTGCGCATCGTAGAATTGCAGCGTCTCGCGCTTATGCAGATACCCGTTCTCGTGCAGATGACGAATGATGTTCGACGTCATCTCCTCGTGGACTTCGCCCGCATGGCCCAATCCGCTGCCCTCGTAGATGTCCAGGCTTATATCGTAGGCGTCGAGCGTGGCCTTCTGCGCATCGTGATTGATCCGCACGTAATCGGCGATGGAGCCCTCGAACTCCCCCGCCTCGACCAGCTTGCGGTAGCCCTCGTTGATGGGCGAGCCGTAGCAGTCGGTGCCGCTTACGAAACGCACGTTCTCGGCGCCGATGCGATCGCGCAGGAAGCGCGCGAAGCAGTCGGCCCCGACGAAGACGCCGCCGACGTGCCCGAAGTGCAGGGGCTTGTTGCCATAGGGCATGCCCGCCGTCACCACCGCACGCTGCGGCCATTCCACGCTATTGCGCGATTCCGTCATGTTGTTTCAGCTCCTTTACGGCCTCCGCCAAGTCCTCGGCGGAAATGCTACTCCTGTCTTTTGAAGAAGACATGAGGTCGAGCAACTCGGAAAGCTCGTCTTCGCGCAAATCGAGCGACATCGTCTGGTAGTCGCTCCCCGCACCCGCCAGCTCCGCGGCTTTGGCCTGCGCCATCTCGAGCGTTCCTATCTCGTCGAAGAGGCCGTTGGCCACGCCTTGCGTGCCGGTGAAGGGAAGGCCGGTGGCCAGCTCGTTGACCGCGTTCACATCCATATGGCGGCCCTGCGCCACGTTCTCCACGAAGACCGCGTTTATCTCGTCGACCATCTGCTGGTAGTAGGCCCTCTCCTCGTCGGTCAGCGGACGGCTACCGTAGCTGGAGTCCTTGCTCTCCGCGCTCGAGATGTTGGTGATCTCGATGCCGAGCAGCCGCATGAGTCCCGAGTAGTCGACGCTCTGCATGACGGTGCCGATGGAGCCCACCTCCGAGGAACGAGCGCAATAGAGATAGTCGGCCTGCGAGCTTATCTCGTAGGCGGCCGAGCAGTTGATGCTCGCGGTGCTCACGACGATGGGCTTGGAGAAGTCGCGCACGTAGCCGGCCATCTCCTCCCCCGCCGTGGCGGTGCCGCCGCCGCTATTCACCCGCAGGACGACCGCGCAGATGTTGGAATCGTCTTTCGCCCGGTCGAGCAGGCTCTTGAGCCCCTCGGGGCTGCAGGAGGTGCCATCGTATTGGATGGTGCCGGCCAAGTCGATGACCGCGACCGTGTTGGGGGAAGAGGCGCTTGCCCCGGAACCGCCTTCGGTGGTGAAGGCCCGTGCGCA
>CAJOOG010000077.1 GCA_905236045.1 uncultured Denitrobacterium sp.
GCATGCGGGCGCGGGCCGCGGCCGCGCTGGCGTCCTTCGAGCCCGCCGGCACCCGCCGCCGCCCTAGCGAGATAGCTTCCGCAACGCCTGCAGCTGCAAGCGCCGCGGACGCGAGCAATGGGCAAGATAGGCGTTCTGATACTCCGGCAGAATCTTGGTCGACCGCATGATGGCGGGGCCGTCCAGACGCGCGAGGATATCCTGGGCGCACTTCTGCGCCTCCAGGTCCCCGGGGAAATCCTCGTCGAGCATCTGCACGTAACTGCAACCCCTGCTGTAGTGCGCCTCCAGCACTTTTGGGGCGCAGATACCGCGCCGACGCAGCACTTCATCCATTTCCACCCAGCGCTCGGATATCACCCGGGGATCGCGCAACCCGCCGGCGAGCGCCCCGCTGAACTCGCGATAGAAATACAGCGGCTCGTCCAGATAGACGATGCTTTCCGCCGCCGCCAGCGTCTCCATCAGAAATGGGTTGTCCACCCAGCCGGCGCCGGGAACGGCCGCGAATGCGATATGCTCCCGGTCGAGAAAGGCCTTGCGATAGATGGCCGTCCAGATGCTCGGGTGGTGGAACAAGATCTCCGCATCCTGGTCGATGGTGAAAGGCTCGTCGACCTTCGCCACCCTACCCCGATAGGCCCAGGGCAGAAAGCGCTGCTGCGGAGTATCCGCATCCACCACGCGCGTGTAACCCGCCTTCACGATATCGGGGTCGCCATGACGCTGCGCCGCCTCCGCAAGCCGGGCGAACATGTTCGGGTCCGCCCAGTCGTCGGGTTCGACGATGCCGATGTAAGGGGCCCGCGCCAGCGCGATACCGCAGTTCATGGAGTCGCCGTAGCCGGAATTGGGTTTATCGAGCACGCGTATGCGGCGATCCCCTTCCGCCAGCTCGCGCATTATCGCCGACGACTCGTCGGTCGAGCCGTCGTTCACGCAGATTATCTCGATTTCCCGCAAGGTCTGAAGGCGCAGGCTCTCCAGGCATTCGCGCAGATAACGCGCGGTGTTGAAGACCGACACGACCACGGAGACTGTCGGCTGCGGCTGAGAACCTCCCTGCATGTGCTTCACCAGACCGAAGACGCTGCGTCCGGCCTAGCCGAACAGCCCCCGGAAGAAGTCGCAGGCCGCGCTGCCGGCATCTAGCGCGGCCTGCGCCGCCGCCAGCTTCCATTGGGCATAGAGCACCACTTCGCCGCCGTCTTCGTCGACCAGGTTCAAGATCTCCGCGCCGTCGGCGTACCAATCCCCCGATCCGTCCGCGGCCGTATTCCAGCCGTCGAACACGAACCCGTAGCGCGTGCAATTGCCCAAAGGCAGGCTCGCGGGCTGGTCGTAGGTGTACAGCACAGCATAAGGCGCACCTTGCCCGCCGTTGGCATCGAGCTTCACGCGGTACTGCTTCGCACGCCACTTCGCGTGGAAAACCACGCGTGCACCCTCGTCGGTAGCCAGGTTCGCAACCTCGGCCTCGTCGGAGAATTCGTTGCCCTCCGCGTCGTACCAGCCGTCGAAGGCATAGCCCCGGCGCACGACCGAGCAGGCGGGCAGCTTGAAGGGCACGCCGTAGGTGAGCTCGACGGAATCCATCTTGCCCGCCTCCTCTTCGACCCGCTTCCCCAAATCGAACGCGAGCGTATAGCGATGCCCCGCCCACGTGGCCTTGTAGACGGTATCCGCCTCGAGCTGGGTCTGGGGAGCGGCCACGTTGCCGGCGTCGTCCATCCAAGCGTAGAAGTCGTAGCCCGCCCGCGCTCCGGGCGTCAGGGGAATCGAATCCCCGAGCGTGGGGTCGTAGGCCGCGCGGGCCAGCTCGGGCAGGGACGCCAGAGCCTCGGGAGCGTAGCGGCCGGCCGTGGCGACCACTTCGCCATCCTGCTCGAAAGTAGCCTTCACCAGGGGGCGCAGCGGGAAGGAACGCGTGGAGCCATCCGCTTCCACGCCGGTGGCGTCCTGGCTGTCCAGCTCGAAGCGCAGCATCCAAACGCCGTCGCCCGCATAATCGGCGCCTTCGACCACGGGGCGGTCCTGCGCGATGCGGTCGGAAACTCCCTCGCTCACCCGGTTGGCGTCCGCCGTGTTCGTGCAGACGCTCGGCGCGAGCGTGTCCATGTAGTAGGGCGTGTTCGAGTTCGTGTAACAATGATGCCCCAGCTGCATGCCGTCGACGGGGCCTATCAGCGGAGCCAGGCGATGCTCGTCGCCCTCGTGGCTGGTGCCGGCGTCGTGGTCGTCGACCTTGTAATCGCGGTAGGTGGGGTCGAAGTTCTCGATATCGCCCGCAATCCAGAAGCGCCGCCCGTCGGCCTCGATGAGCACGCCGAGCGAATCGGTGTTCTCGTTCAGGACGAATTGTCTGCGCGTGGCGATGTCGGAGCCGGAAAGCACGTTGTTCGCCTCGTCGACGACCTCCCAATTGAAGAGCGTGACGTGCGCATCCCCCAGCAGGAAGCTGCGCGTGGTCTCGTCGAGGGGCGTCATGAGGGCGGCGGCCTGCTTGGATGCCGATGAACGGGCGGAGCGACCGAAGGCGCTCTCGGCCGAAAGGCCCAGCAGCGGAATGCCGTGGGCGATGCAGCTGTTGACGACGCTCTCGTAGTTGGCCTGCGACGATCCACCGCCGCCGGCGACGAACGAGCCGTCGAAGGGCTTCGTGATCACGCGGCCGATGGACAGGCCCGCATCCGCAGCCAGCTCTATCAGGCCGTTTGCGCCGGAGAGCGCCCCTGCGTGGTCGGGGTGCCAATGCGAGATGAAAAGGGCATCCAGGCTGGAAACGCCCAGGCGCCCAAGCCAGGCCAGCAGCGCGGCGCCCGTGGTGGAGGCGGAGCCGTCGCAGAGCATGCAGTGGACATCGCCCTGCGCATCCGTGCGCCGGACGAGTGTGGTGTTACCCCAACCGTTGTTGCGGAAGATCTCCGTGTCCATGATGAGGTCGAGCGTGCTGGGCGCGGGGGAGAGAGGCGAGAAAGACGAAGCAGCCGCGCAAGCCCGCTCGGGCTTGGCGAAGGAACCGACGGCGGCCGAGAGCAGCGCCGCTCCCGCGAGCGCCGCGAACGAGCGGCGGGAAATCGGCGAGCCGGCCGAGGTCCGGGCGGCTGCGGCCCGAGCGGTCGAGACGCGCGTTTCGATTCCGAGGTTCTTCGTCACGTGGCATCACTCCTTACCCTTCGAGTGTACCCGCAGCCCCGAGCAAGGCAACGCCATTGGCGAATTGTCGCAAAACGGGCACGTTTGCGCCCGCGCTCCCGCAAGCCGTCGGCCCGCGGCCGCTACTGGCCTTGCGCGGCGTACTTGGCTTCCGTAACCTGCTTCACGGCCTGCCACCAGGAGCGATTCTCCTCGTACCAGCGGATGGTCGCCTCCAGCCCTTCGGCGAAGTCGGTGTGGATCGGGCTCCAGCCCAGCTCGCGGCGGAGCTTGCCGGCATCGATGGCGTAGCGACGGTCGTGGCCGGGACGGTCGCGCACCCAGTCGAAGTCCTCGGGGTCCTTCCCCATCCGCTCCAGGATGGCCTGCAGCACCTCCAGGTTGTTGCGCTCGCCGTCCGCTCCTATCAGGTAGGTCTCGCCTATGCGCCCCTTCGTCAGCACCTCCCACACCGCACGCGAATGGTCCTCGGTGTGAATCCAGTCGCGCACGTTCAGGCCATCGCCGTAGAGCTTGGGGCGACGGCCGCACAGGATATTGGTTATCTGACGCGGGATGAACTTCTCGATGTGCTGATAGGGCCCGTAGTTGTTGCTGCAGTTGGAGATAGTGGCCCGCACCCCGTAGGTCCGGCACCAGGCACGCACCAGAAGATCGCTGCTCGCCTTCGTCGAGGAATAGGGGCTGCTCGGACGATACGGCGTCTCCTCGGTGAAGCGCGTCGGGTCGTCGAGGGCCAAATCGCCGTAGACCTCGTCGGTGCTTATATGGTGAAAACGCACGTCGTGTTCGCGTGCGGCCTCCAGCAAGGTGAAGGTCCCCTGGACGTTCGTGCGCACGAACGGCGCCGGATCCGCGATGGAGTTGTCGTTGTGGCTTTCGGCCGCGTAGTGCACGATCGCGTCCACCGGCGCGTCCGCAGCGCCCGCGGCGCCCGCGTCCGCAGCGCCCATGCCCGAGCCCGCGAGCAGGCTCTCGACCAGGTCCGCATCGCAGATGTCGCCGTGCACGAACGTCAGCCTGTCCGCGGGAATGCCCTCCAGGTTGGCGCGATTGCCGGCATAGGTCAGCGCATCGAGCACGGTCACGTGCGCATCGGTGTTCTTCACCACCCAATGCGCGAAGTTGCTGCCGATGAACCCGGCGCCGCCGGTGACGATGATGTTGCGGTATTCGGCCACGTCTCCCCTTACCCGTTCGCGCACCCGCATGCGCTATGCGCCGCGGGCGGCCTTCTCGTAGGCATCGCAGACTTCGTTCACTTCGCCTATCTGCATCTGCTTGCTGCGGTCGATCCAAAGCGCCTTGTTGCAGACGCGCCGCACCTGCTCGATATCGTGCGAGACGAACAGCAGCGTGGTGCCATGCCGGTCCACCAGCTCGCCGATGCGCTGCTCGCACTTCTGCTGGAACATGAAGTCGCCCACGGAGAGCGCCTCGTCCACCACCAGGATGTCGGGCGTGGTGGCGGTGGCGATGGCAAAGCCGATGCGGGCGAGCATGCCCGAAGAGTAGTTCTTCAGCGGCATGTCCACGAAATCGCCCACCTCGGCGAAGTCGATGATGGAATCGAAATGCTCGTCGATGAAGCTCTCGCTGTACCCCAGCAGGGCGCCGTTCAAATACACGTTCTCGCGGCACGTGAGCTCCAGGTCGAATCCCGCTCCCAGCTCGATGAGCGGCGCGATGGTGCCGAAAGTGCGCACCTCGCCGCTGGTGGGCTCTAGCACGCCGGCTATCACCTTCAGCAGCGTGGACTTCCCGCTGCCGTTGACGCCGACGAAGCCATAGCGGTCGCCGGGATAGATGTTGAAGTTCACATCGTCAAGCGCCACGAACTCGCGGAAGAAGAGCTCGCGGCGAATGACCTTGATGAAGTACTCCTTCAGGTTGGTCAGGTTCTCGCTGGCCATGTTGAAGACCATGCGGATGTGATCGAGCTCGATGATGGGCAGCTCGCCTGCAGCATTGGGGGTGCCTGCGCCGGCATAGACGCCGAAGTCGCCGGCGGGCGCGGCGGGCGCGGCGGCCTCCTCGACGGTCGTCGCAGTGGTTTCCTCGATCATCTTCAGCGCCTCCTACACATACAGGATGAACTTGTGCTCGGTCTTGCGAAACACGACGAGGCCGACGGCGAAGGTGATGAGCGCCATGCCCAGGCAGATGAGGTTCGTCTTAAGGTCGGGCGCGGTCTGCCACATGATGATGTCGCGGAAATACGTGACGTATTGGTACATCGGGTTGAACTTCATAGCGGTCATAAGCCATGCGGGCAGCATGTCCATGGGGTAGAAGATGGGCGTGGCGTACATCCAGGCCATGGTGACGACGCCCCACAGATGGATGACGTCGCGGAAGAACACGGCCAGGCTGGCCAGCAGCAGCGAAAGCCCGATCGAGAAGATGGTCGCATACACCAGCAGCAGCGGCAGGAGCAGCCAGTGCGGACTGGGCCAGACCTGCAAAAACAACGCCACCGCGATGATGGCCACGAAGGAGAAGAGGAAATTCACCAACTCGAAGAGCACCTTCTCCACGGGGAAGATGAGCTTCTCGATGCGGATCTTCTTGATCATCGAGCTGGATTCCAGAATCGACTGCATGCCCGCCGTAGTGCCATTCTGCATGAGCGCGAAAAGCGTCTGCCCCAAGATGAGGTAGAGCGGGTAGTGCTCGATGGAGAAACGGAACATATAGCTGAAGACCGCCGTGAGGACGATCATCATCAGCAGCGGGTTGAGCACGCTCCACACCACGCCCAGCACGCTGCGGCGGTACTTGCGTTTGAAGTCGCGGCCCACCATGGTGGAGAGCACGTAGCGGTTGTGCTTCCATTCGGAGACCTGCGTGGTCTGCCGGCTGCGCGGGGCGGGCTGCGCGGGGCGGGCGGGCTGCGGTGAAGGAGCGCCCGCGTCGCGGCCGGCTACGCCCGCCCGCGTCTCTTTCGTCTCCGCTGTGGTCATATGGGACTCTCCGTCCTCCAGTCCTTGCAACCTGTCCATTCTACCGTGCGCTTGCAAACGGGCCGGCCACTCGCCCCGATCGTCACGCACCCGACAAAACTGCCTTGCGCGGGCGGGCGCGGCTTACGCTTTGGTCTTCACGACCTTCTTCGCCGACCAGGCCGAGTAGTTTATCGCACCGCCAATCTTTTTGGCCGTGCGCACCTGGACGTAGTACTTCTTCTTCCCGAGCAGATTGGAAACCTTCCTGGCGGTCTTCTTCGACGAGACGTTGACCACTTTGGCGTTCTCCATGGTGCTGCTCGCGGCATAGCGCACCTGGTATTTGCTGACGTTTGACTTCTTCTTCCAGGCGACCTTGAAAGATCGGGAGGCCGAGGTCGCACTGGTTATGACCGCCTTCGGGGCGTAGTGGACCTTCTTCAGCCTCGAATCGAGCAGCTTCTTGGCAACCTTCCACCCCTCGCTTGCGGCCTTCAGCGTGACGACCGATCCGTGCTTGGAGGGAATCGTCTTGCCGCCAGGTCCGATGAATTGAGGCTTGTGCAACTTCGACCAGGTGCTTTTCGTTTTCATAGAGGAGGAGCAGGCCGTGTAGATGCCATCGTAGCGCGTCAGATTGTCCACGTAGAGATGGTACTTCCCGCCGAGCTTCGCCACCGTCGGGCCTTCGCTGCCGAAGGACGCATTCGAGTTCACGAGCTTCCATCCCTTGGCATTGCCGATGTCGGCGTTCTTGTAGATCTGGTTGGTGAGACCGTCCTTCTTGATGATGAGGTAATCGGTGCCGTTGTCGTTATAGAAGGAGCCGTCGATGAAGTTGGCGGAGGCGTAGTTGGTGAAGGAGAGCTTCTTGGCCTTCTCCGTCTTGAAGACAAGGTTGCGCGGCCAGAGGTAGCTTCCCTCCGCCGGCGTGCCATCGGAGGCGGAGAGCTCGGTGACTTTGATGGAGTAGGCCTGCATGGAATCCTGCGCGAACTTTCCGTGGAAGAGCCCGAAGTAGCCGGCGGAAACCACGATGTAGATGTCGCCGTCGGAGCTGATGAACCAGTCCGGGGCAACCGTATCGAACTTCTTCAGCGTCTTGCCCTTGAGGTTGACCGGGTAGGAATCCACGGCGATGCCGTTGCCGCTGAAATTCGCCTCGGGATGGGTCCAGTGCACCAGGTCCT
The DNA here is from genome assembly GCA_905236045.1 of uncultured Denitrobacterium sp. Taxonomy (GTDB): domain Bacteria; phylum Actinomycetota; class Coriobacteriia; order Coriobacteriales; family Eggerthellaceae; genus Curtanaerobium. Next base: position 7,292 of record CAJOOG010000077.1, read on the forward strand.
TGGAGTAGCTGATCATCACCCAGATCTTCCCGTCGTTGTTGTTCAGGCCGGAGAGCGACCAGAAGTAGCCGTCGTGGTAGATGATGCTCGGGTCGACCTGCGCGTAGTGGGCGCCCAAGTAGGGAATGCCGGGTCCCGCGCCCTTGTAGGCTTGCGAAATCCGATAGAAGGACTCGCCGTCGTAGGAGGCATAGATGCTGTTCGTCCAATCGGTGTCGCTGTTGAAGAACACGCCGAGCATGATGTCCTTGCCAGACGAAGTGGCGCAAGACTCGGCATCGAGCTCGCCGGCCCGTGCGGGGGCGGGCAAGAGCATGAAGAGTGCCATCGCCAACCCGAGGATCGCCAGCGCCGGCGAGAAGCGCCTCGCCGGCGGCGTTGTCACTGCGGTCGCCGCCGCTGCCGCCTGCATCACGGTCGTGCCCCCTGATAGATTCGCATTTCCCTCACTGGAGAATATCAGAGCAGGGCACTTGGAATCAAGGTGAGCAGGGGCGATGACTTTCCGCGCCGACGCCAGCGCCGCCCAGCCCAGACCGGCCCGCGCCGACGCCGCGTTAGTCCTGCGCCCTCTGCTCCAGGTACTTGCGCCAGAAGGCGATGCTGGTCAGCTCCGGCATGGCATCGCGGTACGCCTGCGCCACTTCCGCGCCACGCGCGCGGTACTCGCGGCGCAGCCCGCGATAGCGCTTCTGCAACGCGCGGTAGCGCTCTCGGTCCATCGTGCGCACATGCGCGTGCTTCGCATCCGCGTCCAGAGCCACCAGCGTGCGACGCATGGCCACCTCCTGCCACGGGCTCGAGTTCACGCTGTAGTCCACGGCCGCGGGATTCTTCCGCAACATGAAGTCCGGGAACCAATGACGGTCGTGAGGCAGCGTCTCGAGCACCTTCAGCACGGGATTCTTGAAAGCCGCCGCTCCCCCCAGCCATTCAGGGCGGATGTCCAGCTTCCCCACCAACTCGGGGTCGAGCTCCTCTATCGGCACCATTTTCTCGTTGCGCTCGGCCATCTCGCGCATCAGCTTCGCCCCGTCCACGCTCGCCAGCCATTTCGGCCCGCGCAGGTAATCCTGCAGCGCGTCCAGCCACAGCTCCGCCGCCTCGTAGTTCATCACGCGCGTGAACATGTGGAAGTTGCGCCAGAAGCGCATCATGAAGGCCCGCTCGCTGCTGCAGCCGTCCACGGCTATGCAGATCATCATGTTGCGCTGATACTGGTAGGCGTCCACCGAGGCGCGATAGCGGTTGTTGAAGGCCGAATGCCACACGCAGATGCCGCTCATGGCCATGTACGTCGGCTGGCAGCGCATAGCGAACTCTATGTCGTCGATGCGGATGAACAGCGGCAACGGCAGCCCATGACGGCGAATCGCGCTTACGGGGATGCAGCTGAACCACCACGCGCCGTAAGAGTTGCGCCCGGTTATCGGCAGCGCCTCGTTGCGCACGCAATCGTCGCGCCGCGAGACGTCCAGCGGACGCATCTTGTAGCGCTGGTACCCGCCGGTCTCGCGCACGAACGACACGTCCTCGAACTGGATGTCGGGATGCTGAAGCTGCAGCATGGCGCCGTTCACGAAGGCGTCGGCGTACTCCGGACGAGCGAGCGAGAGCAAGTTGAAGCAGCGCTTGAAGCTCTCGGGCGAAACATGCACGTCGTCGTCCATCAGCAGCACGTGCGTGAAGGGATCCTGGGGCCGGACGCCTGCGACCGCGGGCGCATCTGCGGGCGCGGGGGCGTCTGCGCGCGGCGGAACCTCGAGCGCGCACATCATGCCCCGCGCGAAGCCGCCGGCGCCTCCCACGTTGGGGTTGGGCACCACCGTCACCCCTCCGCATGCGCCATCGCCGCCCGCGTCGCAGCCGAGCGCTTCCACATCGAGCGTGCGCCCGTTGTCCACCACGAACAGGTGGAAGTGCTGCGCGATCTCGTCGGAGCTGCCCAGCACCTGGTTCTTCACCAACTCTATGTTGGGCCGTATGTACTGCTCGTTGTCGAAGGTGGTCGTCACGAGCGCGATGCGCACGGGGCGGATCGCGTCGTCGGGCACGCGGGTGAGGAAGTACGCGTTGCGAATCACCACGGCGTCGGGGGCCTCGATGCGCAGTCCCAGCAGCGTGGCATCCAGTGGATGGCTTTCGCTCTCGATCGGGATTTCCAAAAGATATGTGGCGAAATCGTCCGACGCGCCCAGATGCCGCACGGCGTCCTCCTCCACACGCGCCGTTATGCCGTCGCCCTGCCCTTGCGGGTAGGCGCGCAGGATGGTCGCGTCGAAATCGGCGCCCGCGACCTCGATATGCAGCGCCAGATTGTCCAGCCCCGTATATTCCCGCCACTTGGCCAGGGGAAACGCATTGAAGTACGTCAGGAAGTCCACCGCGCCCGCCACCGCGAACGTGCGGTCGGCGGCATCAAAGTCCACCACGCCGTCTGCGCGATAGAGCAGCTCGGGGCTCTCCGCCAGGAAATCGTCGGAGAACAGCAGATTCGCCAACTTGAATGCCTTCATCTTCACTCCCAAATCGGACGCACGGCATCCGGATCCACGCGCTCGATGGGCGGGTCGAAGCCGAGTCCATCGAGATTGCTCTGCACGATGACCTTCATCTTCTTCACCTTATCGCCGGGCGAGAGGGCGGCCACCTTGCCCAAATGGAACAGCAGACGCGCGGCCAGGAAGCTCCATCCCCGCAGGCCCTCGCGCCGATACCAGTAGACGTCGTTGCGGTAGATGAGCTTGTAGCGGTCGATGCGCTGCGGATCGCAATCGACGATGGTTCCCTTCTTGTTGGCCGCGCTCGCATGGGTGACCACGCTGCCGCCGACGATGTAGCACGGGTGCACGCGGCTGATGCGCCGGGTGAATTCCCAGTCATCGGACCAGACGAAGAAGTCCTTGATAGGAAGCCCCAGCTCGAGCACCACGGAGGCGGGGAAGAACAGGCTCACGAACGAGGCGATGCTGCACGGCTGCAGCGGCAGGGTCTGGTCGCGGACATCGCGCGTGAAGGGATGGCGTTGCACGTTGAAGCGGCAAAGCGTGCCGTCGGTCCAACGCGCCACGCTGGAGAGGTAGCCGAAGTCGTAATCGAGGGCCTCGGCCGCCACGACGAGCTCGAAAAGCGAATCGTCGTGCACCAGGCAGTCGTCGTCCATGACCCACACGTAATCGTAGCCGTCCTCGACCGCACGGCGGATGCCCCAGTTGAAGCCGCCCGCGCCGCCCAGGTTGGCACCGGTGTCGAAGTAGCGCACGGGC
>CAJOOG010000078.1 GCA_905236045.1 uncultured Denitrobacterium sp.
GCGGGGTCTGCGACACTGCCCGTACCGGAGAGAATCGTACTGCGGGCCGGGGCAACCCGGTAGCCGCGAGTCTGTGAATGGATCGCACTGAGCAACCGACCATGAGGGACGTCATGTCCCAATTCGAGGACACGCTCGCAGCCCAGGCACGGAGGCGAGGGAAGCCAACCCCCGGACCAGCTACCCGGGGGTTGGCGAAACATTGCCACTTGACAGGCCGATGAACGTATGTGCGACTTCCGCGTACGCGGTGAATGTGCAGCGGTGCGATAAGTTGAGTCGCTGATGGCGAAAAGTATAATTGCAGTGACATCCAACGGATTGAAAGAACCTCATGCATACGATTCAAAGCGAAATCGGGACTAATGCGACAGTCGATTACTACGAGCAGCATGCTGAAGCGTTTGCCCAGGATACTGCCGAGGCTGACGTTTCCGAGATTCTGCGGAGGTTCACTGTGCTGTTGCCTTCGGGGGCTTCGGTGCTCGACTGGGGCTGCGGTACTGGCAGGGACACGCGAACGATGCTGGACGACGGGTTTGCGGTGACCTCCACCGATGCATCGAAGGCGATGTGCGCGCTTGCCAAGGAGACCTTCGGCGTCAAGCCTACTTGCGAGAGATTCGAGGACCTAGACGCCGTGTGCGAGTACGACGGCATATGGGCATGTGCGTCTCTGCTTCACGTGGAGAAGCGCAAACTTCCCGCCGTCTTGAAGAAGGCACACGATGCGCTGAGGGAGAACGGCGTTTTCTACATGTCGTTTAAGTACGGATGCTTCGAGGGCAAGCGCGGCGGGCGTTGGTACACCGACCTCGACGAAACCGCTGCAATCGAGCTCGCGGGGTTCGGCTTCGGGATGGTCGAGATTTGGATAACCGGGGATGTGCGGCCTGGAAGGGCGGAGGAGAGATGGCTGAACTGTCTGCTACGCAAACGCTAACGGCGGCAACGGGCGACGCGTTCAAGTCATCGCGGCTCGACCAAATGCTTAGGAACTTCACGGCAAGCTATAAGCTGTACTGGTTGAAGGGCGTGTTCGACGAGGCAATAGAAGGCAATTCGCATGTGACGTTCGAGAGGCTCGCCGCGCGGATGGTCGCCTCGGCCTGGTACCCGGTCACATACTTCAGGCTTAACCTTGGCGCGACCGACATGCTCACCGATGCCGTGCTCTGCGCGCAGAATGCGTGTGGCCTGCCGGCGGACGCCGGAACCGTCGATATAGTGGCGGCGGTACTCGAATCCGAAGACGTCGAGCTCCGCTTGAAGGTGAAGAGCTTGTACAAGTACGTTCCCTACCGGCTGATACGGCCCTTCTATTCTGACAGGTTCGATGAAGCCCGAGCCGAGGGCCGACGCGTCTCTGAGGCGATGGTCAACGGGCTCGTCGCCAGCTTCAACCGTGACGACGCGGCGGGGGCGCCATACCGCTTCGATGCCGACGGCCTCGGAATCGAGATTGACGCGGAATGGGCGCGCTACTTCAGCGACAACCGCCATGTGGTCCAGGGATGGTTCGACTCCAAGCTGGTCGGCTACCTGCAGGCGAGGAACCCGAGCGTGCCCGCCATACCGCTCAAAATCTACGCGCCTTCCGCCAGGAATCTGACCGCGGCGCGCAAGTTCTGGGAAGAGGCTCTCCGCGACCACGTGTTCACGGACATCTACTCTGGCGCTCCATTCGACGAGACGGGGTTCGCGGCGCACGGCCCGATGGGCGTCGACCACTTCATCCCCTGGAGCTTCGTGTTGCATGACGAATCCTGGAACCTCGCACCGATGTTCCGCGACGCGAACAGCAGCAAGGGAAACAGGCTGCCTGTCCTAGGCGAGTATCTGCGGCCGTTCTGCGAGCAGCAATTTGATGCGATTCTCACGCTCCGTAGCACCGGAAAGCATCGGAAGGTCTTCGAATCGTATGCGCAGATTGATTCGCATGTAATGCAGTACGAGCGAACCGATGCTGCACTCGACTCGTTTACAGGCTCCGTAACAAAAGTGATTGTCCCGCTGCATCAGATTGCCGCTAATCAGGGATTTCCCATTTGGCGGTCAGGTATCGATTACGCAGTTGTTCGATTGTGATCTACAGGGATTCGCCTTCGGGCCTGTAGGCGGGGAAAGCGGCCACGATCGCCTCGGGGTCGAGGTCGAGGACGGAGAGCGCGAGCCAGAGGCCGTAGAGGCCTTGGCCCTTCTTGCGCTGGTACAGCGCGCGGAGCTTCGTGGCGACGAGCTCCTCCGGCTGAAACGTCGGGATGTCGGCTTCTCCAGCGTAGAAGGGGCTATGTCGGTCCTGCGCATCGTATGTCCGGGTCGACCTCCTCGTTCACCACGATCCTCCACTTCGCATCGAGCTTGCCCGTCCTGGTGGATGCCGGCGAGAGGAGGGACGGCTCGCTTGCGAGTGTCGCGCAGTAGCCGACGAGCCCGTCGGGCGCACCGGCGCCGAACGCGTCCAGAAGCCAGCCAAGGCGCCGTGCTGCGGCATCGGGGAAGAGCGGGGCATCCGCAGTTGCCTCCGCTTCGAAGCCGGGATGCTCTTCGGCGAGCTCGACGACGAGGTTCGCCACATTGGGGATCCCGCCGCATATGCCGGGGTCGGCCGCCAGCATGAGCATGGTTGTGCCCGGCGATGCGACGCGCACGCCCGTCTTGCGCAAAAGCTCGGCCAAATGGGTTGCTAGACGTTGCGCTTATCTCGGGGAACACGGCTTCTCCACGGACGTTGCGGTTACTTCGCAAAGTTACCTAAGACGTAGATTGCCACAACCGATGCCACTGGAAGCTTGGAACCGCTAGACACGCAAGGCTTTGCGGCAGGCGATGACCGATACCGCTGCCGTGAACCACGTGATCGGATAGGTGGAAGTGATTTCGACGACGCTCGTGCCATCCATCCCCAAGAGGAGCACGAGCACGACGCGCAGCACGCAGATGTTGACGAGCACGGCTATGGCCGGGGCGAGGGAGAGGCCGTACCCGCGCATGGCATCTGCCTGCACTTCCAGCACGGCGTAGATGAAATAGAACGGGAACGTGGCGAAGATCATCGCCAAGCCCAGCGATATGACAGCCTCATTGCGGTCGAACAGCCAAAATGCCCCGTGTCCCACACCGAGCATGGTAGCCGAAAGCGCCACCGTGAGCATGATGCCCACGACCTGGCACGTCCTGATGCCCTTCACGCAGCGCGCACGGTCGCCCGCACCGGCGTTTTGCGCCACGAACGTCATGGTAGCCTGCCCCATGGCCAGGATGGGATAGTAGATGGGCAGCTCCACTTTCAGGTAGATGGCGAATGCCGCCACCGCCTCGACGCCCAGAAGGTCGACCTGGCGCTGGACGAGCACGTTCGAAAGCACGATGGCCAGCGTCTGAGCCGCAATTGGCAAGGCGAACAGCACGATTCCTTTGACGATGGGGCCATGCGTCAGGCTTGAATTACCAGCCATCAGATCGTGGCGACCGACGCAACCAGGCGTTTGGTTGCGTCGGCGCGAGGATCTTCGAATAGTTTCGCCACAGGCCCCTCTTCGACGATGGAGCCCGCATCGATGACATACGAGCGAGAACACAACCCACGCATGAGCGCAAGGTCGTGGCTGATGAACAGGCAGGCCATGCCCTCTTCGGCACACAAGCGCACGAGGAGGTTCACGATTTGCGCCTGCACGGTAACGTCAAGCGCACTCGTGGGCTCATCGCACACGAGTAGCTTCGGCCTGCCCACGATGGCGCGGGCCAAAGCCGCCCGCTGGCATTCGCCCCCCGAAAGCTCCCAGGCGTACTTGTCCGCATACGAGCGCGGTAGGCCCACGCGTTCGATTGCGGAAAGGGCCAGCTCCGCTCGTTCGGCCTGGGGAACGCCCCTGTAGCCCACTCCCTCGGCAACCCCTTTCCCGATGCGCATGCGCGCTGAAAAGGACGAAGCGGGATGCTGGAACACCATTTGCATCCCAGCCATTGCCTTCTTGAAGGCACGCGCGCGCCTCGCCATGCGCACCGACGCATCAGCCTGCACGCCATCGAAAGACACCGTCCCCTCATCGGCAACTTCAAGCCCGGTTATGATATCCGCCAGAGTGCTCTTGCCCGAGCCGCTCGTGCCGATTAGCCCCACGATCTCGCCAGAATCTACGCTCAACCCAGCATCATCGAGCGCCAAGAATGCGCCATTGCGCGTGGAATACGACTTGGAAACGCCCTTTACCTCAAGCAACATCGTTTCCACCTCCACTGGTCTCGATGACCTGCGGCAACGTGCCATCACCCCGCGGGATGGCGGCAATGAGGGCCTTCGTGTAGGGATGCTGGGGCGCATGGAGCACCTGCTCGCGATCGCCCGTTTCCACCAACCGTCCGCCTTTCATGACACCGATGCGGTCGGCAACCTGGGCTATGGCGGCTATGTTGTGGCTCACGATGAGGATGGCGCATCCCCGCTGCTCGCGAATGCGCAGCAGCAGGCTCGAAACCTGCAGCTGGCTCGTCACGTCGAGGGCACTCGTCGGCTCGTCTGCGAGCAGGAGCGCTGGGTCGCACGCCACCGACATCGCCAGCACCACGCGCTGGCACATACCTCCAGACAGCTCGTGCGGATACGACGCCAAAACGCGTTCAGCATCATCAAAGCCCATTTCGGCAAGCAAATCGCACTCGAGCGCACGGACTGCCACGCCTTGCGCAGTCCCATGCGCCCGAATGCATTCGTCAAATTGAGTACCGATGCGATAGAGAGGGTCGAGAGAGGCCATCGGATCTTGGAAGACATAGGCGATGCCCCCTCCACGCAAGGCATTCATCTCGCGCCGCGTAAGGCGCGATACATCCCGTCCTCCGTAGGCGATTCTCCCACCCGTCACGCTGCCAGCCCGCCCAAGCAAGCCGGCCGTCGCACGGAGGACCGAGGATTTCCCCGAACCGCTTTCACCGACGATTCCCACGATCTCGCCAGGGGCGACGTCGAGGGATACTCCACGCACGGCTTGGACGCCCCCATAGGAGACGTCCAAGCCGCTGATGCTCAAGATATGTTTCCGCGCACCTGCCAAGCCATTACTCGATATCGGTGTCAACCGTGATGAAGTAGTACTCGCTCGGCGCAACGGCGATGCCCTTCACGTTCGGGCTCGCAATATAGGAGGTCTCGGAATTCGAGAAGAAGATGTACGCGTTGTCGTCGAGCACCTTCTGCGAGATCTGCTTCACGATCTGGTCGCGCTCGGCAGCGTCGAAGGTCGCCTCGAGCTCCTTCACCAGGCTGTCCACTTCGGGATTGCTGTACTTGCCGAAGTTGCTCGACCCCGTGGAGGTGAAGCACATGCTGGCGAAGTAGTCGGCATCGCCCGTGGGCGCCATGCCGTAGCTGTCGATGGTCATATCGGGATCGTCCTTACTGTAAGTCTCCTCGTCCTGCAGCCAGTAGTCAACTGACACGACGTTGAGAGCGATACCCACGGAAGCGAGCTTGGACTGCAGGTCGTCGACCAGGTTCACGAAGCGCTCATAGGTAGAGCAATTGTGCAGCGTGATCTCGACCGGAGTGCCGTCGGGCAGTTCGCGAACGCCATCATTGTCCGTATCCACGATGTTTGCTTCGTCGAGTACCTTCGCCGCTTCTTCGGTGCTGAACTTGTCCACGGTCACGTCGAGCCCGTCAGTGCCGCCGTAGGGCAGCTGCGAACTGTACACGCCGTAGCTGGGAACTTCGGTGCCCAGGTTGATGACGTCGGCGTAGTTCTCGCGGTCGATGCAGTACGAAACAGCTGTGCGCACGGCAGGATCGGCAACCACCGGATGCGTCATGTTGAAGCGCACGAAGTCCGCGCGGGTAGACGTGTTGGAGAGCTTCACGAAATCGCCGTTGTCGACGAGCGTCTTGTAGGCGGACGCACCTGGCATGGCCAAGATGTCGAGCTCGCCGTTCTGCATCGCCAGAATCTGGCTATCGGTGTCGAAGAACGTGTAGAGCACGATCCTGTCGAGCTTGGGAGTGCTGCCCCAGTAGTACTCGTTGGGAACGAGCGTCGTGTGATCCTCGAAGATGTATTCGGACATCTTGTAGGGGCCCGTGCAGGGCGTGTCGGCTGCGTAGTCGATACCGTCGCCCACATAGTAGATGCTGAACACCGGGTCGCAGATCACGTTCTCGAACGACGGCACAGCCTGCTTGGTCCTGATGGTGATGGTCTGGCCATCCGCCTCGATGGATTCGATGTCGAGCGTTTCCGCCGCACGCGGCTGCACCTCATAGGTGCGCTCGAGACACGCTTTCACCGCATCGCCGGTCATCTTCTCGCCATTGCTGAACAGCACGTCGTCACGCAGCTCGAGCTTCCAGGTGAGTTCGTCGACGTTTTCGCACGAAGTGGCCAGCCACGGCTCGACGGTGAAGTCGTCGGAGAGCCTCATCAGGTTCTCGGTGATGCCGTAGTACTGCATCTCCCAGCCATCCCAGCTGTTAGCCGGGTCCATGCTCTCGGCGTAGAAGTACGCGGTCGAACCTGCGTTGAGCACCTTTTCGGCGCCGTCAGACGACACCGCATCCGAGCCGTCGGCGCCCGAAGGCACCCCGCCGCTCGTACACCCTCCGAGCGCGAGCGCCGCCATCAGGCACCCCGCCGCTGCCATGGCAAGTATGCCTTTGCGTTTTCTTGACAGACCCATGGTTCCTTTCTCCTTTCCGGCTCCTCCCTCTTCGAAGCCATCGCCTGAACCGTCGGTATCAAAAGCACCATCAACCACTTGGGAGCGCACATCGAGCGCATCGCGCAGCGCGTCACCCAACAAGTTGAAAATGGTCACAGAAGCAAAGAGTGCCAGACCCGGCACGAGGATGCACCAGGGCGCAAACTGGAATGCGGAACGCTGTTCGCTCATCATGGCGCCCCATTCGTTGGTGGGGCGCCCTGGCCCCAGGCCCAGAAACGACATGCCGGCCATGGTGAGCACGGCGTCACCTATGGAAAGCGCAGCCATCACGACCAGCGGCGAAGCCATGTTGGGCAGCAGATAATTACGACCAATCGCCGCAAGCCCCGCTCCGCACACGCGAGCCGATCGCACGCAGTCTGACTCCTTCAGCGTCAACGCCAGACTCCGGGCAAGACGGGCGAATTCCGTCCACTTCACGGCGACGACAGCTACCACCATGTTCACCGAGCCCTGACCGAGAATCGCAGCGATGGCGATGGCCAGTACGAAGCTGGGAAATGCCTGGAAGGTGGTTATGAGCTTGTCGAGCACGGCATCTACAGCACCACCTGCCAGGCCTGCGACAAGACCGATCGCGCAGCCCAGCACAAGCGAGAGAGCCACGATCGCAAACGCCATGAGCACCGACTCGCTGCCGCCGAACAGCGTCCGCACGAGCACGTCACGCCCCACGGAATCGCTCCCCAGCACGAAGCCGTCGACCCCCGGCGCACAGTATGCATGCGGAAGGTCGGTGGCATTGGGGTCGAAGGGTACGATACAGGGCACGGCAACCAGGACGGCTGTGAATACGGCAGCCACAACAGCCCACACGATGAGCCGCGCCTTTTCGCGGGAACGGCGCATGCCCTATGCACCCCCCTTGCCAATGCGGGGGTCAATCATGCGCTGCAGCAAACCGACAACCCAGTTCACCATCAGGTACACGAGCGCCATGAGCAACGCATAGCCCTGCACCACCGCGTAATCGCGCGAGCCGATTGCCGAAACCGACAAGTTGCCTACACCCGGCCAGTTGAAGATGCTCTCCACGATGGCAGAGCCGCCCAGCAACGACCCAATGGATATGCCCACGAGCGCGAGCAACGGTACAAACGAATTGCGCAGTACATGTACGAACAGGATCCGCCTCTCCGAAACACCGCGCGAACGCAGGCCATCCACGTAAGGAGCGTCCAACTGCTCGAGCGCGACCGTGCGGACCTGGCGGACGTACCAGGCCGAAAGGGGCAACGCCATCGAAAGCGTGGGCATGACGATGCCCGCAAGGTCAGGTGTAGACCGCACGGGGAACAGGTGAAGCCGAACCGACAGAAGGCAAAGCAAGAGCAACGCGACGAAGAACGTGGGCAGAGAACAGAATGCATAGGTGATGGCCCGTACCACGTTGTCGAGGATGCCGTCTTTCCTATATGCGCAGGCGAGCCCCAGCGGGATCGAGATCACAAGCGTGAGCGCCAACGACGTCGCCGTGAGCGCCAACGTAAATGGCAGACACGACATGAGCGAGCCCGACACCGACCGCCCGTTGCGATACGATTCGCCCAGGTCGCCTTGGAAGAGGCTCAGGAGCCAGGAACCGTACTGCTCCAGGAACGGGCGATCGAGACCAAGCTCGTGACGTTTCGCCGCCAGCTGGTCGGCCGTTGGCACCATACCGTGATCGGTGAAATAGCGCGTGGCGGGATCGGTGGGCGAAAGATAGGAAAGCAGGTAGGCCAAAAAAGTGACGCCCACAACCACGACAAGTATGCCCAGTACGCTTTTTCCTATTGTCGAAGCCCTGCTCGCAGCTTCAGCCCTATGCGAGTTCCCGAAGATCACGACGAATACCTATTTGACGGCCTCTACCATGAACATGGGAGTCGCACCATAATAGAGCCGTTCGTTTTCAGACCAGATCCGTTTCCAAGCGTCTTCGTCTGCGCGGCACTGCGCGACACCAAGATCGGCAAGCGTTTCGAGGTCCCACGATGGACGAAGCACCGCCGTAAAGGGAAGGCTCCGGGCAAGTTCCTCGCAGCGCTTTTCCTCGTCGGACGTGGCTTGAGCGTCTTCGTCCCATCCTTCGAGCACATGGGCTTTCTGATCAGCGGCGCGCTTGGCGGCCACTTCTTCGTCAACGAGATAGCGGTACCAGTTGGCGTCGTAGGCAACAAGCTTGCCCCCGGGCTTCAGCACACGAAGCCATTCGGCATAGGCCTCGCGGGGATGGCGCATCAGCCACGTTACGTTTCGTGACACGCAAAGGTCAAACATGTCGTCCGCCAGAGGTAAGGAGAGGAAATCGCAGACGTGAAACGTCACGACGCCATCTGGTACCGCATGAAGAAGGTTGTCTTGCGCGCGTGCGATCATGGTTTCGCTGGCATCGACGGCATCGACGGCGAAGCCCATTTCCGCGAGCAGCACCGAGAAAAAACCAGGACCACAGCCGAGGTCGCACGCACGCGGTCTACGACCCTCGGCGCGAGCCTCACGGAGCACGTCTTCTGCAGCTTGCGCCAAAGCCGCTTTCCACGTGTCTTTACGCTGGTCGGACAGCTCACCGACCACCCCGTTCGAGTAGCTTTGAGCGCGCCTGTTCCAGTAGGCATTGAGCTCTTGCGCCAGCACCTCGGATGTCATATCTTTCCCAGCCATCGAGCCTCAAGTATTACGAATTCTCTATTGGTAGCAAATATGGTAGCTCAAATAGGTGTTACGTTCAAGAATTTCGTGTTACATTTGTGCCAGATGTGGGTTGCAGGGCAAAATGGCGTGGTTTGTCTCCAATGCAGTAAGCCCCAGGGGGCTTTGCGTGCACCTGGGGCTTCGGTTTTTGCCGGAAGCGCGAACCTATACAGGATCACCCTGGGCATTAGGCGACGGAATGGAGCCTTCACCTGGCTGACCCTGGCCCGGCTGCCCATTTCCATCAATCGGGCCTCCCCCACCGAGATACATGCTGCCATCGTTTTCCGCGCCTTGCGCTGCGGGGCGCTTCGGCGAGATTAGAGCGCCGGCCTGCATGGGCGGCGGGGCATGGGCCTATTGACAAATCCGCGCTTGTCGGCGGTTTTTTGTCAACAGCAGCAGGGGGTCGGCTGGAATCGGGCGCCGCACGCCAACCAGCACCTGCCAGCATGGCTGCAGGCACATGGCCATGTAGAGCGGCAGGTACGTCAGGTTCTCCTCGCGGGCGAGGTTCTTCGTGTGCACGATGAAGCGCTCGTTGACCTTCACGTCGTACTTCTCGGTGAAGTAGTCGAACGACTTGTGGCTTTTGTACCTGGAGGACTTCACCTCTATGGGGCAGATGCGCTTGCCGCGGACGACGAGGAAGTCTACCTCGTAGGCGCTCTCGCGCTTCGCGCCGGCCGGTCGGTAGCCGTACCCGTGGAAGTGGAGCCCGTGGCCGTTGGCGGCAAGGGCCTGCGCCACGGCGTTCTCTGCTACCATGCCCTCGTTGACGCCGAGCCGGCGCGTCGACTACATCCTGACCCACGCCGCCCCGACGGGCGCGTTCGAGACCGTCGAGCAAAGCGACGGCTTCATGGGCAGGGTGGAGCCCGACGAGTACACCGCCTGGCTTCAGAAGCACGTCGCGGAGCGCCTGGAATTCGAGCGATGGTTCTTCGGCCACTACCACGTGAACAACTCGGACTCGGAGCGCTGCAGGCCGATCATGGACGACATCGTCTTCGTGCGCTGACGGCCCGCCCGCGGGCTCGCGCGGGCCGCCGGCGCGAGCACCGAGCCCGACTCCTTACACGGATGAGCGGATCGAAGGCCCCATGCGCGCGCCGGCGAACGGCATCTCCAGGTGGATGCCGTCGATCGCCCGCCTAGCTCGCTTTCGCGTCTGCGGACGCCGACCCGCTCTCCGCGCTCGACGCGGCAGTGCCGTCGCAGCCCACGAGGGCGAAGCAAAGGGCGCAAGCCGCTACGATGGCGGCGAATGCGAGTTTCCCGCTCATGACGACTTCCTCCAACGCTGATGAATGAAGTGCATTAAAACATTTTGCGCAGTGTGGTCAACAAGGCAGCACTCGCGTTGCCAGAAGTCAGGCAGCAAGGACGGGGGCCGTCAACTTGGACGGCCCCCAGTGCGCGAGAGCGAGGGCGCCGACGGCGTACGATTCGCATCGAAGCGCCGCGCTGATGCGGGTAGCTAGGTTACCCGCATCAGACCTCGCTGCCCGCATGGCACCGTATTGCCGCGCGACAGTCACTAGTTGGGCAAAAGGCGTTGCGTGGGACGGCGTGGCGGATTAATCGCGGCAACAGGCGCTTTTTCCAACGGCGTTCCTAGAACTTGCAGAACAGCGGGGTCCCGTCGTAGGCACGCTGGTAGATGTCGATGACATCCTGCTTGGTGTACAGACGTGGGTTATAGCTGGCGCAGAGGTCCTTCATGGCGTTCTCGGCCAAATGCTCGAAGTCGGCCGGCTTCACGATCTCGCGAGCATGGAGGTTCGGGATGATGCCGACAAGCGAGCTGAGCTTGTGAATGGCCACGACGGCGCTCTCGGCCTTGGCCTCCGTCGACATGCCGGCCGTCTGAACGCCCAACGCCTCGGCGACGTCCGCATAGCGTTCGCAAGCGGCGATGATGTTGAACTCGGAGACGTAGGGCAGCAGGACGGCGTTGCACTCGCCATGGGCCAGGTCGTACATGCCGCCGAGCTGGTGAGCCATGGCGTGCACGTAGCCCAGTCCGGCGTTGTTGAAGGCGCAGCCGGCCAGGTACTCCGCATAGGCCATCTTGTCGCGGGCGACGATGTCGGTGCCGTTGGCGACGGCCTTCGGGAGCCACTCGGCGATAAGCTGCATGGCTTTGATGGCGCAAGCGTCGGTCAGCGGCGTCGCGCCCACCGAGACGTACGCCTCGACCGCATGCGTAAGGGCGTCCATGCCTGTGTTGGCGGTAAGCGAAGGAGGCATGCCGACCATCAGAGCGGGGTCGTTGATGCCGATCTTGGGGGTGCAGCGCCAGTCGATGACGACCATCTTCACTTTGCGGCTGCTGTCGGTGATGACGGCGAATTGCGTCATCTCGGAAGCGGTGCCGGCGGTCGTGTTGATCGCGACGATCGGGATCAGGTCCTTGGCGGCCACGTTGACGCCCTCATAATCCGGCATCTTGCCACCGTTGGTGGCGAGGATGGCGATGCCCTTGGCGCAGTCGTGGGCGGAGCCGCCGCCGAGCGAGATGATGAAGTCGCAGCCGTTCTTCTTGAAGACCGCGTTGCCCTCGTCGCAGTTCTTGTCCGTCGGGTTGGGCTGGGCGCCCGCGAAGATCGTGGGCTTCAGGCCGGCATCCGACAGGATCTTGGCGATATCGTCGGCCATGCCGCTTTTCTTGGACCCCAGGAAAGCATCGGTGACGATGAGGGGCTTCTTGCCGCCGAGGTCGGCGACGAGCTCTCCGACTTCGTTCACGCATCCTTCTCCGAATATGCTCCTCGTGGGAATGAAAAAGTAACTGGACATTTTCTTGCTCCTCTCAGTAGAACCCCGCCTGCCTCCGTCTTCCTGCTCTGGCGAGGCAGGCTACGCGCTTGCTCGCTTCAAGTAAGTTGCAAGAGCCGTCAACGGAACATCGGCGGATGCCTATTTGGTACCACGGGGGACAGGTTTCTCGGAGTACTGCGAGTTCTCGAATAGGTGCTGGATTACTGAAACCTGCCGCCGGCAATTTAGTTTCTTCCCGATACCATTTCCATCGTCGCGGGCGGCGGGACACGGCGGGCGCAAAGGAGAATCCGTACGTCGAATCCGCGCTGATTCGACGCCGATTCGGCAATTATCGGGCGCTCCCGTCCGCTCGCATGGGATAATTTTCGCCGAAAGATTCGCAATGCTCGCGGGCACGCCGGCTCGCGGGCGCGGCGGTTCGCGATGCCCCGAGCCTCGGCAGGGTGCAGAGGCCGACCGGAGCGCCGTGGCGGCAAGCCTGGATTTCGGAACGGATGGACTCCATGAGCCAGTTCGATCCCGCTGGACGTGAACAGAGATACGAGCCCGATATCGCGGAGGGCCACCTGGACGACTGGATGCTCCAGGCGCTTTTCTGCGACGAGAGCGAGGCGTTCCGTTGCCCGGTCGAACCCGATTTCGGCCAATGGGTGCGCGTGCGCCTCCGCGCTGAAAAGCAGCTCGACGCGAAGGCGTGGCTGCTTTTCGCCGCAAACGGCACATCCACGCCCATGGAGCGTTGCGGCGAAGACGAGCTGTTCACGTGGTACGAGGCCCGTCTCCAATGCGGGTTCGAGCCGATAGCCTATCGCATCTACGTGGAATGCGCGGGGGCGCGCCGGGGAATCGTCTATCAGCGCGCTGACGCCCGCTGGGCCGATGGCGACGGGCTCCAGCGCAACATCGACGGCGCCCGCTGGGCCGTAGATACGCAGGCCAGGCCGGATCTTGATTTCCGCATCGTCCCGGGATGCAAGACGCCCGCATGGGCTCGGGGCGCCCTTCAGTACCAGATCTTCCCGGACCGTTTCGCGAACGGCAATGCTGGAAACGATGTAGTCGACCGCGAATACGCATACGACGATTCGCCTGTGCGCAAAATCCGGGATTGGCATGCTCCCCCGGCGACCGACGATTACCGCTGCTTCTACGGCGGAGACCTGCAGGGCGTCGCTGCCAACTTGGACTACTTGCAGTCGCTCGGCGTCGAGGCGATCTACCTGAACCCGGTTTTCGTGTCGCCTTCTTCGCATAAATACGACACGCAGGATTATCGGCATATCGACCCTCATCTTGCCGTGATCTCCGACGACGAGGATTCCCCCCTTGCCGAAGGCGATTGCTCGAATCGCAGCGCCCGCCAATATATCCGCAGAACGACTTCTCTGGAGAACTTGGAGAGGAGCGATGGGCTGTTTGCCGAGCTCTGCGGGGAAATCCACCGGCGCGGCATGAAGATAATCCTGGACGGCGTGTTCAACCATTGCGGGTCGTTTCATCGCTGGATGGATCGCGAGGGAATTTACCAGCTGCAGGAGAAGGGGGCGCCGGGCGCATACCAATCGGACGAAAGCCCCCTGCGCCGGTTCTTCCGCTTCGAGGGCTCCCTTTCCGATGACTACGAGACCTGGTGCGGCTTCCCCACACTTCCCAAGCTGGACTACGAGCAATCCCTCGAGCTACGCGACGAGATCATCGGCATTGCGCGCCACTGGGCCATGCCTCCCTACTCCATAGACGGCTGGCGCCTCGACATCGCCGCCGACCTGGGGCACAGCGAGCAGTTCAACCACGAGTTCTGGCAGCGTTTCCGCAAAGAGCTCAAGCGCGTGAACCCGGAATTGCTCATTCTGGCCGAGCATTACGGCAACCCCGCCCCCTGGCTGCAAGGCGACCAGTGGGACACCGTCATGAACTACGACGCCTTCATGGAGCCGCTCACATTCTTCCTTACCGGCATGGAGAAGCACAGCGACGCGCGAGACGACAGCCTGTATCAGGACGGTAGGGCGTTCTGCGCGACCATGCGCGAGACCATGGCCCGATTCTCCTGGTCTTCGCTGCTCTGCGCGATGAACGAGCTTTCCAATCACGATCATTCCCGCTTCTTGACCAGGACCAACCGCACGATTGGGCGCACAGGGACCGTCGGCGCCGCCGCGGCGGGCGAAGGCATCGACAAACGTGTCTTGCGCGAGGCGATCGTCGTGCAGATGACGTGGCCGGGCGCTCCCACCATCTATTACGGAGACGAGGCGGGGCAAGTCGGATGGACCGACCCGGATTGCCGCCGCGCGTATCCCTGGGGTCGCGAGGACGAGGGGCTCGTGGAGCTTCACCGCGCGCTTGCGCGACTGCGCAAGGAGCATCCGTGCTTGCGCAAGGGTTCGTTGGCTATGCTCGGCGGGGGCTGGGGCTGGATTGCCTTCGGACGCTTCCTCGGCGACGATCGGATTGCCGTGCTGTGCAACAACGCCGACGAAGCGCAGGAGATTTGCGTGCGCGCCCGGGCGCTTGGCATGCCCGATGGCTGCCGAGTGGAGTCTTGCCTCGAAACGCAGGCGGCGGGGTTCGGCGCCGGCGGCTCGCGGTATGCGGGCTGCATCGTGAAGGAAGGCCTTCTGCGCGTCGGGGTGCCCGAGCGCAGCGCAGTCATCCTGAAGGCATGCGATGGCGCATCGGCGTGAACTTCAGCCTGCGTAGGCCCGAAAATCCCCCTCTGCACGGATGTCGCCCGTCGTGGCACGAATTCCCGATGCATCAGACCTGAATCGGCCCTCCTGTGCGCAGTAGGTTTCAAGCATGGCGGATGGGGGGAAGGCCATTCGCTGCACGGCAACTTGCAAGGAGGATGGTCGAATGCGAAAGTACATTTCTGAAGCCATAGGGACGTTTGTGCTGGTCTTCGTGGGCTGCGGGACCGCCATGCTCGTAGGGTGCGATGCGTCGGCGGGCTCGGGGTATCTGCTTACCGCGCTCGCCTTCGGGCTCGCAATCGTGGCGATGGCGTACTCAATCGGGAACGTCTCGGGCTGCCATGTGAATCCGGCGGTCTCGCTGGCGGTATTCATGAACGGCGGCATGTCCGGGAAGGACTTCGCCTGGTACATCGTGAGCCAGATAGTGGGCGCGCTGCTCGCATCGTGGTTGCTCCTGTGCATTTTCGCGCTCGGGGACGTTCCGGATGCGACGGGAACCCTGGCAAGCAATGGGCTCGCGGGAGTGAACGGCTCCGCCGGCGCGGGATTCTTGGTCGAGACGGTGCTCACGTTCATCTTCGTTATGGCGTTTCTCGGGGTAACGTCGAAGAAGGAGGGACACGGCTCTCTCGCGGGCCTCGTGATTGGCCTGTCCCTGGCCCTCGTGCACATCGCCGGCATCGGATTCACCGGCACTTCGGTGAATCCCGCCAGGAGCATCGGCCCCGCGATAGTGGCGACTCTGGCGGGCAATGCCGACCCGATGGCGCCGCTGTGGGTGTTCGTGCTCGCCCCGCTGGCAGGCGGCTGCATCGCCGCCTTGGTGTATCGGGGCATTACCCAGCCGAAATCGAAGCCGACGGAAGAGGCCAAGCCGGCTGCCGAAGGCTAGGAAGGCTAGGATCCGCATGAAAGGACGACGGTGGGCCGACTTGCTTGCGGTCCGCCGTCGCCGGGTCCTTATGCGATTTTTCGTCGTCGGGCGCTCTGCTGCTTCGCGAAGCCCGGATGGTATTTGACGTGCCATTCGGGCGGTTCGGGAAGCGGTTCGCCCTTCACGCAGGCGACGATGACGCGGCGATGGACGATGGCGCACGCGATGCAGCCGCCGACGATAAGGCCGCAGGCGAATTTGCAGATGCTGCTCATATCCGGTACCTCGTTTCTACTGGTTGTAATTGTTGTCCGCACCTGCGCTCGAAGCGGGAGCGGAGGGATCTATGGGGGTGCTGTCGTCGGGACACGCGTAAGCGGCGGGAGCCGTGGGCGGTGCCGTCGCGGCAGCCGCAGCGGCAGCCGCAGCAGGCGCCGCACGGTCTTCGGCCATTTGCAGGACGAATTCCTCGTCCGATTCCTTTATCCATTCGCTTGCATATCGTGCGGTCCAGTGCCCCATGGCCCTCCAGGTTATGAGCATGGCGAAGGTGCCCAACATGGAGGAGACGATGCCGAGGAGAAGGTAGAGGAAGAGCGCGCTCGTGCCGATCCCGAGCAGGCCGGTCATGGTTTTCGCGGGCGAGAAGCCCGTCATGCCGTACATGCCGTAGAGGCTGTTCAAGTTGGAAAAGTTCGATGCGGCAGAGGCTCCGATGATGCCGCCGATAAGGGTGAAGAGAAGGAAAGTGACGAGCCCGGACAGGAGAGGGGGAACGATTGTCGCGCCGATGGCTCCGCCCATGGCGCGTTTGAAGGCCTTGAAGGTCTTCGGCAGATTCAGCGCCGCCTCCAAGTAGTCCACCGCAGTCATGCGCATGATGGAGACATTCACGAGGGGGAGCCAGAAGAAGGCCATGCCAAAGGACAGCACGATAAAGACGAGGGCGGCAATTGTCGCACCGGCTTGCACGCTGAACAGGCCGAAAAACGCGGAAAGCAGAAGCGTCGCCAAAAGGCCGAGGATGCAGTACACGAAGCCGAGGGAAAGCTGCGCGAGCCAAGCGCGGAAACCCGTGAGAATCTCCTTCTTCCTGAAGATTTCCCTCGGGAGCGGATTGCGCTTACCGAACGAGAGTTCGCGGCTCCAGCGCAGGGCATAGCCCGAAACCGAGAAATTCAGGATGGGCACGCATCCTACCAGGCAGAGGAAAAGAATCTTCTTGAACCATCCTTGCGTGCCGGTGATGTCGCGCCAGGCGGCTCCCAAGACGCCTTCCTGGGCTGCAGGTTGCCGGTAGGCCGTCTGCGGGGTTTGGGGTTGAAAGCCAGGTTGGGCCGGGGCATTGGCGGCTGGTTGGGCTTGGGCGCCTGCCGCCTCCGACGGTGCGGCTGGTTTTTTCAGCGGGCGCCCGCAATTCAGGCAGAACGCATTGCCTTCGTTGTTCTGCGCTCCGCAATGTGAGCAAAACATCCTTACTCCCTTCCATGGGCGAATATCATTGCTCTGAGTATAGAGCACTTCGGGCGCCGTGGCCGCGGAACCCGGCTGACGAGGGGCGTGCGCGAAGGGAGTGCGCGACCCTGCAAAGCCGAGAGGAGCATTCTGCCGATTCCCCGTTCGGGACAGGCGTGGAGCACATAGAATAGGGGGCAGGTTCTAGATAGGGGGGAATCATGCAGGGTGAAGTCGCAAGGGGGAGCTGTCTGAAGTTGCTTGCGGCTTTGCTGCTGGCAGTGGCCTGCTCCTGTTTCCTTGTTTGTGCGCCTTGTGCGTTTGCCGCACCCGACGGGGCTGCGACTGCCGATGCGTCCGCAGCGTCCGTGTCCGCAGCGCCCGCCCCCGTACTCGCTGCTGCGGCTACCGAGGAGCAGGACGTTTGGGATGAGGTTCGAGACCGTATCGTGCAGGCCTTCCGAAACAGGACGACGCTGAACCTGAGCGATCTCCAGATTCCCTATGTTAAAGAGGAGTGGACCTCGAACAGCACGCGTTTGGGCGCCCTTATCGCCCAGGTGGTCGTCGAATACCCGGAGTTCTTCTGGGCAGGGGAAGGTCATGGCAAGATCAGCTACACGTACCGCGACGGCTACGTTACCATCTTGCAGCCGATCGAGCTTCACTTCAAGACCGATTCCGTAACGGAGGCTATGGAGGGGGAGTTCAACGACGCGCTCAACGATGCGATTTCTTGGACCACGGGCCAAACCGACGAGGCCCAAAAGGTCAAGGCCGTTCATGACTATCTGGTTCGCAAGTGCACGTACAACAACGATGCGGCGGAGTCGGCGGACACCTCTGCCTATTGGTACGCGTGGAGCGCCTACGGGGCCCTGGTGGAGCGCAAACCCGTCTGCGAGGGGTATGTCTATGCGTTCGCGGCCTGCATGAAACAGCTGGAAATCGAATGTCAGATCGCCGCCGATTCCGGGCACGCCTGGAATCGCGTCAAACTGGGGGACAACTGGTACAACGTCGATGTGACCTGGGACGATCCCGTTTACGCAGACGGCACGGATGCGGGCGAGGATGCCACGCCCTCGACTAAGTATTTCCTGAAGAGCGACGCGAAATGGGCGGAACTCGAGCACATATCGGACACGAGCCTGACGCCCGCGGCAACCGACACGACCTATGACAGCGACGACTACGAATGGCCGGCTTACAATGCGTCCGGAGAGGCGGTGCCTCGCATCGCGTTCACGAGCGGCAATCCGCGTGTCGCGCTCTCCAGGACCCTCACCTACACCGGTTCGGCCATAATTCCCGGGAAAGACGACCTCTCCGTGACGATGGTCGTAGACGGGAAGGAGACGGAGCTCGTCTTAGGCACGGACTACGAGATTACGGGCGGCGACAATAACGTCAATGCCACCACGGGATCCTCTCTCGCTTCCTTCACCCTCAAGGGGAAGGGAGACTACGAGGGTAGCGTCAGCGTGTCCTTTCCGATCCGCGCAGCGGACCTGTCCCAGGTGAGCGTTGCCGCCATAGCCGGTCAGACTTACACGGGAAGCGAGATTCGGCCCTCGGTCGTGCTGAATTACGGCGGTCAGAAGCTGGTGCGGGGGCGCGATTACACCCTGTCGTACTCCAACAACACGCAGGTGGGGGAGTCGGCACGTGTGCAGATTACGGGCATCGGCAACTATTCGGGCACGCTTTCGCCCACCTTTACCATCGTCGGCAAGCTGAAGGCGGCCACGCTTTCCGCGAGCAAGTACACCTATAGCGGCAAGGCCGTAAAACCCGACGTGACGGTGAAGGGCTCGGACGGGAAGACGCTGGTGCGGGGGCGCGATTACACCGTCGGCTATCCGAGCGGGCGCAAGGGCGTGGGTGCCTACAAGGTGACGATCAAGGGCAAAGGCGCGTATGCGGGCACGCTCTCGCGCACGTTCACGATAGTGGCGAAACTGAAGAGCGCCAAGCTTTCCGCAAGCGTGTGCAAGTACACCGGCAAGGCCAAAAAGCCCGGCGTGACGGTGAAGGGCGCGGACGGTAAGAAGCTGAAGCTGGGCAAGAGCTATACGGTGAAGTACGCTAAAGGCTGCGCCAAGCCGGGTCGTTACAAGGTGACGATCAAAGGCAAAGGCCTCTACACCGGCACCCTGATGAGGTACTTCCGCATAGTGCGCTAGCCGCCCTCTTGCGCCCCGATGCGGCTTCTACCCCGATTGCGGCCCTCGCACCCGCGGGAAGCCCCTGGGTCGGCTCTGAACACCAAATGAGATAGGGCGCGAAGCGCCGGTAAGATTTCTTTCCGCTCCCCTTTCCCGCCTCCTCGCCGCCCGAATCCTTCCCGAAGAGTGCCCTCCGGGCATGCTCGCACCTGCCTTCTCGCTGCTATTCCGCCTTTGCGGTGCGTTCCGAAAGCCTCCCCGGACTCTCCCTTGCCTGTCTGCGCCCCATATCGAGGCGGAAACGGGCATGTTCGGAACGCTCGGCAGCATTGAAGATTAAGAAGTTATGGCAGGCGAATGCTTGCCTTCGCCGTCTGCGTGCGCCGCGTTGGCGGACGGGCGGCAATTGACGGTGCGCGAATCGGAGGATTCGTGCGCTTCGGCTCCAAGGGGAAGGGCAGTCATGAAGACAAGCTTCTTGCGGCTGTTTGCTGCTATTTTGATTATCGCTTTGCCGACGGGCGTTGCTTTTGCGGCGGGTGCTGGCATGAACGCTTTCGCCGCCGAGGATTCGCAGGGCGCCTCTGCCAAGATCGGCGCTGCAGCGGATTTGGCCGGTAATGCGGATAGCGCCAGCTCGTCGGCACGTAATTCGTCTTCGGGCACAAGTTCTGAGGCGAGTGAAACGTCTTCGTCGGAAGATTCGGTACAGGAGGAAGGCTCCACAGGCGCCCTTCGGCCCAGCCCGGAGGCAACGGACGCTGGCGACGCCGAAGGAGCAGACGACACCGAAGAAGCAGTCGGCACCGAAGGGATAGGCGAAGCCGAGGGCGCGGAAGCGGATTCCCCCGACTCCGGCCTCGACCCCGACGCCGATGGTGGCGCCGTTTCCGACCCGCCGGCATCCGCTTCGCCTTTCACGGGCTCCGATGCAGCAGCTTCTCGCGGGGCGTCGCAAGCGACGGACCCGGCGGACCGAGCGATGCAAGCTCTCGCGCGGTCGAATGAGGCGGTTCCGGTTCTCGCCGTGGCGGACAACGTGGTCGAACTCGCGCGAACGCTCATGGACGAGGCGACCTTCTTCCTCCGCCAAGCCCAGGACGGGGTTATCACTAACATCTCTGCCACCACGACTTCGGGCGAGGACGTGGAAAGCCTCTCCATCTGGGAGCAGTTCGAGATCCATGCGGACTTCGTCCTTCCTAACGGCCAGGTGCATGAGGGCGACACGACTACCGTGCAGCTGCCTGCCGAGCTCGACATCGTGAATTCCCTTCCCTTCGCCATTACCGACTCCAAGGGCAATGTCGTCGCTAACGCCGTGGTCGATTCGCGCACGAAGACCATAGTCATCACCTACACCGATTATCCCGAAACCCATTCCGATGTCTCGGGCAGCTTTTATTTCCGGGTGCGCGTCGATCACACCGTCGTCCAGGAGGAGACGGATATTCCGCTCAACTTCCTCGTCGAGGGCCAGACCATCTTCGGCGGCAATGTCCATTTCGAGGGCGTGGGCACGCCGACGGCGCGGACCCTGAACAAGTCGGGCTGGCAATCGTCCGGCGATGCGCAGACCATCAATTACGGCATCGACATCAACCAGGAGAAGATCGACATCGACAACGCCGTGGTCGGGGATTCGCTTGGGGGCACGGGGGTGTCCTACGTCCAAGACAGCATTCGCGTGGAGAAGGGCACGTGGGAGATCGTCAATGGCTCGTGGACGCTGACGAATAAAACCAACATGACCTCGTCGTACGCGGTGAATTGGGGCGCGGACGGCACCTCCTTCCAGATAAACCTCGGCAATATTTCCGCCGACGAGGGCTTCTACGTGTCTTATAACGTGCATGTCGATTACCAGCCGGCAGAGGGCGAAATATTCACCAACACGGCCACGCTCGCCGGCAGCAACATCGAGATGCTCTCGCGGCCGGCGAGGACGGAGATCAACTACGCGGGCGGCTCGGCCGAGGGCTACGTCTACTCCATCAAGATAGTGAAGTCCGCAGAAGACGGGACGTTGCTTGCGGGCGCCACTTTCGAAGTCGTGCGCGTGTCGAGCGGCACGACGATCGGATCGTTCACCACGAACTCGAGTGGAGAGGTCGAGGTGACGGGCCTGCTGAAAGATAGCTACCGGATAATCGAGGTCTCCGCACCCGTAGGCTACGAGCTGCTCGATAATCCCGTGGAGATATCCCCCGAGGACTTCGGCGCCGACAAAGTGGCATCGGTTTCCATCGTAGACGAGCCCGTGCGGGTATCGGTTTTTGTCGAGAAGCACTGGATTGGCCCGACGGCCGACAGCGTGACGGTGAACCTCCTGGCCGACGGGACCCAAGTCGAATCCGCCACCCTCGATGCCGACGGGCAATGGCAGCACACCTTCGAGGGCCTTCTGAAATACGACGCCGCGGATGGGCACGAGATAGCATATTCTGTTTCTGAAAATGCTGTAGATGGGTATACGTCCGAGATATCGGGAGATGCGGAGAGCGGCTTCACGGTAACGAACACCCAGAACGACGACGAAGGCGACGATGAAGGCGACGAGGGAGACGACGAAGGCGACGAAGGGGACGCCGAGGGCGGCGATGATGCAGGCGAGAGTCCCACGTCCAACGTATCGAACGGCGGCAGCAGCACCGGCGGCGGCAGCCAGACGGGTTCGGTGACTTCCTCGGGCCTGTTCAAGACCGGGGACGACCTCTTGTGGCTGGCGCTTGGCGCGACCTTGTTGGCCGGGTCGATCGCGTTGCTCGCAGCTTACGCGTTGAAGCGGAGGCGCTGAGCGTGCGAGCGAGGGTCGTTCAGCCTTCGACCCACGAGAAAAGGTAGGCCATGCTCTCGGGAGCTTCGATGCCGTTGTCTTCCACGCGCTCGAAGCGACCGGCGAGTTCTCGCTCCGCAGCGGCGATGCGGAAATGGCACGCCCCGATGCCCACATCGAGTTTCTGTAGGTCGTAAGGGTATTTGCTTTGCGGATTGGCCTCGCGGAAGAAATGGAAGGCGTCTGCCGTGCGCACGATTCGCCAGGGCTGGCGGTTGGCCGCGGAAGGGGCCAATCTGAGCATCTCGAGCGGGAAGGCGTAGGCGCCCGCCGCCTCCTGCATAAGCGGCGTTTCGAAGGAGTCGTCGAAGAAGAGCTCGTCGGCAGGTTTGCGATGATCCGAGCCGCCCGCCCGGCGGAACACGGCATTCACGAGCGAGCCCTTCCCGCTGGGATAGCCTATGGGGCACACGATGGGGAAGATGTCGTCGTTGGCGAGCTCCATGGCCCCCTCGAATTGCTCGCGGTTGAACGTTCCCGCAAGCCAGCAGGTGCCCAGGCCGCGTGCCGTGGCGCCGAGCACCACCTTCTCGAAGGCATAGCCCACGGCCTCCATGGCGCCGGGGGCGTCCTGGACGGCCACGCCGATGAAGTTGGTCGCCCCTCGGATGACCCCGTAGGTGCCCAGCTTTTCGGTATCCGTCCCGCGGTTCGCCTCCAGCAGTTTCGTCGTGATGCGGCCGGGAAACGGCGTGTCGTCCTGCATGTGGGCGAGCAGGTCCTCTACCGCCGCCCGATCGGCCTGGGAAAGCGGTCTCCTGTCGTAGGAGCGCACGCTCTTGCGTGCGCGGACGGTATCCTCGAAAGACGGTTTCATCGATGCTCCCCTCTCCTCTTTCATCGATTACGATAGCACCCGAAAGAGGGATAGGGCGTAGCGGTCGGCCGGGGGGTCGAACGGTCCGTCCCGCGGGCGAGCGGGCTGGGCTCATATGCGTTTTGAGGGCGATTCGAAACCCCTCCCGCACTCGGGTATAATACTCCGAGATATTCACTCTTCAGGAATTCCGATGGCGCAAAGACAGGGAAGACCCGCACGAGGGTCTAGAGCTGTTTTTCGCAGCGGTCTTTCTGAGGCCTCCATATGCAACTGCGGAGGGGAAGAAAGAAGGTGCGAAATGGGCCGGCAAGATAACGTCGATTGGAAGAAGCTCGTCTCTGATGGAAGCAGGGACGTAGCCGAGCTGCAGGAGGAGTTGCGCATCCCCCCCGAGCAGCTCGAGGATTTGGCAAAGGTGCAGGGCACCTACCCCTTCTTCGCGAATCCCTATTACTTGTCGCTCATCGACCCGGACGATCCCGCCGACCCGATACGCCGCATGAGCGTGCCCAACCTGGAAGAGCTCGATCATGTCGGCCTGGCCGACACCAGCGGCGAGGCCGCAAGCACGGTGCTCCCGGGTCTTCAGCATAAATACGCCGAGACGGCGCTCCTTATCGCCACGAGCAATTGCGCGCTGTACTGTCGGCACTGCTTCCGCCGCAGGTTCGTCGGCAAGTCGCGCGACGAGGTAGTGCGCGACCTCGGTGCGGTTGCGGATTACATCGGGAAGCATCGGGAGATAACCAATGTGCTGGTGACGGGGGGCGATCCCTTCACGCTCGACAATTGCGAGATACGGCGTTACCTGGAGGCGCTTGCGCCCATCGAGCACCTCCGCGCCATCCGCTTCGGCACGCGCGTGCCCGTTGTCCTTCCCCAGCGCATCGCGCACGATGACGAGCTCGTGGAGATGCTGGCCGAGTTCAATGCCCGCAAGCAGATCCACGTGGTGACGCAGTTCAACCACGCCGCGGAGATAACGCCTGAATCCCGGAGCGCGGTGAAGAGGCTGTTCCAAGCGGGCATTCCCGTTCGCAACCAGACGGTTTTGCTCGCGGGGGTCAACGACGATGCGCAGACGCTGGCGAACCTGATGAACGGCCTCATCTCGGCGGGCGTGTTCCCCTACTACGTGTTCCAATGCC
Source organism: uncultured Denitrobacterium sp. (assembly GCA_905236045.1). GTDB lineage: Bacteria > Actinomycetota > Coriobacteriia > Coriobacteriales > Eggerthellaceae > Curtanaerobium. The sequence continues at coordinate 24,181 of CAJOOG010000078.1, forward strand.
GTCCCGTCGCCGGTGTGGAAGCTCGCTTCCAGGTGCCGCTGCGTCGCGGGTTCGAAATCGTCGACGAGGCACGCGGCAACCTGAACGGCATGGGCAAGTCCTTCCGATTCGTGATGTCGCACAACGCCGGCAAGATCGAGATTCTGGGTCCGGTCGAAGAACTGGTCTCGCAAGGCAATGGCGAAGAGGGCCGCATGCTCTTCCGCTTCCACCAAGCGCGCAACAGGCAGAACCTGGGGAAGCTGTTCGCCGTGCCCGCATCCGAGGGGAAGTGCTGGCTCGACCAGGACGACCTCCCCTAAGCGGCAGCCGTCCTTGCTCTCTGACGCGGGCGGCCCGGCCACCCACCTTGGGCTCGCGCCGCGTCCGCGTATGCCACGCGGTAGGCCCGCCGCCTCGCTCCAAGGTGCCCTCCGAGCTCGGTTAGGACCCCCTTGAAGGGGTCGTATCTGTTCGCAAGGGCGCGAAATCGGCCGGACGGGGCGGGATTTCGCCAGCTCGCTCGGCCGCAATGCCCATTTCGGCTTCGAAACAGGTATCCCCTTGGCTCTCGTTTCCCCAGATAATCCAAATAGCATTCCTCGCCTGAGGTCGATCGGAGGGTATACTTCCCAGACGAATCGAGGGCGTTGGCGACTAAAGGTGCGGACGCGCGGAAGCACGGTGGCGCGGTATCCGACGGGTCGCATCGGTCGGCAGTCGCGGCGCCGTGAAGATATGGAGGCGGATTCATGGGGGCTCAAGCGGAAGCGGATAGGTACACGGTCGACGAAATCGCCGTGATTCTCGATTATCTGGGCGGCGTCTTCGACGAGGTCCGACTCGTCGACCCGGTTGCCTGCAAGGAACTCATCATCGACCGGAGTGGCCGTATCGTCTACGGGCAGGACTGCTATAGCAAGTGGTTCGACTGCGACCGTTGCGATAACTGCATCAGCGAGCAGGCGCTCATCTCGGGGGAGAAGCGGGAAAAATTCGAGATTCTGGGCGACACCCTCTACTGGGTGGCCGCGAAGCCCATCTCCATTTGCCAGAACGACAAAGAGACGCCCTGCGTGCTCGAGAGCCTGATTTCCTCGAGTGTGCCGGATTACGCGCGCAGGCTCGCCGTCAACCCCGCGGTCGACAAGGCGCTCCTCGAGAGCAGGGGCTTCTACATCGACTGGACCACGAAGATGTACAATCGGCGCTATTTCGACGAAAGCGTCTACCTGGGGTACCTCAACTTGCGGTCGAACCTGGACCTCGGCATGATCGTCATCAAGGTCAGCGACAAGCAGGATCTGGCGGAGGCGTTCGGCGGCGACGACCGCGAGTCCGTCTTCAAGCAGCTCGCAATCCTCATAGAAAGGCACGTCGAATCCCGGGATATCATCATCCGGATGGCCGACGACTGCTTTCTCGTCATCATGCCGGAGGCGAGCCGCGAGTCCATGGCCAAGGCCGTCTCCGGCATCGAGGCGGAAGCCGGCGAACTGCTAAGGGAAAAGCAGCGGGAGGGCACCCTGCTTTTAAGCGTCGGCGTCTCGTGGGCTTCGCCGTTCGAGCGCACCGACCGCCATGCGAGGGCGCTCTTCCGGGAGGCCGAGGAGAATGCCTATCTCGATAGGCGCGGGGTCCGCAAGGAATGGGACGAACTCGACGATTCGTGGAAGTTCTCGGTGGAGGACGCCATGGAGGCGGCAGATGCGACGGATACCCTGCGCGATGCCGTGGCAGAGGAAATCGACGAAAAGGCTGTGCAGCCGATGGCGACGGCGACCGATTTGGCCGACTTGCTCGACGAGAGCCCCGACACCGCAAGCGATCCGCTCGTCATATGGTTGCGCGAGTTCGCCAAGAAAGACCGGAGCCGCCCGCCGGAGCGGTTCCGCTTCCCGATGCCCGTCATGGGGACGTCTTACGAACCCGGAAGCGTGCAGGCCGCCATCGAGAAGATCGACGACGCGACCGTGGTGTCGCTTGCCAAAGTGGAGCTCGGCTATCTCCGCGGCGAATTCGATGCCTCCGTCCGGGAGAGCGAATCCCTCATGGAGAGCCCAAACGACCTTTCCGTGCGCGTTGCGGCCGGGCTGCTGAATTCGATGGCGAATATGGCCTCGGGACACCCCTCCTTTGCTCGGAAGGCGAAGAAGAGGACCGAAGACCTCTGCGAGGCGGGCATCCGCAATTCCGCCAGCCCGAGGACGCGAGCGGCTTGCGCTATCGTGGACAGCGCCATCGTCACGCTGTTCGCCGAGCAGCGCTCGTCCTACGCTCCTCTTTCCGAGGCGATAAAACAACTGCCGGAGGGCCAGCGCCTTTATGCCGGCTACCTCATTGCGTTGCAGGCATTCAACCTGGGCGAATACGGAAATTCCCTGGGTGTCGTCAACAGCGCCCTTACCTTCTCCAGCGAGATGTACCCCATCCCGCTGGCCTACCTGCACACCATCGCAGCCTGCGATTACATGGCGCTGAGGGAGCCGTCGGCGGCGATGGGCGAATTCGAAGCGGCCCGCAGGCTGATAGACGACGATGGCGTGGTGTCGCCTTTCGTGGAACATTACGTGCAGCTTCAGGGTTTGCTCGACGCCTCGCTGAAAAAGACCGAGCCCGAACTTTACCGTTCGATTTCCAAAGCGGCCGAGAAGTACCGGATGGGATGGATATCGGTGGTGGATCCCGCCGAGGCGGAGGCCATGGGGCTCTCCCCGCTGACGGCGTCCGAGATGACCATAGGCACGCTGGCGGCAAGGGGCTGGACGAATCGCGAGATAGGCGCGCACATCAATTTGTCGGAGAACACGGTGAAGCACCGTCTGAGCTCGGTGTTCCAGAAGCTGGGTGCCAACCGCCGCTCGGAGCTGTCCCAACACTGGCTCGGCTAGGGCGACGGCGAGAGCGCATGCGACGACGCGTGGCGGCCGCCCATCACGCGCCGTCGCCCCTGCTCGCCAGCTAAACCTTGCGAATCTGTAGGTTATGCAGGAGCCATGAAACTCTCATGGTTCTACATGCGTTTGCGACCGCCCACGCTCCTTACGTTAGTAAATAAAAGGGACCGGTTTCCGTGACATGCTGTACCGACTGGGAGAGGAGAGGTTTATGGAGAGGCCGCGCACTTTGTCGCCATCGCTTTTGCAGGCTTGTTTGAAGGCTGCGCTTGCCATTGTCGTTGCGGTGGGGTTTACCCCCGCGTTCCAGCCGATTCAGGCGCAAGCATTGGAAGCGCAGAGCAGCGTCGAGGTCGGCTACGACGCCGAACTCGTCTTCGCTGACAACGGCATTACCGAAACGACTGCGGGGCCGGGCTATAGCATCAGCGGCACGACGCTCACCATCAGCGCGGCCGGCACCTACCACATATCGGGTACGTGCACCGCCGGCTCCATCGAGGTTGCGAAGAGCCTCTCCGGTGTCACGCTCGTGCTCGACAATCTCACGCTCACGGCGAGCGGCACGGCGCCCATCGTGGTGAAGAAGAGCTCGAACGTGACCATCCACCTGCTCGACGGCACGACCTCCACGCTCACCGACAGCGAGGATCCCGATGACGAGACCTCTTCGGACACCACCGTGGCCGGTGCCTTCGAGGGCGCGGGCGTCAAGGTGAAGTCGGGCTCGTCGTGCACATTCTGCGGCAGCGGAACGCTCACCGTCGACGGCAGCGCCTGCAAGAACGGCATCAAGGGCGCAGCCGCTTCCACGATGATCTTCAAAGAGGGCACCTATAACGTAACGGCTGCCAACAACGGCATTGCAGCCGACGGCAACGTCATCATCAACGGCGGCACCTTCGACATCGACGCGGGCAACGACGGCATCAAGTCGGTGCCCGATTCCGACGGTACCACCTCGGACGGCAAGGTTACCATCACGGGCGGCACCTTCGACATCGACGCGAAAGGCGACGGCATCCAGGCCGACGCCGAGCTGAACATCTCCGCGGGGACCTTCGACATCACGACGCTCGACGGCTCCACAAGTACGAGTTTCAATTCCGATTCGATGAGCTGCAAGGGCCTGAAGGCCTCCAGCGCGAGCGACGACGATACCGATTCCGCCGACGCCGATGCGGATGCCGGCAATCTCATCGAGATCACGGGCGGCACCTTCGCCCTGGACACCGCCGACGATGCTGTTCACTCCGATGCCTACATCGAAATCACCGGCGGTACCTTCAATATCGCCACCGGCGATGACGGCATGCACGCCGACACCTCGCTTATCCTGGGCACCGAAAACGGGTTCGAGCGCGACCCCGACGTGGCCATAAGCAGCAGCTACGAGGGCCTCGAGGGAGGCACCGTGTACCTGTATTCGGGCCGCTATTCGGTGGTCGCCTCCGACGATGGCGTGAATGCGGCCGGCGGCTCGCAGAACGGTGACGACCCCGGCTCGGGCGGAGGGTTCAACCCGGGCGGCGGTGGCCCCGGCGCTAGCACGCCCGGTCAAGGCAACGGTGCCGGACAAGGCCAGCGCAATCCAGGTGGCAGCATGGGTCCCATGAGCGCTCAGGCAACTGCTTCCGCCTCCGATTACAACATCTACGTCTACGGCGGCGACCTCTACGTCAATTGCAGCGGCGACGGCCTGGACAGCAACGGCGGGCTCTACCTTCGCGGCGGCCAGCAGGCCGTGTTCAGCCAAGCCAAGGGCGGCGACAATTCCGCCATCGATGCGGACGGCACCATCCTCATCGAAGGCGCCACGGTATTCACCAGCGGTACGACCGGTGTGGATGGCACCGCCGACAACAGCTGGTTCGGAGACGGTCAGAAGTGGGCTGCCTCGAAGAACGACTACAGCAACGACACCTGCATCAACGCGAAAGAGGGCGGCACGATCAAGCTCAGCTACAAGCTTCCCAAGATGGCGAACTACACGATGGCTTCGTGGCCGAGTTCGGACTCGATTACCTTGGCCCAGGCGACCAGCGTCACGTCCTGCAAGGGCGGGTCGTGGAGCCACAGCTGGGATACCGGTACCACTGTAAATGACGTAACGACCTACACTTGCTCGAACTGCGACGACATCGAGCGGCAGACCGTCGAATCCGAATGCACGCATTCCTACACCAGCGGCAGCACGGCGCAGTGGACGTGGGCAGACCTCTCCAGCGCCACGGTAACGCTCACCTGCGACCAATGCGGCGAAACGCAGACCTACGATGCGACGGTGGCTTCCTCCGTCGAAGGCGATGCAACCACCTATACCGCCACTTATACCTACGGCGAGGACGTCGTGTTCACCAACACGAAGACGGTGAACACGTCTGCGGACCATACCCACACCTACACGACCGCGCCGACATGGGCATGGACAGGCTTCTCGGCCGCAAAGGCGACCTTCACGTGCTCCGACGATTCCTGCTCGGCCTTTGAAACCGTTCAAGCGACTATGAGCTACACGGCAGGCGAGGAGACGGGCACGGCAACGGCGACCGCTGCGAGCCCATCGGCAACGAATGAGATGACCGATGAAGAGAAGGCCGAGCTGACTTTCACCGACTTGAAGACAGGCACCTACACCGCCACGTTCACCACCGACGGGCACGCGACGGTCACGACTTATCTGACCAACAGCTTCGATAAGGTACGCGAGGAGAATGCCACGACCGCCGTGGCCCGCGATAAGGATTCGGGCAAGGTCGATATTTCCGGCAGCAGCAGTCAGGTCTGCTTCAACGCGACCGCGGACGACGGCTATACCATCACCAGAATCGAAGCAGCGCCCGCGGCCAACTACAAAAATCTTACGCAAGTGACAGAGGGCAGCGGCAATTGGAAGATGACGAAGGTCGGGGGCGACACGTCTATCACTATAACCACGGCTGCCATCGACTACACGGTTACGGCCAATTCGGTTGCGAACGGCGCGCTGTACGCGAATGTCTCCACTGCCAACTACGGAGACACGGTGCACGTGACAGCCACGCCCGCGAGCGGCTACGAGCTTGCGTCGCTCACCTACACGCCCGAAGGAGGCACCGCGGTCGACATCACGTCCGCGAAGCAGTTCAGCATGCCGGCGGCCGACGTCACGCTCGACGCGACCTTCACAGCCACCTCGTCCCACACCGACTCGCCCGTGGTCGCGAAGTCCATTTCGGGCGCCACCGTGTCGGCCATTGCGAAGAGGACCTACTCGGGCAAGGCCTTCACGCCTTCGCCCACCGTGAAGCACGGCACGACCACGCTCGTTAAGGGCACTGACTACACGCTGTCGTACGTCAACAACATCAAGGCCGGCACCGCTACCGTCATCATCAAGGGCAAGGGCGCCTACACCGGCACCAAGAGGGTCACGTTCAAAATCGTCAAGGCCGCCAACTCGCTCAAGTTCAAGAAGACGGTCAAGACGCTTAGAGCGAGCGCCTTGAAGACGGCCAAGAAGGTCGTCAGGCCCCTCGTTGTGAAGCGGGCCAACGGCACCGTCACCTACACGCGCGTCTCCGGCTCGAAGTACCTGAAGATCGCCAAGAAGACCGGCAAGGTAACGGTGGCGAAGGGCACGCCCAAGGGCATCTACAAGATCCGCGTGAAGGTGCGCGCCTTGGGCAACTCCTGCTACAAGGCCAAGACGAAGACCGTGCTCCTAAAGGTCAGGGTGAAGTAGGCGGCTTGTGGGTCGCGTGCGGACGGCGGTCGGTCAGATCGACTGGTCCGCATAGGCCAACCTGGGTCGCATAGGCTATCGAGGGGCGTCGGCTCTGCCGGCGCCCTCGAAGCTATTGGACCGACCTATTCAGCCGCCTACATGAGCGTCCCCCGTTCAGCTCGCCTATTCTCATGCGATAATCCCCCCACAACGGTTGCACGTAAAGGGGGCAGCCGGACCAAGAGAGGAAAGGGGGACGGAAGGGATCATGGAAGAGAGGAAAGGAAGCAAGTCGGCGGGCGGGCTCTGGAAGCTGCTGCTGCTGTGCGCATGCGCGGTTGCGATGTGCCTGGTGTTGTCAGCTTGCGGCGGAGGCGAGGCGAATTCGGTTGAAAGCTCGTCTTCGCAGCCGGTTAACCCCGCCGAGAAATTCATCGGCGATTGGCAGGTTGCGGCGGCCCAGTCCCAGGGCATCACGATGGTCGGCGACTTCAGCCAGCTGATTGGCGGGTCGTCCAACATGCAAATCACCATCAACGCCGACAATACCGGCTCGATGTCGTATAACGACGAGTCTTTCAACCTGACGTGGGAACAAAATGGGGACAACGCCATCAAGATTACCCCGGAAACCACGACCCAGGAAATCCAGCAGGTGGATTTGACTTATAACGCCGAATACGAAGCCCTGGAGATGAACCTCGAGGATGCCGGCACCGCGGGCACGATACTCTTCAGCCGTAGCGGCGCCATAGAGGGCCTGAAAGCCATTTCGACGGCCAACGCCACCGATATCACGTCGGAGGCGGATCTTGTGGGTACCTGGAAATTGTCGAGCGTGAACATGATGGGCGTGTCGATGTATGGCGACGCCGATACTCTCGCCGAGGCGATGGCCCCATCGAGTGAATCGATTGACACCACGCTTGCGATCGAAGAGGGCGGCACGGCATCCCTCATGGGGACGAGCGCGACGTGGGAGGCCGGCTCGGATGGCGCGGCCATCTCGATTTCGGGGGTTGCGATTCCCGTGCAGAAGCTCGATGACCGTTTGGTGATGGACATGGGCGGGCTGTTCGGCTTGTACGGTGTCGATATAGTAATGGTCTTCTCGAAGTAGCCCGCAGAGAAACTAAGGCTCCAAGACGCGCAGCGGCCTTGCGGTCGTTGCGCGTCTTCTTCGGTGCGGGGCCGCGGGCGATTGTCCCGGCTGCGGTTGGTCGGGGCGAGGGGCCTACTTCACCCTTAGAGTCACCGTCAGGGTCTTCGTCTTGGCTTTGTAGTTGGACGTGCCGGCCGCCGTCACCTTCACCTTTATCTTATAGGTGCCCTTAGGCGTGCCCTTCTTGGCCGTTACCTTGCCGGTCTTGGTGTTGAGGGTGAAGTATTTCCTCGCCTTTTTCGTCGTCCACTTGGCGACCTTGAAAGTCTTCCTGCCTTGTGCTTTGGTCGCCTTCAGCGGGGTGACCGTCTGCTTCTTGCGGGTTACCTTGGCGAGTTTGATCCGCTTCGCCGTCGCCTTTACCACCATGGGGTTCGCGGCCTTGGCGACGCTTATCTTGTAGCTTGCGGTCTTCGAGGCGGCGAAGTAGTTGGCATTGCCCGCGGCCGTTGCCTTCACTATCACGAGATAGGTGCCGACTTTCGTGGCCTTGGGGATGATAACCTTGCCCTTCTGGGCGTCCACGGTGAACTTCTCGGCCGTCGCATCGGTGCTCGCATTGGCGTACGCGACGGTGCCTTGCGCGCCTTTAGCCTTCACGTTGTTCGCCGTCGTACGCGTGCCGCTGGGGTTGTAGGTGGTGCTGACGGTGGCCTTGGCGGTCGAAACCGTCAGCGGGTTGGCATGTTTGATGGAGAAGGTCCGGACGATCTGGTCGCCGTAGCGGTTGATGCCCGTTATGGAGATCTTGGCGCTGTTGTTGCCGGTCTCGCGGTTGTCGGCATAGGACACCAGGTAGTCCTCACCCTCCACGAGCGTTGCTCCACCCGCCTTCACCGCCAGGGCATCCTGCGTTATGTCGGCGCCCGTGTACTCCTTGTCCGTTATGCCCTCTACGGTGGCATCGGCAAGGCCGGTCGGGACGGCATAGGTGTAGGTGGCCGTGGTCAGCACGCCATCGTCGAAGACGGCGTTGTCGTCCTGGTCCACGAAGAAGCCGCCGCGCGGGAAGAGCATGTCGTGTACGGAGAAGGTGCCCGTTCCCTCGTTTTTTATCTGGGAGAATGCGGTCCGGTAGAGAGAGTGGCCCGTGTCCACGGTCGTGACGCTCGAGGGGATGGAGAGCGTGCCGGTAAGCCCGATGCAGCCGGCGAAGACGTTCTTGCCCATGGTCGTGGTGCCCGCCGGTATGGTCACGTCGCCCGTAAGGCCGGTGCATCCTTCGAAAAGCGAATCGGGCAGCATGGCCGTCGATTGGAGGTCCACGCTTTCCAGTCCGGTGCAGCCCTTGAAGGCCCCGCTGCCGATCGAGGTGACGGTGGAGGGGACTAGGAGCGTGCCGGTAAATCCCGTGCAGTCCTTGAAGGCGGACACGCCGATGCTCGAGATGCCGCCCGGCAGGGAAAGCGTGCCGGTAAGACCCGTGCAGCCTTCGAACGCGCTGACGCCGACGGAGCTGACGTTCGAGGGAAAGTCGAGCGTGCCGGTAAATCCCGTGCAGTCCTTGAAGGCCTCGTCGCCTATGGACTCTATGTTCTTGGGCAGGGGTAGTTTGCCGGTGAACTTGACGCCCTTGAATGCGTCCGCGCCGATGGTCTGCACGCCGCTTCCGAGTACGAGCTCGCCGGGTGCGGCGGCCTTGGTGGCGCAAAGCATGAAGGCGCCGTCGCCGATGGTCTCGACGCTGTCGGGGATGGTCAGACTGGAGAGCAACGTGCAGTCGCGAAACGCCTCCTGGCCTATGGCCTTAAGGCCGCTCGGAAATGTTGCGCTCTCGAGGGCGAAGCAGCGCCAGAAGGCTTGCTGCCCGATGATCGCAAGCTTGCTTCCCTCGGCGAACTGCAGGGCTTCGACGCTCTGGCAGTTGCCGAACGCGCCCTTTTCGATGGTTTCGATGTTGGCGGGGATGGTGAGGGTCGAGTTGAAGCCCATGATGTCGGTGTAGCTGTTCAAGACTCCGAAGGTGCATTCGGCGATGGTCGTGTATTCGGAGTTTTCCGGCAATTTGAGCTCGGTGAATCCTATGCCCCCGCTGAATGCGTACTTGCCGATCGTCTCCACGCTGTCGGGAATCGCGAGCCGTCCGACGAACCCCTTGGCATTCCAGAAAGCCTTCTCGCCAATGACCTTGAGCGCGCTAGAGCCATCTTCCGCGCCGGCGAAGACAAGCTGATTGCTCGTGCTCGTCGTTTCGGAAAAGGTGCCGAATTCGTAGAAGGCTTCTTCGCCGATCGTCTCCACGCTTGCCGGAATCGTGAGGTTCGGCTCGAAATAGTCGCAGCTCGCGAAAGCCCCCTCCCCGATGGCGAGGAGTCCGTCTCGCAGGACGAGCCGTCCCGTGAGGCTCGTGCAGTCGGCGAAGGCCCTCTCCCCGATGGTGGTGAGGTTTTCGGGCAGGGTGAGCCCGCCCATTCCGTCTGGGTTGTCACCCGTGAGATTCTCGCAGCCTCGGAATGCCGTCTTGCCGATGGAGGTGATCGTGCTCGGCAGGGAAAGAGAGGTGAAGCCGGCCTCGCCTTTTCTATCTCCGAAGTCGAAAGCGGCGTCGGAGATGGCGGTGACGGTATAGTCCACGCCGTCTTTCATGACAGTTCCCGGAATGGAGAGCTTGCCCGAGGCGGTGCCGGTAAATCCCGTTACGCTCGCGGTGCGAGCTGTCGAGTCGTAGTCGTAGGTGATGGCGTAGGAGACGATGTCCTGCGCTGTCAGCGCGGAGTCGGGCTCCGCCGCGGTCCCAGCCGCGGGGTCGGTCTCCGACGCAAGGGCCCGGGCTTGTCCGCACAGGCAGGCCGCCGCGCAGGCGAGGAGCAGGCACAATGCGATTGCCGGAAGGGCCCGGCGGCTGGCAGGCGTATTCATGCGCTCCTTCTCCTTGCCTACTTCACTATCTCGCCGTTCTTCACCGTGTAGTACTTGCCCTTTATCTTCACGCGCCCGGAGACGGACGTTTGCACGATGCCCTTCTTCACGTAGTACTTCTTGCCGCTCATATTCAGGATGCCGTTGTACTTGGTCTGCACGCAGCCGTTCTTGATGTAGTACTTCACGTCTCCTCCGGTGAGGATGCCCGAAGCGCTCGATTGGAAAACGCCATCCTGATAGTACTTGTCCTTGTAGAGTGCCGTGGCCCTTTCCGCGGAGCCGTACCAGATGTTGTAGAGGATGCGCTTGTAGAACTTGTAGCCGGAGAAGGCGGTGTCGATCGTGCCCTTGACCACGTACATCTCGTAGCCGAACTGCGAGGTGGTCACGCCGGTGAACTTGCTGTAGGTCTTGCCCTTGCGCAGGTAGGTGCCGCCCGAGAAGCCGTAGGTGCTGCTGGCGGAGTTGCTGACCAGCCCGGAGTACTTGCTCGACCACACCGCGTAGAGCTTCTGGTTCTTCTTCACCTTGAAGGTCTGGTCGGCAGTCCCGGCCTTCGCCACCTTCTTCTTGCCCTTGGCGTCGGTGGACCAGCCTACGAGCACCTTGCCCGCGGTCGAGGTGGCCGAGCCGCCGAGCAGGCTGGTAAGAGCCGCGAAGCTGTACCTGGCGCCCTTGCGCACGAGCGCGGTGGTGGTGTGCCGGCGTGCGTCGGAGGAGGACGACCAGGTGCCGCCGCCGCGCTTCCAGTTGTCGTTGCCGGTAAGGCGGTAGCCCTTCGCCCAGACGGCGTAGGCCTTACCGACCTTGGCTTTCCTGAGGATGGATTCGGTCAGTGCGACGGTGGAGTCGGTCAGCGAGTACTTGAAGAAGACCTTCTTGCCGTTGGCCTTCTTCGCCCAGCCCTTCAGGAGCTTGCCGTTGGCGATCAAGGTGGAGCTGGAGCTCGACATGATGGTGCTGTCGTAGCCGTCGTTGGTGAGGGTGTAGGTGTAGACCTTCGAGGAGTTGCCCTGAACGGTGCCGCTGAAGTTGTCGCCGACGTAGTAGCCTTTCGTGGCGTAGAGCTTGACGGCCTTGTTCTTGCTCCAGATGGCGTAGAGCGTCTGGTTCTTCTTGATCTTGTAGTTCGTGGTGCCCAGATAGGTGTTCGCGTAGATGACGATGTTCTTGGCCTTCTTGGTGGTGGACCAGCCGCGGAAGGTATAGCCGGTTCGGCTGTAGCTGGAGCCGTTGGTTATCTGGGATGCGTAGGTGATGGTGGTGTTGAGGGCTATACGGCTGCTGGATGTGGACGCGTTGCTGTAGGTGCCGCCGTTGCCGTTGAGGGTGACGATGTAGCCGCTGTAGACGGCGTAGAGCGTGACGTCGCTCTTGACGGTGTAGGTGGTGCTGGCGGTTCCTCCGCTGACGCTGAGCACGACCTTGCTGCCCTTCTTGTCGGTGGCCCAGCCGGTGGCGCTGTAGCCGTTCAGGCGGGCGTAGGAGAAGGGGTAGGAGCTACCCGAGACCGAGGAGTTCTTGGCGGCGGAGGTGTAGGTGATGGTCGTGCTGCCGGTGGTGAATACGCCTTGCTTGTCGGCGTCGGTGTCGGCCACCAGCGTGATGGTGGGGTTCTTTACCCAGACGGCCAGGAACGTGGTGTCGCCCGTGGGCTTGTAGGCGGTGTTGGTCGATTTCACGCGCACGCCGGTGGAGGTCTTCCAGCCGCTCTGCGTGTAGCCGGTACGCGAGAAGGACTGGCTGGAGGCGGAGACGGTACCGCCCTTCGCGACCGTGGAAGTCTTGTCGCTGTAGGTCGAGTCGTCGTAGTTGGCCTTCCAGGTGAGGGTGTAGGTGCCCAGCCATTTGGCGTAGAGCGTTACCGACTTCGTTATCTTCAGCTTGTTGCTGGAGCTGGTGTCGGCGGGGAAGCGGGTCTTGCCCTTGCCGTCCGCCCGGGTGTTCCAACCGCCGAAGATCTTGCCGGTAGGCGCGGTCAGATAGGTGGTCGTGCTCATGGTGGCCAGCGTATTCCCGTCGGTGAAGCCGCCGGTGCTGTACTTCAGGTACTGGCTCTTCTCCAGATAGGTGACGATGTATTTGGGCGCGGCGCCGTCCACGGAGAAGGTGCCGCCGTTGCTGTAGAACTTCACGGCGTAGGGGGCGCTGGCCCAGACGGCGTAGAAGGTGATGTTCTTCGTGGGCTTGTAAGAGCTGCTGTCCACCAGCACGCGGTGCTTGCCCTTCTTGTCGGTGGCCCAGCCCATGAACCGGTACTTGGCGCGTGTGGGCTCGCTGGGCGAGAGCGTGGCCGCATAGCCGCGGCGCACGGAATAGGAGGTCGTGGCGGAGGAGGAGAAGGTGCCGCCGTTGGCGTTGAACTTGACGGTGTAGGTGTTGGCCCACAGCGCGTAGAAGGTGAGGTTGTCCTTGGTGGGGTAGAAGGTGTAGGTGCCTGCCGAGCTGGTGCAGATGTTGGAGCCGGAGGCCGAGGTGGCCCAGCCCGCGAAGATCTTCCCCGTCTTGGCGGTGAGCATGGAGCTGTACAGCGAGTAGGAGGTCTCGCTGCTCTTGGTGTAGTCGCGCGTGTAGATGGTGGAGGTGGAGTTCAGGTAAGTGCTGTAGGAGCTGGTGAAGGTGCCGCCGCCGTTGGCGTAGACCACGACATGGCAGGCGCGGCTCCACAGCGCGTAGTAGGTGAGGTTGTCGTTGATGGTGACGGTGTAGTAGGTGCCCAGGCTGGTGCCGGAGGGGGAGGTGGACCAGCCGGTGAACGTGTAGCCGCTGCGCGAGACCATGCTCGAGGAGAGGTAGAACGTGCTGCTGCTGCTGCTGTTGTAGTCGCGCGTGTAGATGGTGGAGTCGCTGTTGAGGTAGGCCGCATAGGTGGTTGAACTGCTGAAAGTGCCGCCGTTGGCGTAGATCTGCAGGCGGTAGGCGGGAGTCCACAGCACGTAGTAGATGGCATCGTCGCTGAAGGTGACTACGTAGCTCGTGCTGGTGCTGATAGCGCTGCCGTTGGACGACGTGGACCATCCCTTGAAATAGTAGCCGTCGCGGGAGACCATGCCCGAGGTGAGGGTGAAGGTCGCGCTGGTGCCGCTCTCGTATTGTTGCGTGTAGATGGTGGAGTCGCTGTTGAGGTGGTCGCTGTAGGTGCTGCCGAAGGTGCCGCCGTTGGCGTAGACGGTAAGGGTGTAGTAGGTTGCGGTGGAGTCGCCGTCGGTGGAGTCGCCGTCGGTGCCGTCATCTTCGGCGGTCTGGATGGAGGCGGGGGTGCTCGATTCTGCCTTGCTCGAGCTTTCCGCGGCGCTCGTCGTGCTTGCGGCGCACGTTGTTGCGCTCGCGGTCGTGCTTGCGGTCTCGGTGGCGCTTGCGCTCGCCGTGCTTTCAGTCTCGCTTGGCGTTGCGGTTGCGGTTGCGCTCGCGTCCGCCGTCGCGCTCGTCGCCGTGTTCGCGTCCGCTGCGCTCGCCGCGTCCGCAGCCGCGCTCGCGGAGGCTCGTGCCGTGTTCGAGGCTTTTTCAGTGGAGCTTGCCTTGGTCGCCTCGACCTGTTTCGCAGCGGCGGGGATGGTCTCGCCTGCAGAGTCTGTCGCTGCGAGCGCCTGTGCCGGCAGGGCCGCCCCGCAGAGCAGCGCGCTTATCGCCAGCGCTGCGATTCCCGCTATCATCTGCAACTTGAAAGGCATCAAAGAATAACGGCCATTGCTCATCGCATGCCCCTTCGACGAATTCTTCAGCTTCCCTTGCGGTCCCCAGTCTACTCCAGCTAACCCGTTCGGGTCAACTGAGAAGGCCCTCTATGCGGGACTTTCGTGCTCAAAATCCGTCATTTTCAATAACCTGATCGTTTTTAATTGGAGATAGTTCGAGAAAATGAACCGACGATGCAAAATGCGTGGGGCGATGTAGAATAGAACGGCAACCGACGAAAGGGAGACGCGAAATGGCTCAGACGACGAATAGGCTCTCGATTGGCGAGATGTTGCTTGCGGCAGCAGCGCCCCCTCTGCTCTGCGCTGCGATTTTCGCTGCCGGCATGGCAAGCCCCGCCGCCGACGTCGCGGCCCCCGGGCCGTTCGCCGGCTTGGGGGTGCAGCAGGCCTTCGCCTCTTCCGTTCCCGCGCACCCCTTCACGCTCTCTGCCGAGGAGGCGCAGACGGCCAATTTCATCAGCGAGCTCGTCCCCGGTCCGCTCTCTAACGGCCCCCTGCTCTTCGAGGACGAGGAATTCGACACGATCCCCCTCGTGGAGTACGCGCTCGAAGAGCTGTTCTACTCGGATGACGACATAATCTACCTCGATGAAGATGATTTCGAGGACCTCGACGAAGAGGACTTGAGCGAGGACAGCGGTCTTATCCCGCAGTCCGCGGTCAAATAGCCGTGAAGCTCTTCGGCGACGTTGCTCGGATTGCCTTCGAGCGCCTGCTCGTGGGCGTCGTCTTCTCCCATCCCCTGGGACACGCGCTCAGCTGAACGGATAAGTGCCGCATGGTTTTCGCAAATCCCCTATTCACTGCCTATGTGCTCGCACTTGCCGGGCTGTGCGGGCTCGTTATGGGCAGCTTCATCAACTGCTGGGCCTGGCGGCTCGTGCATGGCGAATCCATCGTGCGCGGGCGCTCGCACTGCACTTCCTGCGGCCACGAGTTGGCCGTCTGTGATTTGGTGCCCGTCTTCAGCTGGCTTGTCTCGCGTGGGAAGTGCCGCTACTGCGGCGAGCGCGTATCGGAGCGCTATCCGATATCGGAGGTCGTTTGCAGCCTGGCCTTTATTGCCATCGTCGCGCGCTTCGGCATCACGCTCGAGGCGCTGCAGATGCTGGCTTTCGCGGGCATCCTGCTGTTTCTGTCGCTGACCGACCTAGACGATCGGATCATCCCGAACGGCTGCATCGTTGCCGCCTTCGCCGTGCGACTGCTCTACCTATTCGCCTCGTGGGCCATCGAGGGCATCGATATCGGCGCTGCCCTCGTGGAATCGCTCGTGGGCGCTCTCGTGCTCGGCGGGGGCGTGCTTGCGGTATCGCTCGCGGCCGACCGCGTGCTCGGCCGCGAGAGCATGGGCGGCGGCGATGTGAAGCTGCTGGCGGCGGCGGGTTTCTACTTCGGCTGGCAGCAGGGCCTGCTGCTGCTGATAATCGCTTGCCTCTTCGGCCTTGTTGCAGGAGCGGTGCGCCGCGAGCGCGTCATCCCCTTCGGCCCCTCCATAGCGGCCGCCTGCCTGGTCACCATGTTCGCGGGCGCCCCCGTGATAACCTGGTACGCTTCGCTCCTCCTTTAAGCGGGCGCTCCTGGGGGCACGCGGGCGGCTTGGGGAGTTCAGGCGCACGTCGCTTAGTTTACTTCGGAAATAGTCGGATGTAGCGTTACAATTGCAGGGTATGCGATACCAACGAAGTACCTAGAGAGAGTGGGATTCCTTGATAGGCATCGACATCGGCAACAGCAACTGCAAAATCGCCTTCCGCGAAGGGTCGGGCATGCGCCTTATATCGAGCCGCCTGCCCGAGAACATGATGCGCGATGGCGAAATGGCCTCCCCCGAGATCATGGCCCAGTTCATCAGGGAGGTACGCACGAGCGAGCGTGTGCGCGATCGTTCGTGTGCGCTGGTTCTGAGTTCCTCTCAGGCGTATTTCCGCCACGTCACGCTTCCGCCCATGGTCGTGCCGGAGCTTCTGCTGAATTTGCCTTACGAGTTCCGCGACTTCGTTTCCAACGACCCCGACGACTACGTCTACGATTACGCCGTCGACGAGATAATGCGCGACGAGGAGGGCAACGTCGTGCGCATGGAGCTGTTCGCGGCGGCGGTGTCGAAATCCCTGGTCGAATCCTACACGACCGTGCTGCGCAAAGCGGGCTTCAAGCTGAAGATGGTCACGCCGGCGCCTATGGCCTATTCGCGCCTCATCCAAACGCACGCGCAGGAGGTGCCCGCCGCCGCCGACAAGGACATCGTCTTGGTCGATATCGGCTCCGACGACGTCGTCGTCTCGCTGTTCCGCGGTGCCCGCTACGAGGCCAGCCGCAATCTCGATCTAGGCTGCAGCGAGCTCGACCGGGTAATTGCCGACCTGAAGGGCATCGACCCGTACACGGCGGGCGCTTACAAGTTCTCGAATTTCGAGGGGGTGCTCGACGATCCCGAGTGTCTGGCCGTCTGCGAGCACTTCGCCGTCGAGGTCAGCAAAGTCGTGAATTTCTACAACTTCAGCAATCCCGAACGCGAGATCGAGCAGCTGTGCTTTTTGGGCGGCGGAGCTCTCATCGGGCAGCTCACCCACGCCATCGCGGAGGCGGTTTCGGTGCCGGCGTCCAGCGTGGAGGCGCTGCTGCCGCCCGAAGCCCGCGGACAGGAGAACTCGCCGGTATGCGCGCTCGCGGTCGCAGGCGTTCTCGAAGGGGGGCTGGCATAGATGGCCATCGATTGGAACAAGGAGATCACGTTCGCGGGGCTGGGCAAGAAGCGGCCCGCGGCGAAGGCGGTCTATCCCGAGAAGACCTACATGAACCTGGTAGTGCGTGACAAGGTTTCGCTCGACGTGCGCCGCGTAGTCCTGCTGGCCGCGTTCCTCGTCGTCTTCGTCGCCTTGTTCGCGAAGTTCGGCGTGTGGGATTTCTTCGACCGCGTGAACCAGGGGCGGGCACAGCTTGCCCAAGAGGAAGTCGCGCTTTCGCAGCTGGAGGACGACTTGCAGAATTACGGCGCCGTGCAGGAGGAATACGAATCCTTTGATTCGAACGCGGTGGGGGACGGCGACACCGTGGGCGCTCTCGACGCGCTCGCCCTCGTGGAGGGCTCCATCCGTTCGTCGGCCACCATCGTCGAGGCCACCTACGAGTCGAACACGCTCTCCCTCGATCTTACCGACATCACGCTCGATTCGGTGGGCGAGCTGGCGGGCGCCCTCAAGGCGCAGCCGATCGTCAGCGACGTTTTGGTTTCGACGGCTACCAACCAAGGCAAATCGACTACCGGCGTGACGGCCACCATGGTCATCACGCTGCAGAAAGCATAGGGGGCAGGGCATGCTGACATACACGCTATCGCGACGGGAAAAGGCCCTGCTCCTCGTCTTTGCCGTCTTCCTGCTCGCCATCATCTGGTACCATTTCGTCTTCGTCGCCTCCACCAATCAGAAGACGGAGTTAGACAGCCAGATCGCCACGGTGCAGACCCAGCAGCAGATCGCGCGCAAGAAGATCGCGAACATGAAGAGCATGCAGAAGACCATCGACCAATGCAAGGCCGAGGGCGTGAAGCCGAAAATCATCCCGGAGTATGACAACATCCGCCTTCTGACGGCCGAATTGAACAGCGTCCTCGCCGCGACGGAGTCCTACACGATCTCGTTTCCCGAGCTGAACAAGGGCGAAAGCTACCTGGAGCGCAGCGTGGATATCGTCTACGGCTGCAGTTCGTATGAAGCGGCGGAGGAGATCGTGAACACGTTGGCGAACGGGAGCTACCCATGTTCGATTGGGGCGGTCTCCATCGTGGACACCTCGGCTCGCACGGACGGCTCTTCGTCTACCCGCGGGTTGGTCGCGGGCTCGAACGTCTCCGTGTCCCTGTCTGTGACGTATTACGAGAAGCTTGCGGACGAGGAAGCGACCACGACCGCCGCGAGCGATTCGAGCGCCAGCTAGCGGGCTGCGGCTGTTGCGAGCCGCGCCGTCAGCGAGAAAAGGGCCGCATCCGAGGATGCGGCCCTTTGGCGGAATCGAAAGCGCTTGCGCGAGCTGCTTAGCCGAAGGTGCGTGCGGTTTGGCCGTTTGTTTCTAACGTGACCGACGGCGCTGCGTTTCCGGGGATGCTGATTGTCAGATTCGTGCACACATCCGAGAAGGTATAAGTAGTGCCATCGTAGGTAACTGTTCCCGCGCCGGACAGGCTGGTCGGGTTCGGTGCCGTGTCGATGCTGTCCAGCTGGTAGTCGGCTGCCAGCTGCGCATACAGCGCCCGCGCATTCGCCTCGTCGGTGGCGGCTTTCGCGGCGTTCAGCTGGCTGGTGAAGATGGGAATCGCTATGGCGATGAGGATGGCGATAATCGCGATGACGATAAGCATCTCCATGAGGGTGAAGCCCTTCTCGCCGCGGGCTTCGAGTTGCTCTTTGCGAGCCTTCAGCATGTCTAACACGGGAAACCTCCTACTGGATAAAGGGAACATTATGGCTGCGTTTCCTGCGCACAAGAGTATAGCCCTGTCATTTCATGCGTTCAACTGGTAGAAGGTGGAATTCTTTCCCTAGGCGATACTTCCGTACATGGAGAACATGGGCAGGTAGACGCTCAGGAGCAAGACGAAGACGATGACGGCGAGGATGACGATGATAATCGGCTCGAGCACCGACATGGCCCGCGCCGAGGCCGTCTCGACCTCGTTGTCGTAGTATTCCGCGATGACTTCCATCGTGGTCTCGAGCGCACCGGTCTGCTCGCCTACGGCAGTCATCTCGATGGCCAGCTCAGGCATGGTGCCCTCGGCTTTCAAACACGATGCCAGCGGCTTGCCGGCCTCCAGCTCGGGCAGGGTGTTCTCCAACGAATGCGCCATGTAGTAATTGCTCATGGAGCGCGCCGTCACGCCCACCGCACGAACTATGGGCAGGCCGGCGGACATCATCACGCTCATGGTGCCGGCGTACTCGCTCGCCGCGTTCATCAGGTTGATGCGCCCGATTACCGGCAGTTGCGTGTTGAGCCCGGGGATGCGAATGCCCAGCTGCGACCAGAACAGACGGAAGCGATCGTTGCGCTTGCCGAGCTTCACCCCGATGATCGCGGCCAGCACGACGAGCGCCACGAGCCACCACCAGTTCACCCAGAAGTCCGAGCTATCGATGACGAACTGCGTGATGGCGGGCATGTCGCCGCCGAGCGATTCGAAGGTGGATTTGAAGACCGGCACGGCGAAGATCATGATGATGGCCACGACGAGCACGGCGATGACCATGACGAAGGTGGGGTAGATCATCGCGCTCTTCACCTTGGCCTTGGTGCGGCTGACCGTCTCGTAGTAGGTTTTCAGGCGCCGGAAGACCGTCTCCAGCGAACCGGATTCCTCGCCGGCGCGAATCGACTCGATGAACGTGGTGGGCAGCCCGTCGCCGTTCTTCTCCAGACTGTCGGCCAGGCTGTAGCCGGCGGCCACGTCGTCGGCGGCATCCTCCAGGATGCTCCGGAGCGTCTTGTCCTCGGTCTGCGAGGCTATCAGCTGCAGCGTGCGCACGATGGGCAGGCCGGCCTGCAGCAGGATGGCGAACTGGTTGCACGTGACGGAGAGCGACTTCTCCTTGGTCTTCTTGGAGCCGAGGCGCAGGTCGATGTCCTGTGTGCCGCCCACTTCCTCCAGGGTTTCGACGATGAGCTCGTCGTCGCGCAGGCGAAGGAGCGCCTCGCTTTTCGTGTTGGCCTCGGCGACGCCGGTGATCCGGTTGCCGGTGGCCGATCGGGCGGTGTATTCGAAGGTTTTCACGTGGGGCCTTTCTGGGTGGGTCGCCTACGCGGGCGGGTCGCGTGGACGGGGTCGGGGCTTAACGCGCGGAGCGCTTCACGTACTCGGGGTCGCGCGCGGCCTGGATGGCCGTTTCGCGGCTGATGGCACGCGAACGCACCATCTGGATGAGCATGTTGTCCATGGTGATCGATCCCAGCTCGGCCGTGGTCGCAAGCGTGTTCTCGATCTGGGGGGTCTTGCCCTCGCGGATGAGGTTGCGGATGGCGTGGTTCACGATCATGACCTCGCAGGCCACGGAACGCCCGCCGCCCGGACGGGGGAGGAGCTGCTGCGAGAGCGCCGCTACCAGCGTCATGGAGAGCTGCAGGCGGATCTGGCGTTGCCGACCCTCGGGGAACACGTCCACCAGGCGGTCGACCGAGTCGGCGGCGGACTGGGTGTGCAGCGTGCCGAAGACGAGGTGTCCGGTCTCGGCGGCGGTGAGCGCCGTCTCGATGGTATCGAGGTCGCGCATCTCGCCGATGAGGATGACGTCGGGGTCTTCACGCAAAATGGCGCGCAGGCCGTCGGCGTAGCTCTGGGTGTCCCTGCCTATCTCGCGCTGGTCGATGCTGCACTTGTCGGGGGCGTAGACGTATTCGATGGGGTCCTCGAGCGTGATGATGTGGTCGGGGCGCGTGCGGTTGATTTCGTTGAGGATGGAGGCCAGCGTGGTGGACTTGCCGGAGCCGGTCTCGCCGGTGACGAGCACGATGCCCTTCTGGTAGCGCGGGAAATCCAAGACAATGGGCGGAAGGCCCAGCTGGTCGAGCTGCGGAATCGTGTTGGACAGTAGGCGGATGGCCAGGCAGGCGCCGCGCATGGAGCGGTAGATGTTCAGGCGGCAGCGCACGTGGCCGGCGTAGGTGTCGGCCATGTCGAGCTCGCCTATGCGCTCGATTGCGGAGTAAGCGTCGCCGGCCGCTTCGCTTGCGATGGCCTCGGCGTCCTCGAACGTGACGACCTGCTCGCTCAGGTCCTCCAGCTTACCGTCCACGCGTAGGCGGATGGGAACGCCCGGGGCGATGTGCACGTCGGATGCCCCGCGCTCTTCGGCCTTTGTGACGATGGTGTCCATAAGTCCCATGGCTGTCTCCTTAATCGGTGGTGTAGATGGTGCGGTTCACTTCATCGACGGTGGTCGTTCCCTGCAGCACGAGCTCGCGGGCGTTGTGGATGATGGGCTGGAATCCGGCGGCGGCCACGGCGCGCTGCAGCTCCGAGCGGGGCGCCTGGTGGTGGATGGCCTGCGCCATGGCCCGATCGACGACGAGCGCCTCTGCCACGACGATTCGCCCGCGGTATCCGCTGTCGAAGCATTCCGAGCAGCCGGTGCCGCGGTAGAACTTCACGCCCTCCGCCTTCGCCTTCTCCGGGTCCATACCGAGTGCCTGCAGCTCTTCGGTATCGGGCTCGTAGGGTTCGCGGCAGTGCGGGCAGATGCGGCGGACCAGGCGCTGCGATATGATGCCCTTCAGGGCCGTGGCCAGCATATAGGGCTCGATGTCCATGTCGGAGAGGCGATCGAGCGTGGAGAGCGCGTCGCCGGTGTGCAGGGTGGAGAGCACCAGGTGGCCCGTCACGGCGGCGCGCATGGCGATCTTCGCCGTCTCGTTGTCGCGGATCTCGCCGACCGAGACGATGTCGGGGTCCTGACGCAGGATGGAGCGCAGGCCGCTTGCGAACGTCATGCCGGTCTTCTCGTTCACCTGCACCTGGTTGACGCCGGGGATATTGTACTCGACGGGGTCCTCGAGTGTGACGATGTTCACGGCCTCGGTGTTCAGCTGGTTGATCATGGTGAAGAGGGTGGAGGACTTGCCGCTGCCGGTGGGGCCCACCAGCAGGATGACGCCCTGCGTGTTTTCGAGCAGGCTCTGGTAGACCTCCAGGTTGTGGCCGTAGAAGCCCAGCTCCTCGGGGGTGTCCTGCTTGGCATCGCGGTCGAGGATCCTCAGCACGATCTTCTCCCCGTGGACGGTGGGCAGGGTGGAGGTGCGCAGGTCGGCCTCGTGCATGCGCACGCGCACGATGGTGCGGCCGTCTTGCGGTATACGCCGTTCGGTCACGTCCATGTTGCACATGATCTTGATGCGCGAGGTAACCGATTGCTGCAGTTCCTTGGGGATGGTGAGCGCGTCGTGGAGCATGCCGTCGATGCGCATGCGGACGTTGACGATGTCGTCCTGCGGCTCGATGTGGATGTCGGAGGCGTGCTCGGAGATGCCGCGCTCGATGATGTTGTCGACCAGGCGGATGGAGGGCGCGGCGTTCTCCGATTCCGTGAGGTCGCTGGTCTGCGTGCCCACGTAATCGGAGCCGGACGCGCCCTCCTGCTGCATCTCGCGGATGGCGCGCTTCGCGCCCTCGGTGCCGTAGAGCGTCGAGATGGCATGGTCGACGCCGCTCTGCGTTGCGATCATGGGGATGACGTGGCGATGCGTTGCCGAGCGGACCTCTTCGATGGCGAAGAAGTTCAGCGGGTCGACCATGGCCAGATAGAGGTCGTCGCCGAGCTTGCGCACCGGCACGACGGAGTACTTCTTGACGATGTTCTTCGAGAGGACCTGGGTCATCTCGGGTTCGATCTCGTAATCGGACAGGTCGATGTACTCGATGCCGAGCTGCATGGTGAGTGCGTCGATGAGCTGGCGTTCGGTGATGATGCCCGTCTGGATGAGCTCGTCTCCCAAACGCCGCTTGCTCTCCTTCTGGGTCTTGAGGGCTTGCCCCAGCTGTTCATCGCTGATGACGCCCACATCGACCAAGAGGTCGCCCAGTCGCATGTACTTCATAGATCGTGCCTTCCCTTGTTCTTTCGATGTGCTCCGTTTTCCTACTGCGGTTCCGATGATGCCTGCGCGGAGACGCTCGCCCCGTTCTCGTCTATCGCGAGCACGTACCACCATCCCGCGCTCCCGTTGGTCGCGGTCCCGTCGGGGTAGCCGGTCTCGTGCAGGTAGTAGGTGCCGTAGGGCAGCTCGCCGATCCAGAAGGCGCCGTTGGTGTACGAGACGACGCCGGAGGCCGCCACCGTGCGGTCGTAGCGCAGGATGTCGAAGGTCGCGCCCTCGAGCGGGGCGAAGACGTCGTCGATCTTCCTCAGGATGACGCGATGCGTGCCCTGCGGGTTGTTCAGGATGCCGTGCTCGGCGATGTCGGGCGCCTCGGATACCGCGTTCGGGCCGTTCATCTGCTGGATGGCGAATTCCCTGCTCGTGTCCAGCCCGAGCGAGGCCATGCGCGACCTGCCCACGACGACGCGGTAGGTGTTGCCGTTGTTCGCATAGCCCTCGGCGGCGGCGACTTCTTTGAGGTAGAATACGCCGTTCGGCGCGCGGAACGCGACGTTGCAGCCGGTTTCGTCGTCGAAGGTGCCGGTGGACGGCACCGTGGTGGTGGAGATGTTCTCGCTCTTCACGTTTACGGGAATCGTGCAGTCGTAGTCGCGGTAGAGGGTGAAGGTCGCGCCGCCGAGTGCGTATCCGTTGCTGTCGGTCTTCTTGAAGAAGACGTCGCAGCCGTTGCCCCAATAGACGTAGGAGGCGTTGGCGCCGCGTACGCCTGTGAAATACTGTCCTGTGTCGTTGCCGGCCGTCTCGTCGTCACGCGCGTCGCGGAAAACCTCGAGCGTGCTGTCGTCGACGACCACGCCGGTGCCGATGGTGGCGAACTGCGTGTCGTTGGCGTAGTGGTTGGAGGTCTCGGCCCAGACCCAGATGGAGCCCGGGTTGAGCGAGAGATTGCCCGAGATGACGATAGATTTCACGGGGTCGACGCTGCTCTTCAGGTAGATGTCCTGAAGCGGGGAGAGGTAGGCCTCGCCGCCGTTGGTCTTGCCGGTGAAATCGGCGATGTCGGCCACGTTGTCGGAGAAGTTGGGCCGGTCGCGCAGCGAGATGGTGCTGGTGGTGGAGGCCAGGTAGAAGCCCGCCCCGTTACCCGAGCAGCTGTTCGCGCTGATGGCGGGATTGCCCGAGAGCTCCACGGAAGCGTAGTCGTAGATGAAGGCCGCGCCGCCGTTGCCGGAGGCCTGGCAGCCCGTGATGGCGGCGATATCCTGCATGGCCAGCTTGGAGCCGCTGGCGGCGTACACGCCGCCGCCGTTCGCCGCCGAGCAATTCTCTATGACCGATTCGCGCTGCATCGTGAGCTCGGCGCCGCCCGCCAGGTAGACTGCACCGCCTCGTCCGGTGCAGGTGGAGTTTCGCAGCGTCGCGTTGATGCCCAAATAGACCGACGAGCCGGTGCTCGCGTAGATGACGCCGCCGTCGCCCGAAGCGGAAAGCGGCGCGGCCAGCTGGTTCCCGCCGTCGAGGACGAGGTTCTGCACCGCCAGCTCCACGGCGGCCCCCACGGTGAGCATCGAGGCGCTGGTCCTGCCGCGCATGATGGTGCAGCGGGAGGAGGTGGCGTTCTCGGGATAATCATCTTCGTTCGGGCCGGCGGCGGCCGTGGTTATAACGGCGTTCTTCAGGAGCTTGGGCGTATCGGAGTTGATGGTGTAGGACGTGATGAGCATCTGGATCTGGGAGGGCTCGACCTCCACGCCGTATCGGTCCTGGAAGGAGAGCGTGTTGAATGCCGCGATGGCGCCCTCGAGCGAGTCGAACAGGGCCGACTGGCGGTTAGAGCCGTTGTCGAAGGTGAGCACGTTGCCCGACGAGTCGGTGATCTTGCAGACCGGAGGCGCGTACCAAATGATCTGGTACGGCGCTTCGGCCGTGGACGCCGGGTTGATTTTGCCGTGCATGCGCCCGTCGTCGGAGACGAACAGGCTCGCATCCGTGCGGTAGGCTTGGTCGGCCAGGCCGAACTGGGTCATACTCGGTCCGGGATTGCACACGCCGATGTGCCCCGTGGTCCCGGAGCCGGGCGAGGTCAGGTTGCTCAGCAGGCTCACGCTGGTGGTGCGGTTCTGGTCGACGTTGTTGACGCGTGCCGTGATGAGTCGCACGTTGGATTGCGATCCGTCGCTGGTCGTGTTGTCGTAGACCGTGATGGTGTCGGTTTCGGCGTCGCCGCCGAGGACCAGGGTGGCATTTGCGCGGTTCTGGTCCAGGTAGACGCCGGCGCCGTTGGCGACCGTGGCGGTGGAGAGGCGGTTGCCCGTCACCGAGGTGCCGTTCTTCAGCACCAGATTGCCGTTCGACCAGAAGTAGATGCCGCCGCCCGTCGTGGCCGTGTTGTCGGAGACGGTGCAGCCGTCGAAGGTGGTCGGCTGATTGTCCAGGCACCACTGCGCATAGCCGCCGCCTTTGCCGCCCGCCGTGCATCCGTCTATGTTCACCCCGGTGAGCGTGGCCATCGCGCGGGCGCTGTAGATGCCGCCGCCGTTGGTGGCGGCCGTGCAGTCGGAGAGGACGGTGTTATCGATGGTCAGCGTCTTGGCGGTAGCGTAGATGCCGCCGCCTTCCGCCCTGGTGCTCTGGCAACCCGAAAGGTTGCAGTTCCGGACCATCAGGATAGTGTCGGCGTTGGCGTTGTTGTTGGCGATGCCGCCGCCCGCGCTCGCCGAGCAAGCCACGGTCCGCGTGCCCTCCAGAGTGGAGAAGGAGCACGTATCGACGATCGTCTGCTTGGCGTTGCTGCAGATGCCGCCGCCGTAGCAGGCGTTGGCGGTAGCGACGGCTTCGCAGCCTGTGAACGTGCTGTTCTTCACGCTGACGATGGAGTAGTTGCCGCTGCTCTCCGACCAGAGGGAGAGTGCCCCGCCATTGCTCGTGGAGGAGCACTCGGAGAAGCTGCAGTCGGAGATGTCCACGTTGCGGGCCTGAACCTCGCCCGCTCCGCCCGAATATGCGCCGCTGCTGCCTGCGTGGCAGTCGGTGAAGGTGCACTCGGAGACCGTGGCGGTCGTGCCTTCGTAGTTGACTCCCAGCTGCAGGACGGCGCCGCACTTCTGGGTGGCCGTGCATCCGTCGAAGGCGTCGTTGTTCAACGTCAGATCGCGCGCACGGGTCTGGAGGGCCCCGGCCTGGCCCGCGACGGCCGCGCATTGCGCGAAGGTCGTGTTCTCTACGGTGAGCATGCTGCCCTCGGAGGAGTTGGTCGACACGAGTCCGCCGCCGAGGTTCTTAGCCTGGCACGATGCGAAGCTGCCGTCGGTGACGGTGACGACGGGGGCATCGGTTTGCACGCCTCCTCCCGAATTGAGCAGGGAAGCGCAGGAGGTGAAGCCGCAATCGGCGATCGTGGTCGTTGCGGCCGCGTTAGAGTTGAGGTGCAAGACTGCGCCGCCCTGGGCGTTCGAGGTGCAGTTCTCGAAGGTGCTCTCCTCTATCGAGAGCGTGCGGGCGGCCACCTTCATGGCACCGCCGCCGCTGTTATTGCCACCCGTCGCCGTGCACGCCGTGCAGTTGGAGAAGCTCGTGTTTCTCACGGTGACGAAGTCATCTTCCGCGGTGCGGGTCTGAAACACCGTGCCGCCGTCGCCAGATGCGTGGCAATCGTCGAAGCTGCTGCCCTCGATGAGCAGCGCGGGCGCCTCTTCGCGTAGGGCGCCGCCCGTGCCCTTCGTAGAGGTGCAGCTGGCGAACGTGCAGTTCTCGATGGTACCGGAAGCATCGTTTTGGGTGATGTTGTGATAGATGGCGCCGCCCGACAACAGGGCGTTGCAGTTCGTGAAGGAGGAGTTCGTCAGGGCGATGTCTCGGGTGAACGTCCGTATCGCGCCGCCGCATTCGCTGCCCGCCGTGCAGTCGGAGAAGGCCGTGTCCGTAACGGTTAGGGAGCTGCCGACGGTGGCGTTGCTCAGATACAGCGCACCGCCCCCTTGCGTGGCGGTGCAGTTTGCGAACTGCGTCCGCTCGATAGTGCCGTCAAGCACATTGGAGGAGAGGGCTCCGCCGTTGCGGGAGCTGTTCAGCGTGGAGCAGGTATCGAAGGTCGCGTCGGAGATGCGCAGGGTGGATCCCGTCGGAGTGCCCGGACCGAAGTAGATGGCGCCGCCGTCGTTTTTCGACGTGCAATGCGAGAAGCTCATGGCGTTCGCATCGGAGTTCTCGATTACCAGGGCGTGGGAAAGGGCGTAGATGGCTCCCGCCGCGCCCACGGAGCTCCGGCAGTTCTCGAACGTGCAGCCGCGCACCGTGGTGAGGGAGTCGGTTTGCTTGTTGTCGCAGGCCAGCCCGCCGCCCATGGGCGCGAAGCAATCGATGTCCTCGGCGCTCGCGCCGGTTTGCTCCTCGGCGGAGAGGGTTTTGAAGTCGGTGTTCTCGACGGTTGTCTCCTTGGCGGTGCTGAATATGCCGCCGCCGCGTTTGGCGCTGTTGGTGCTATTCACCCGGCATCCTTTGAACGAGCAGTTGCCAATCGAGACGGTCGTGTCCTGGGCCCCGTTCACGTTGTCGGCCGCCCAGAACACGAGGGCGCCGCCATCGGAGACCGACACGCAGTTCTCGAACGTGCTGTCCTTCACGACCACATCCCAGGCGTCCGATTCGAGTGCGCCGGCTGCGCCATCGCTGCCGCCCGCGGCGCAATCCTTGAAATGCGAGTTCTCTATCGTGCAGGTGGATCCCTCGTTGTAGTTCCAGTGGAACACGGAGCCGCCCTGTTTGCCGCTGCGGCAGCGTTCGAAGGCGCTATCGACGATGCTCAGGTCGTTGGCTATCGTCAGCACGACGCTGGATTCCTTATCGTTGGTGCTGGTGGATTCGCAGTCGGTGAGCGTGACGGACTTGATGCCGGTTTGGGAGTTCGCCGAATTGTTCTTGTGGAAGATGGCTGCGCCGCTGCGGGCCGAGGTGCAGTTCAGGAAGCGGATCGCATCGCCTTCCATCGTCACCTTCTCGGCTACGGTGGCCACGCCGCCGCCGCCGATGCTGTTGCTCTTTCCGCCTTCGTTTCCGACCGTTGTCTTGCAGGAGAGGAACGAGCCGTTGGCGAGCGTCATCTCGGAGCCCGATTCGCTGTTGTTGTGGAACACGCCGCCGCCCAGGCGCCCTGCCGAGCACTCTTCGAAGGTGTTGCCTTGCAGATCCGGCTTCTGCGCGGTGGTGATGATGCCGCCGCCGCTGCGCAGGGCCGTGCAGGAGGTGAAGGTCGAATCGTGCAGCTCGAAGTCGGAGCCGGTCGACCAGATGCCGCCGCCGCCGTTTTCGTTGCGGTCGTTCGCGACCGAGACGCATTCCTGGAAGGAGGCTCCCGTGATGTTGATGCTGCAGTCCTGCGCCCACAGGCCGCCTCCGCTGTACGCGCGGCCCGAATGCAGCTCCACGCCGGAATCGTCCAGGCCGGATTCGGTCTCCATGATGATGTCCGCGGTGCGGGCGTTCATGATGCCGCCATTGCTGTTGGCCGTGACGCTCACCCCGCCGATCGTCGCGGCGGTGTTGACCACCTGGGTGTCCGTGCCGTCGAAGGCGATGTTGCGCAGCACCATCTGCGTGTTGCCGTCGGCTTCGGACCCGACGACGGTGATAAGCGATTTCGCGTTGCCGCTGCCGCGAGTGATCGTGGCCTTCGTGTCCGATCCGCTGTAGGTGTAGGCGTGAGCGCTCTCGTCGGTCGAGGAGGTGGTCAGCGTGATCTTCTCGCCCGGCAGGATGGCTACGACGTCGACCGAGGGCACCGTGTAGTCGAGCAGCATCTCGATGGTGAAGGTCTTCCCCATGTTTTCGCGGCCCCAGTCGAGTGCGCTGTTGAGCGTGCGGAAGGGATGCTCGCCGCCGGAGCCGTCGATGATCTTGCAGATGTAGTCGCTTTCGTTGCTGACGGTGATCATCCACACGCCGCCGAGCTCCTCGTAGGCGTAGTGCACCGATCCGGCCGTTACGGGCTTGCCGCTGACCGCCGTCTCCTGGGCGTAGTATATGTAGCCCTCATCCAGGTTCTCGAGGGCCTTCACGCGGCTGCCTATTTCCTCTTCGAGCAGGTTGAAGCTGAGGGAGGGAACCTGCTCCACGTCGCTTTCCGCAAGCCCGAGCGCGGAATAATCGCCCTCCATGAAGGCGGCGAACTTGTCGGGGAAGTCGGCCTGGTGCAGGTAGGCGGAGATTTTGCTCTCCTCGATGCGATAGACATCGTAGGAGGTCGTCTTGTTGGGCACCTCGGAGCCGGTGAGAACCTGATCGCCGAAGAGCCACTGCTTGGTCACGGCCACGCAATCGCGGGCGGTGTTGGTGATAGTGGCCTCTCCCGCGCCCTGGTCGTAGTCGTAGGTGGGGTTGTAGGCCGCGATCAGGTCCACGTCCGTAAGCGAGCGTGCCTCGCCGCCCGTCTCCCGGGCTCTGGTCTCGACCACGTAGTAATAGTAATCCGACGAGAGCTCCTCGATGGTCTGCGTTTCTCCCGCCGCTATGGTGAAGGTCCTCACCTTGGACGTCGTGACCCCTGGGAAGGCGCCGGTGAGCAGCGAGGGCAGCGTCTCGGCGCCCCAGTGCCCGTCCTTCGTGCCGTCCTGCGTCGTGTAGGTGAAGGTGACGTCGGGGTAGGCGCTATCGAACGAGAGCGGCCACCAGACGCTGGCATCGTCGATGCTGCCGGTGTTGCCGCTGGCATCGGGTGCTTGCGCCAGCACGTAGTAGGAGCCCTCCGTGCAGATGACATCTCCCATCTGCCAGCTGCCGTCCGCAAGGCGCGGAGTGCTGCCGTCGAGCGTGAATTCGCCACGATCGGCGTTGTAGGAGCGGTGGAACCGCACGAGCTTGCCCGCGGCCAGGTTGGACCCGATGCCGGCCTTCACCTGCGAGCCGCTGAGCGTCTGGCTTCCCACCTGGCAATACCAGCGGTTGCCGCCGCTTACCTGGAAGAACTGGCCTGTGGTGCTCAGCTCGACCATCTCGTCGTCGCCGAGGTCCGAGGAGTCGGCCCAAGGCGAGGGCGTGTTCTGCTGGCGCAGGCCCGCGGGCAAGTCGTTTACGCCGCCCACGTCTATTTTGGGGATGCGGTACAGGTCGTAGGTCGCCGTCAGGTCGGTTACGCCTGCGGGCAGAGTGGCATCCTTCGTGACGGTGAAGGCGGTATAGCGCTCGTAGTTGTAGACCGTGATCGTCTGCGTGCTCTTCGAGGCATCGTAGGCGTAGGGGCTGTCCCTGGTCGTTCCCACGTCTCCCGTGAAGGCGATTTTCTGCTTGAAGCCCTGCTCGACGGAGGCGAGGTCGCCATCCGCTTCGACGACCCAGTAAGAGCTCGGATTGCCGTTCGTGTCGTACATGGCCAGCCCGTCGAAGGTGCAGGTCCATCCATTGGCCGCGGACAGGGTGGCGCTCAGCCCGCCCTCGTCGGTTCTGAATCCATAGTTGCCCAGATTCAGCGTGACGCTCACCTCGCCCGAGGAGGGCGCCTGGGACAGCTCCTCGTAGTGCTGGTCGAGCCATTCCGCGTCGATTTCCAGGGTGAAGGTTTGGCCCCAGACGACGGTGTTCGCGAGCACGGTGCTGGCGGCGCCGAAGCGGCTCGAGCCTTCGCCGGCGCTGTTCTGACGGATGCGGTCGTTCACGAAGGCGTCCAGATTCGCGTCGGCCCCCGTCTCGAAGGTGGCGAAGGGCTTGGCCGGTTTGCCGTGCGCGTCGTAGAGAATCGCGCCGTTGGGCACGTAGACGCCCACCTGGGCCTCGCTGCCCAGGCCCGCATCCACGATCGATATGACGTCGGAGGCATCGACATCCAGGCAGATGTTGCGCTGATCGGAGCCGCTGGAGGGATGGTTGTCGTAGATGGTCACGTTTCCGCAGAGGGTTATGCGCGCGTTCGTGCCGCCCACGCCCACGGCGCCCCTCGCCTCGCTCGTGGCACTGGTGCCGGTCGTGGTGTTGTTGCTTACCGTGCCGCCGGTGAATGCGGCCGTGCCCCCGTTTTCCAGGTAGAGGGCTGCGCCGTTGGAGGCCTTGCCGTGCTGCAGGGTCGTGCCCTCGCCTACGTTCAGCGTGCCGCCTGCCGCCACGCGGAGCAGGCCTCCGTTACCCGTGGTGTTGGCGTACTGCACGTTGCCGAGCTTGCCGTCGAAAGTCACGTTCTCGAGGGAGAGCGTCCCCTCCACCAGGAAGAGGTCGCCGCCGTCGAAGCCGCGGGTTATGGTGGCTGCGCCCTCGACGAGGGCGTCGGAGGCGGTTGTGATCGTGATGTCGTAGCCGGAGGGGATGGTGACGGTGCCGGTCTGCGGGACGGTGCAATCATCGAGCATCTCGATGGTATCGGTGGTGGTGCCGCTCGCGACGAGCTGGGCGAGCGCCTCGCGCACGCTGGAGAAGGTCTGGCCCGTGCTCGCGATTCGGCAGACGATGCTGGAGCGGATGTTGGTCGTGGTCTGGCTGGCGCCGGCTACGTTCACGCTGTAGTAAACGTCGAAGCGGGTCGTCTCGTCGGTGCTCCTGTTGTTCTCCACTCGCCGGATGTTCTTCTCGACCGCATAGCAGGCGTTGCCGCTCGGCAGGTCGGCGATGGAGATCTGCCAATCGTCGGACTGGGCGATGCTGAAGAGCCCGGTCGTGGCGTCTGGATTCGCGTAACGCGCGACCTCGTAGCCCGCGGCACGCAGCTCCGCCGCCTTGCCCGCCGCGCCATCGCCGGTGAGCACGATGCTGGTCGGGGCGCTCGCGTTGCTTCCCTTCCAGACCTCGTAGACCTCGAAGTCGCACACCAGCTGGTCGGGGTAGGCGTCGTCGCTCCATTGCTTTTGCAGCGAGAGGTCGGATGTCGCCGGGCTGAAGGCCACGACCACCTTGCCGGCCGTCGTCTCGAGCGTGCCCTTGGCGATGTTGCTCGTGTCGAGAAGGTCCGCGTCGGTGGGGGTACTGTGGACGACGGTGTAGCTGCCGTTCTCGTCGGCTCCGCTCGCGTCGCTTAGGTTCAGGAGGGAGACGCTTGCCACGTTGCTCGCGGTGGCGCCGGTCAAGGTGCCGGCGACCTCGAAGGACTGTTCCGCCGCTTGCAGGAGCACCAAGTGCGCGGTCGTGTCGGCGGCCACTTGCGTGTCGGCGTGCTTCGAGCCCGTGCCTCCGTCGAAGATTTTCAGGTCGCCGCCGTCTTCGGGCGCGAGGACGGCCACCTTGGAGGAGCCCCCGGCGGAGGCGGCCACGTTGGCATAGTCGAAGGAACTGTCGTTCTCGAGGTCTAATCGGGCACTGTTCTTCGGCAGGTTCTCCGCGTAGACCAGGTAGATCGTGTCGACGTCGGCGAGCAGCTCGTCCGAGGAGCCCTCCGTCTCGCGGAACAGATAGCCGTCATCGGAATTCTTCAGCTGGAAGTCCTGCAGGCAGGCGCCCTCGCCCCTCGCCAGGTCCCCCGCCGTCGTCGTGTCGGCGGCGCCCAGGCCGTAGTACTGGAAGAAGCGCGTGCCCTCGATGGAGGCGTCCAGTCGGCTGGTTTCGAGCGCCTCGAACAGGTCGTCGGCATCGTGCCAGTCCGTGCTGTCTGCCTCGAAGGTCTTATCGGGCAGGGCCGCGGCGTCGAGCAGCGTCAGGTTGCCGGCTCCGTCGTCTTTCACCCAGCGCACCTTCAGCCGGTCGCTGTGGTAGTAGAGCTTCACTTCGTCGCCCAAGGCCACGCTCGTCCATTCCGTCTGGCTCGTGCTGGTCTTGTACAGCCAGGCGTGCGCGGTGGAGGAATAGCGCATGGCCGCGATTGGGGACTGCGTCCCCGAGCTGGTGGTGATGGTCGCATACCCGAGCTCCATGTTGTCGTAGAGCGCGTTCACGGCGCTGTTCTGCTCGGCGTAGGCGCGGCCCAAATCGGCCTCGCCGTAGGTCTTCTCCTGCTCGGAAGTCGGGACTAAGCTGCCCTGGCTGCCCGTTACCAGCGTGGCGGTCGAGGAGCTGCTGCCGGAGTAGGTGTAGGCGCTCACGTTCAGCGGGATGCGCCAGCCGGCGGTCAGGCGATGGTTCTTGTTGTTGATGGTGTTCAGCGCGAGCACATCGCCCTGCTTGAAGGCCTCGTTGTTCTCGTTCAGCCAGCCGACGAACTCGTAGTCGTCGAGCGAGGGGTCGACCAGCGCGATGGTATAGGGCACTTCGTAGCCCAGCGTGTCCAGCCATTCGACCACGTTATCGGGCTGGTCGGGCACGCCCTCGGGGTAGTTGTAGTCGAAGGTGAGCGAGGCTGCCGAGGCGTTCGGCACGTAGAAGCGGATGCCGTAGGGGCCCTGCATGTCCAGCGTCGTCCTGTCGAGGAGGCTTTCCTTGTGCGTGGTTGCGGTGAAGGTGGACCCGTCGGAGCCGACGGAGAAAGTCCACGAGCCCTTGGGGACCACGTGCGTCTGGTCGGTAGCCGTCTGGCGAAGGGTGTAGGAGCTGCCCGCGGCGAACTTCGCGCCGCCGCAGCCGGCGGATTCCTCGTTCACGCGCGAGATGTAGAGCCTGCCGGTGGAGGTGGTGGTCCCGCTCCATACTTCCACGCCCGTGCTGTCGTTGGTCAGCGTGAGGGCGGCTCCTTCGATGGGCACGTCGCTCGTGGGGCTGTCGTCGCGCACGAACAGCTCGACGGCGGCCGTGGTGAAGGTGGCCGTGTAGGTCGCATTGCCGACGACTTCGGTCACCTCGGGGGTCCAGCCCACGAAGGTGTAGGTTTCCTCGGTGCCGGGATGGTAGGGCGTCGTGCCGTCGTAGGTGGGCAGCGTGCCGTATTCGACGGCGGTGTCGGTCTCCAGCACGGTGCCGTCTTCGTCTTGCCAGGTGATCGTGTAGAGGTCTTCATCCTGCGCTCGGAGTACGATCGCATAGAGCGAGAAGGCGCCCGGGGCATACTCCTCGGATTCAGCTGCTTGCCGATCGATGAGCGAGGCGGTTTCCGGCGAATCGCCTATCGCGTCCTCCGTATCTGTTACGCTGGCCTGTTCGTCTGGGGTCGCCGCGCCGTCCTGGGAGACGTCGGCTTGCGGCTCCACGATGCCGGCGAGGGCCACTTCGTCGAGGTCGCGCGTGATAAAGCGCAGCCTTGCCGTCTTGTTCTGGGCCGGCGTCTTGCCCGTCGTCTTGTCGATCTTGTTGGTAAGGTCCTCGGTCGCAAGGGACTTCGGCGCCTTCCCGTCCTTCGTCACGCGGTTCTGTTCGAGCGCCAACGCATCGCGGGCCAGGGTGTCGTTCGCGACGAGCATGGTCGCCTGGCGCTTGTCGGCCGAAAGCGCGTCCGCGGCGTTCGTCTCTATCGTCACTTCGACGTTGGAAGTGGGTTGCACCGTCTTGCCATTCGCGGAAATCGCCAGGTCCAAGAACTTCGTGTACGAGACGCTCTCCTCGGCCTTGAGGCTCAAGACCTTCGCCGCGACGGCCGTCTGCTGGTCGTAGTTTTGGGCGCTGATGAAGCGCTCGGTGGGAAGCGGGCGGTCCTTGTAGGCGGGGTCGGCTTTCTCCTCGGCGGTTGGGGCCTTGTTCACCTCCACGACGGAAAGCTCGGCGCCATCGGGGATGCCGGCCTTCTCGTCGTAGGCGATGGTTACGGCGAAGGAAGTGCCGTCGGCGGAACGCACCGTCTTTTTGAGGGTGGAGGTCTTGCTCGCGGACTTCGGGCTGGAAGAAGTGGAACTGCCGGTACCGGAAGAATCGGCTGAAGAGCCGGTCGTCTCCGACGAGCCTGCGTCCGCGGAGGTGGAAGTCGCTGTCGCAGACGAGGAGACGCTCGAGCTGGTCGCGCTCTGCGTGGCCTCCGTCTCGTCGGTGCCGAGGGGCGCGGCGAAGCTCGTGGAGTAATTCATGGTGGCGAGTACCAGGACGAGCAGCACGGAGATGCTCTTGCGCCCGAGCTCGTGCTTGCGCATCCGGTGCTTGCGGAGCTGGCCGCGACGCAGTGTCGGGTTCTTTCGGTTTAGCATGGCTAACCCCTCACATTCACGACGAGGGTTTCCACTGTCGGCCAGTCGCCGTAGTGCGCCTGCGCATGGGCCGGCAGCGAAGCGGCCGTCTGCTCGTCGGCGAGCACGGACACGACGGGGTAGGGGTAGCCGCCCCGGTAACGCGACATGACGACGCTGTCGTAGGGGTAGGCTGTGTGGGAGCCGCCGAAGAACGCCGCGTAGCTCTCCAGGTCCGCATCGGCGGCTGTTGCCGTACCCGATCCCGAGCCGACGACGGGTAGGTCTTCGTTCGCGGTTTTCAGGTAGCGGCAGTCCTGCAGCGAGGCGGAGGAGATGCCTGCAAGGGCGCCCGCGTGTCCCGTGTCGCCCATCGTCAGGCCTATGGCGTAGCAGTTCGCGAAGCTTCCTCCCGAAGCGGCGCCCGCAAGGCCGCCGGCGGTCGAGCCCGAGGCCGAACAGGTCGAGTAGCACGCCTTTATCGCGGTGCTCGCCGACGCGCCCACAAGGCCGCCGGCCGTGCTGCCCGCGATTACGTTCATGCGGCCCTTCACATCGGCGTCGGTGGTTTCCCGGTAGGAGCCCTCGGAAGTGTGGCCGCCAGAGTAGCAGTTCGCGATGGAGGCGGAGGATGCGGAGCCTGCTAGCCCGCCTGCGGTATCGCCCGCGCGGACGTAGAGGGCTGCCGTGCAGTTGTTCATGCTGCCGCCGGAGAGCGTGCCCACCAGCCCGCCGGCCGTGCCCGATGCGGAGATCTCGTAGGCGGCATCGTCGCCGCTCGCCGGCCCGTTGATGGCCAGGAGGTTGGAGAGGGAGGTGCCCCAGGCGCTGCCGGCGAGCGCACCGGCGTCGCCCGCCTGGGCTTTCACCTTGAAGTTCACGAGCGCGAGGTTCTGGACGCTGCCTGCGTCCATGCTGCCGAAAAGCCCCGCCGTGTCCGAGCTCGCGTCGATGGAGATGTCGTAGATGCAGTGGTCGAGCCCGTCGTAGTCGAGCGCATAGCCCGGTGTGGCCGAAAGGAAGGTGCCCTCCGGCGTGGGATTGCCAGTGCCGTCGTAGACCCTCACCGCATCGGCGTTGCTGGAAGCGGCTGCGACTTCCTCGTCGGACATGGCCGCGACCTGGGCGTCCGTTAGATGCACGCTGAGGGCGATCGCCTTGCGGAAATCGGTCCACGAAAGGTCGACTTCCTGTTCGGCATCGGTCGCGGGGAGGACGGACACGTCATCGTAGGAGAAGCTCGAGATGCCGGTCGAGAGGTTTTCCAGATGGCGGATGTCCGCTATCTTGGCCGTTCCTTCCGAGAGGGACGCGAACAGGCTGTTGCGCTGCACTTTCTGGCTCCGCGCGACGTTCGTGAGCGCCTGGGTGCTGAAGGCCACGGCCTGGACTTGCACGTCCTCGCCGGGGATGAGCCCGCTCGGCCCGAAGATGTCGGCGAAGTGCCCGCCCGCCTCCGTCACGTCGTCGAGGTAGACGTAGAAGGTGCGCGAGTCGCTGCTTTCCACCTTGTCGAACAGGCGCGAGCCTCCCGCAACGTTGCCGCTTTGCGCCGCGCCGTTCTTCACGAGCTGGATGACCTTGCTCTTTCCGCTCGTCACGCCCGTGACGACGAGGTTGAGGGAGGGCGCGGCGGTCGAGGTCGGGCCCAGGTCGTGGTTCGGGTCGGCGACGATGGCCATCAGCCGTTCGGCGTTCTCCACCGTGAGGTTGGGCGCTTCGAGCGCCTCTCCCGAGGCGGCATCGAGTCCGTCTCCGCCGTAGTAGCCGACCATGACCGTGCCGTTAACGCCGGCGTAGCTCCGGCGGGCGTCTTTCTTGTCGTCGCCCGTGTAGCCGGGGTTCTCGAACAGGAGCGTCTCGTCGCCCGAGGCGAACGAGAAGCCGCTCGGCCCTGGGAAGGGGAAGGTGTTCATGGACGGGTTCACGTAGAACACGCCCAGCACGGCGGCGTTCTTCAAGTCGTATTCGATTACGTAGGTGCCCTCGGTGCGCACTGTCTCGTCGAGGGAGCCGAAGGGCAGCATCTCGTAGAGCACGCTGGTCCGCGCGGCGGCCTTCGTCTGGTCGAGGCGGTCGTCGTGCGGCGCTACGGCGAAGTAGTAGATTCCGTCGGCCGAGGCGCTGTCGCCCTTGCCGGTTTTCCGTTCGAGAAGGTTCTGCGACTCGGCCGCCGTCAGGTGGTTCTGCGCGGCGATGTAGATCTCCTTGGCCGTGCCGTCGAGCTCGGCTTGCTGCGCATTGCGGTGAATCTGGATGATGGTCGCGAAGGCGAGCGCGGATACGATGCCGATGATGGCGATGACCGCGAGCAGTTCCGTGAGCGTGAAGCCGGAGGTGGAGCGCCTGCGGGGGGTGCTTGTCCGTCGTTCGTTTTCGTATTTCGTCTCGTTCATCGTCCCTCCTCCAGCATGATGGCGCGGATCTTGAATTCATCCTGACTGGCGAGCGTCTGGCCTTTCGCGTTCTCGACCTTCAGGTCCTTCACCGTGAATACGCCGTCGGCGTAGGCGATGCTCGAGCAGGAGATGCCGAGCGTGTCGGTGATGGCGGCATCGGGGATGAGGTTCTGCGACGTCTCCTCGGTAAGGGAGTCGGCATCGGCTCC
The DNA here is from genome assembly GCA_905236045.1 of uncultured Denitrobacterium sp. Classification (GTDB taxonomy): domain Bacteria; phylum Actinomycetota; class Coriobacteriia; order Coriobacteriales; family Eggerthellaceae; genus Curtanaerobium. Next base: position 61,615 of record CAJOOG010000078.1, read on the forward strand.
CTTGTAGACGTGCTTCTTGAGGCCCTTGCCCGCGCCCGGGGCGGCATCGTTGGAGATGGAGGCCCAGTACCCCTCGCCCGACACGAAGTAGAGCGTGCCGCCCGAGGTCTGGACGTCGGTGGCCATGCCGAGCTCGTCGCGCAGCGAGGTGGTCGTGGTGCTGAGCAGCACCTGCGCGTTGGAGGTGTCCACGGATTTGGCGTAGGTGTCGAATGCCACGGGGATGCCCATGGTCACGATGCCGGCCATGATGACGAGGATGGCGAGTGCCAGAAGGGTCTCGGTGAGGGTGAAGCCGGCGGCCAAGCGCTTGGCCGGCGCGGCGATGGTCGAGCGCTTGGCCGATATGCTGGACATGCGTGCCATGGCTAGTCAGCCTCCTCGTAGGAGGTTACGGCCGAGCCGTTGGCGAGCGTTTCGCCGATGGAGTAGGTGACGTTTGTGGAGGAGCCGTCTCCAAGGCCGACGGTGCCTCCGGTCGTGTCGGTGAGCGTGACGCTGCCCGAGCCCGTCTCGCCCCCGTGCTCGACGGTCTGGTTGTTCTGGTCGTAGTAGTCGGCCATGGCCGTGCGGCTGTTGTCTATCATGCTCGACGCCGCGGAGATGACCATCGCCAGCATGAGGATGGCGAGCCCGCTTATGACGATGCTCGCAAGCACCTCGGTGAGGGTCTCGCCGCGCACGGCGAGACCCACGCGACTCTTCGCGTGGAGGCCCTGGCGGAGCTTCCCGAATGCGCGTTTGGGTGTGGGCGCGGGGGTGTTCGTGGGTGCGGGTCCGAACGGGGGAATCATGCCGAGCCCCCCGTCTTCTGCAGGCTGGTGCTCGTCCACGACACGTCGGCGTTGCGCGTGGTCGTGACCGTGGTGGTCTCGGTGCGCAGGTAGCCGGAATCGGCGGGGACGTCCACAGGCGTCGCGCGGTTCTCCTCGGTGGATTCGGAAGTGACGAAATCCGAGCCGCAGAGCAGCGTGAGGGAAGAGAAGTCGTCTTGCTCGGAGGCATGCGCGGAGTCGAATTGGAGCTGCAGCCCGCCGTCCTCGAGCGTCCACTCCGTGATCTTCACCTCGAGGGCGTTCTGGAGCGCGGTCTTGTCTATGCCGGCGGGGGCGGAGGAGATGGTGTGCGTGAGGTCGAACTCGCCGAGCTCGACGCCCGAGCCGCCGGCTAGCCCCGTCGCCATCCGGCTCCAGAGCTCGCTTGCGCTTGCCGTGCCGCCGGCGGAGCCGAGCAGCAGGCACACGGCGCTGCGCTCCGGCAGCGTGAGGCCGTTCAGGCTTATGGGCAGGGTGCCGTCGCCGGATGCGGTAGCGATCTGCGTGCCGTTCACGAAGAGCGTGGTCTGCTCCACCGTGTCCGTCGAGCTGCCGCGGGTCACGCCGCTTTCGGTGTAGGAGGTCTGCCTGGTGAATTGCTTCACCTGCGTGCAGGAGATGTTCACTCGGGTTTCGTCGAAGGTGCTTTGCACGAGCTCGGCGGCGGAGACCACGCTGTAGTAGCGCTGATCGCCCGCGGACAGATTGCTCGAGCGGCCCACGGCCGCAGTCCCCGCGGCGATGACGACCGACGTGAGCAGGGCGCAGATGAGGAACAGCAGCAACGCGAGCGGCATGGAGATGCCCCGTTGCTCCGCCAGCTTGCGGCATATGTCCCTCGTCGATCTCACGTCCGTTCGACCTTTCCCGAAAACGTGCTAGCATGGTCCTGCGTTAGGGTGCTAGCACCGCATTTGGGCGCAGCAAAGTTCACGTGGACACGCTATTTTTTCGATTATCGCCGTTTTGGACGAAATTTCAACTACTAGAACAGCTTCTCGTCTGCGGAAACGCCGAAAAAAAAGACGGCGGTGGCGGGCCGGCGGCGGCGCGCGGGCGAGCACGCGATTCGACGGGGCGTTCGAACGGGTCCGTTAGCACCCGATTCCGGTCCTTGCCGCTGCTAGCCCAAGAGCAAAAGCGCACGTGCCTCCTCTTCGCGCAGGGGGCTGCGATAGAAGCGCTCGAAATCCTTCAAGAGGGGGTTCGGGACGGGCTCTTCGGGGGCGAGTCCGCCGGGGTGGAAGAGCAGTTCCAGGTCCATGTTGCACGCCTGCGCATATTCCTCGAAGGCCGGCAGGACGGCGCTCACGCGCTCGTAGGTCATGTGCCCGCTGAAGTTGATGCCGCAGAACACGGCCGTCTGCTCGGGCGGAATGGGGAAGATGTCGCGATCGCGGCGCCAGGAGCGGTTCAGCACCCCCCTCTTCACCAGATTGACGGCCGGGATCTTCGCTAAGATCCCCGGAGTGCGGATGAAGGGGGCCAGGGGCTCGGCGGGGACACGCAGGAAGTCCACGTGGCAGCCGAGGTCTTCGACGGCGGCCCAGAGCGCCTGGTAGACGCGGGGAATAAGGTGGAAGTGCTGATGGCTGTCTACGCGCAGATGGTCCTTCATCCGGGGAAAGCGCGTCGTGTAGCGCACGAGCTGGGCGCGGATCTCGCGCTGCACCTGCCGGGCGAGCTCGTCGGAGGTCTCGTCGTGGCGGGAGAAGGCGAGGAAGAGATTGGCGAAGCTGCGGTTGAACAGCCCGTTTTCGTCCACGAGGAGGGGAATCTCGGCTGGGTTGGCCACGCAGCCGCCCTCGACCAGGTTCACGTGCAGGTTCATGTCGAGCACGTCCAGGTAGGGCTCTATCATGTTGGCGCATTCCGAAAACGACGGCGTGTTTACCAGAAACGAGAGGCTGTTCAGGGCGCCTTCCCCGCCGCAGGCCGTCGAAGCGGCCAGGATGCGTTGCGATTGCCGAGGCGCGATCCCGTAATCATCTGCGTGGTAGATGATTCTCACTTGCCCGTTCCTCCTTCGTCAAACTATACTTTCGAGAGTTTAGCATTGCCGTCGCCGAGGAAGCCGATCGTGGACGCATTCGACCTTTCGCTCATAGTTCCCTGCTATAACGAGCAGGGCAACATCCTGCCCTTCTACGACCTCGCGCGCAAGACGCTCGACGGGACGGGCGTGCGCTACGAGCTCGTGTTCATAGACGACGGCAGCGCCGATGGGACGCTCGAGGCGCTGAAATCCCTTTGCGAGCGGACCGGGGAGGATGCGCCTGCGGGGGACAGGGCGGTGCAGGTCATCAGCTTCTCGCGGAACTTCGGCAAGGAGAGCGCCATCTACGCCGGCCTGCAGAATGCTCGCGGGGCCTGCCTGGGCATCATCGACGCGGACCTGCAGCAGGATCCCGCCATCGCCCTGGAGATGTACCGGTACCTGCAGGATCATTCGGATTGCGATATGGTGGCCGCCTACCAGGAGCAACGGCGGGAAGGTGCCTTGCTCGGATGGTTCAAGCGGGTGTTCTACCGCACCTTCAACGCCACGGCGGACGAGATATCTCTGCCGCCGAACATGAGCGACTTCCGCGTCTTCCGCCGCATCGTGGCCGACGCGCTGTTGCAGATGCCCGAGTACCTTCGCTTCTCGAAGGGCCTCTTCTCGTGGGTGGGCTTCAAGATGCACGCGATGCCCTACACCGTGCGCCAGCGTCACGAAGGGAAGAGCACCTGGTCGTTCCCCCGGCTGATGAAATACGCCATGGACGGAATCCTGTCCTTCACCACCTGGCCGCTGAAGATGGCGAAGTGGATCGGCGGCATCTCTTTCGTGGCCGCTTTCCTGTACCTGCTCTACGTGCTGGTGGTGGATTACCTCATTCGCGGCATAGCCATTCCCGGCTATCCCACGCTCGTGTGCCTGATCCTGCTCTTCGGGGGGCTCCAGCTGCTGGTCCTGGGCATCATGGGCGAGTACATGGCGCGCGAGTATCTGGAGGTGAAGCGCCGGCCGATCTACCTGACGCGGGAGCGCTACGACTCGCTCTCGTAGCCTGCGGGTTTCGCGCGGCGGCGGCCCTGGCGGCGGCCCAGGAGCACGGCGACTGTTTGCCAGAGGGCGAGTAAGATCAGGCCCGCTATCGTCAGCTTCACGCCCAGGTCCCACCCGGGCAGCGTGTAGGTCAGCTCCACGGTGCTTTCCCCCTCGGGCACGCGGATGCCCGCGAAGCCCTCCAGCACATGCTCTATTTCCGCGGGCTGCCCGTTTACCGTGGCGCTCCAGCCGTCGTTGCCCGAGGTGGTCAGGAAGAGCATCTGGTCCTGCCGGGCGTCCACCTGCACGGTCACGTGGTTCGAGGAGAGCTCGGTTATGGCGCTGGATTGAGCCTGGGCTTGGGTTCGAGTCTGCGCTCGGTCCTGGAGCTGGGCTTGCGACTGGGTTTGGGCTTGCGCTTGCGCGAAGCTGCGCGTGAAGGCCCTCTCGTCGAGACGGTAGAAGACGGGCTCGGGCAGCGTGATGCTTTCGTCTTCGAAGTCCTGGTCGAGTTCGATGCGGAACACGTAGCGGTCGTCTTCTTCGACCAGCTCGACGATGCGCGGGTAGTCGCGTTTGAGGGCGAAGGCGTTGCTTTCGGGGACGTCGTACTCGTCGGCATTCTCGAACAGGACGCCACCGGTGGGGGCGTTTTCCGCGCAATAGGCGAAGACGCGGCTGGAGGAGGGTGCGTTTACCGTGAAGTCCACGTAGGCGGTCGCCGTGGGTGCGGCATCGGAGGCGGGGTTGGCGGCGTCGGAGGCGGGGTTTGCGGCGGAGTCGGAGGCGTCGTTGTCGGAGCCGTCGGCAGCGTCGCCCGATCCAGCTGACTGGTTCGTGCGCGTGAGGGTGATGGTGCCGTCGGCGTTGTGAAGGACCTCGAGGCCGAAGGCGCTCTCCTGCGGCGCGTCGAGCGCGACGAAGCAGTTCTCGTCTGTGCCGAATGCGGTCTTCACCAGCTCGTTTTGTCTCTCGAAGACGTTGGGTAGCGCGTTGAGGTCCAAGTTCGCCAAATCGGCGTTCACCAGGTAGGCCAGGGGCAGCGCTTGCTCGTTCTCGTAGACCGACAGGCCGTTTTGCCTGCCGAGGAAGCGGTAGAGGGCACGTTGGTAGGAGGAATCGAGCTCGACCGAGTTGCGATCGAAGACCTCGTCGGGGTCCGCCAAGATGTAGCGGATGCCCAGCAGGGAATCGGTGACGGGCGTGGTGCCGGAGTAGCGGGCGATCTTCATGGAGGCCAGCACGCCGAGCGACTTCAGGGTGCGGTGCGTGCCCACGTCGAATTCGGTCCCGAAGACCGAGATGCCTTTATAGCCGCAGGCCACAGCGTCGTTTTCGCGGTAGGAGAACAGCTTTTCCACGCGGTAGGGACTCTCCGTTCCCGCGCCCAGGCCGTTTACGGTCGCGGAGACGGCCGCCTGCTTGGTCTCGAAATCGTCCACGGCGGCGTAAGGCTCGGCGCGGCAGACGATGCCGTTGAGGACGAAGGCGCTTATCGCCAGCTCCGCGAAGCAGGCCACCATCAGAGCCGTGCGGGCTCTGATGAGTTTCGGACGCTGCGACGGAGGGGCGTCCGCGGGGCGGCACTGCCCCGCGACATGCCAGAACAGGGCGCAATACGCCGCTATCAGGGCCACGTTCGCCACCACCAGCGGCCATACCATCTTATGGCGCGAGTACTCGATGACGAGGGGCCCCAAGGCGAACTCGTGCACGTTTTCCGCAGGCAGCGCATTGCAGACCAGGGTGTCTACGACCAGCACCGCCAAAGCGGCGACGGTGCAGATTGCGACGTGCCGCCGCGTGCTTCCCCGCAGCTTCTCCATTTCCCGCGACGCCAACACTACGAGGAAGAAGATGATCAGAAACGTTTGCCGTCCCTCGAACCAATCGGGCTGGTCGAACAGGTGCCAGGCGTAATAGAGCGGCGCCAGCACGAGGCCCGCGAAGAGCGCCGCCAGCATGGTGCCGGAGCAGACGCGCTCCCGACGCGTGATGAGCCGATTGGCGAAGTAGAGCCCTCCCAGCAGCACGACGAACAGTCCGCAATACAGCTGCGGACGCCCCATGGGGAAGTAGACGTCGTAGCTGCCGAAGTAGAGCGGATAGGTTATATCCACGAAGCCGAAGTACGGCTCTAGCGAGAGGTTCACGAACTCCCCGCTGCTTACGTTGGCGATGATGACCCCGATGAGCTCCACGCCGAGGATGAGGAACGTGAACGCGCCGATGAGCAGGAGTTTCAGGAGGTTTACCAAGACCTCCTTCGGGCCCTGGCGCAACTCGCCCACCGTGTACCACACCAAGTAGAGCGCTATGAACAGGGCCATCATGTACCCGTGGTAGTAATCGCACCAAAACGCGAGCACCATAAGCCCCAGCAGCGGCAGGCTGAGGATCGAGCGCGTGCGGGCCATGTGCTCGGCGGCGTAGACCATGAACGGCAGGATGATGACGACGTCGAGCCACATGACGAATTGGAAGTAGCACACCGTCCAAGCGCTGAGAGCGTAAGCGCCGCCCAGCAGGATGGCGGCTGCGGGTTTCATCTCGTGCTTGCGCAGGTACCACGCGCAGGCGAGCCCCATAAGCCCGATGCGCAGCAGTTGGACGAGCAGGAGCGCCTCGGAGAGCGCTTCTTCGGGGAAGAGCAGGATGATGAGGTTGAGCGGGGAGGAGAGGTTGGTGAAGAGGTAGGGGTAGATGCTGTAGCCCATGCCGATGTTCCAGCTCCAGAAGACGCCCTCGCCGCCGAGAACCATGTCGTGCAAGTGGGCCAAGTACAGGCTGTAGATGTTGGCGCAGTCGGAGTTGAAGACGGTGTTGGGGCCGAAAGGGGCGACGCCGTCGGCGGCGAGCACGGCCAGCATGGTGAAGGCGGGGAAGGCGAAAGCGGCGCCCAGCGTGAGGCTTTCGGTATGTCTGCGTGCGAAGGTCCTCATGCCCCGGTGGTTTCTGCGTCTTTCCTTGAAGCGAGCTCTTGATGCGATCCGAGAATTATAGCAAGCGCCGGCGCTGCAGGCGCTGCGGGTTGCGGACGCTGCGGACGTCCCGAACCGAGGGAACAGGCCCTGCGGGCGGGTGGCTGCGGCGCGGGCGAGGGCAAAAGAGAGCAGGCCGACCGAAAGAGCGGTCGACCTGCTGTTTTAGTGGTGGGCCCTGGGGGGCTCGAACCCCCGACCTTGGGATTAAAAGTCCCCTGCTCTGCCAGCTGAGCTAAGGGCCCTCGGCGCCTTCGCGCATTTGCGTATTCTAACGATGGGGTTCGACGGGGTCAATGCCGTTCTGGCCCTTGCCGGAATGAGGGCAAACCCCGCGGTCTCATTATTATTTGGGGAAGCGGGCGATATGCCGAGCCCAGAGGAGGAACGAGGCTACCGCGGGCAGTTCGAAAACAATGTTGCACGACTATGTTTCCGCAGCTCGTGGCATAATGGCAGGGTGCCGCATAAGGCAAAAGCCTCAACACGAGAGAGGATGGGAACTATGTTCTGCACGTACTGCGGGAAACCAAACGAAGACGATGCCGCCTTTTGCGTGTATTGCGGCAAGCCGATTGGCGAAGACGACGCACAGGAAGCGCCCTCGGCCGGCTACGCGGTGCAGCAGACGGCGAAAATGCAGGCCCAAGCGCCTGCGCAGATCCCCGCCCGGCCTGCAGGAGGCTATTCCTCTCAGCCGCAAGCCTATTCGCGGACAAGCAATGGAACCGCAGGCAAGAACAGCCGCACAGCGATTATCGTTATCGCGATCGTCGCCGTCGTAGCGGTTATCGCGGCCATCGCGGTGTTCGCCCTGGGCCTCGGGGGGAATTTAAACGCCGGCCCTTCGAATCCCCAGCAGGTGAACGTCTCCGCCAATTCCTCGACCACCGAAACCCACAAAATCGTGTTCGAGGCTTCGGGCGCGCAAACTACCTACGGGCAAACCGAGGCGAAGGCCGGAGACACCATCGTATCGCCTACCGATCCTGTGAAATCCGGCTACGACTTCGGCGGATGGTACCGCGATAGCGATTATCGGAGCGCCGTCGAGTTCCCCTACACCGTCAGCGACGCCGACCCGGCGACCATAATCTTCTATGCGAAATGGAACGAGCAGGCGAGCGTGGGCAGCGGCTCGACGGGCGGCACAGCGTATACGGATTTCGTCTTCCCCGATAGCAGCGACAGGTACCTGAGGCGCTCCGAGCTAAACGGAATGAGCAAATTCTGGGCGCAGAGGGCCATCAACGAGATATACGCACGCCACGGATACATCTTCCAGAAGAACGAGGAGGAGCGGGCCTACTTCGAATCGCGATCTTGGTATCAGGGCTACGAGACGAACCAAGACAAGGTCAAGGCCCAATTCAATGACTACGAAAAGGCAAACGAGAAGCTTCTTTCGGAATACAGGGACAGCCTTGAATAATAAGGAGAAGGTCACCCGCAGGAAGGTCGTCAGGGCGGCGGGGTGGAGATGAGACGGCGCCCTTGGTCATGCCGCGCCTATGCACCTGCAGAAACCGCCACCTGCCTACGTTAACGCCGCCCCGCCCCGCCGCATGCGTCTGGCCGACGTGCGAAAACGGAGTTTTAATGGAGACCCCCCGACGCAGTTAGAATAGTCAGCCGAAGCGATTCGAGGAAGTCGTGCGTCTGCGGCCTTACGGCCGACGACTTGCGCCCCCCTCGTTTTTCGAAGAGCGGATGGTACATCGGGTAAGCGCTTCTCCCCCGAATCCGCCAAGAGTGCTGGGCGCCGTTCGACCGCCCGATGCGAAGCCCCAGGGGGTTCGCCCAATTGACGCGCGCAGCGTCATTTCTGCTCTTGGCGGCTTCGCGTGCCGGCCTCCTTCGAAGCAAAGGTGCACAAGGAGGCACATTTTGAGCAAAGAAGACGTCATCGAGCTGGAGGGCACGGTGCTCGAGGCTCTGCCGAACGCGATGTTTCAGGTGGAGCTCGAGAACGGGCACAAGATCCTGGCTCACATTTCCGGCAAGATGCGCATGCATTACATCAAGATTCTGCCGGGCGACAAGGTGACCGTGGAGCTTTCCGTCTACGACCTCGATCGCGGGCGCATCACCTATCGCTTCAAGTAAGCAGCCGAAAACAACCGCCTGCGGCTGGGCGTGAAGATAAAACGGAACACATACCGAAAGGAAGATTGATATGAAGGTACGTCCTTCGGTCAAGAGAATGTGCGACAAGTGCAAGATCATCCGACGCCACGGCAAGGTCCTCGTCATCTGCGAGAACCCGCGCCACAAGCAGCGTCAGGGCTAGGGAAGAGGAGTTTTCGAGTATGGCACGTCTTGTTGGTGTCGACCTCCCTCGCGGCAAGCGCATCGAGATCGGCTTGACCTATATCTACGGCATCGGCCTGTCCACCTCCAAGAAGATTCTCGCGGAGACCGGCGTGAACCCGGACACCCGCACCGACGATCTCACCGAAGAGGAACTCGGCAAGATTCGCGATTACATCAACGCGAACCTCACCGTCGAGGGCGACCTGCATCGCGAGGTTTCCCAGAACGTGAAGCGCCTCATGGAGATCGGCTGCTATCGCGGTCTGCGTCATCGTCGCGGCCTGCCCGTCCGCGGACAGCGCACGCACACGAACGCACGCACCCGTAAGGGTCCGCGTAAGCAAATCGGCGGCAAGAAGAACAAGTAGAGGGGTTCAAGTGGCTCAGAAGAAAAACGTTCGCGCGCGCATCAAGCGTTCCGAACGCAAGAACATCACCGTTGGCGCCGCCCATATCAAGTCGACGTTCAACAACACCATCGTCAGCATCACCGATCCTGCGGGCAACGTGATCTCCTGGCAGTCCGCCGGCACCGTTGGGTTCAAGGGTTCTCGCAAGTCCACCCCCTTCGCCGCTCAGATGGCTGCCGAAGCTGCTGCGAAGACCGCCATGGAGCACGGCCTGAAGAAGGTCGCCGTCTACGTGAAGGGCCCGGGCAGCGGCCGCGAGACCGCCATCCGCAGCCTCCAGTCGGCCGGTCTGGAAGTCTCCAGCATTCAGGATTGCACGCCCATCCCGCACAACGGTTGCCGTCAGCGCAAGCGTCGTCGCGTCTAATCGAAAGGACTGAGAAGATATGGCAGTGAACAGAACTCCGGTTCTGAAGCGTTGCAGGCAGCTGGGCATCGATCCCGTCGTGCTCGGCTACTCCGGTAAGGAGTCGAAGCGCCAGCCCAAGCGCCGCCGCAAGGAATCCGAATACGGCATGCAGCTTCGCGAGAAGCAGAAGGCCAAGTTCATCTACGGCGTACAGGAAAGGCAGTTTCGCGGCTACTTCCGCCGCGCCAAGAGCATGCCCGGCATCACCGGCGAGAACCTGATGGCCATCCTGGAAAGCCGTCTGGACAGCATCGTGTTCCGTCTGGGCTTCGCCCGCACGCGTAAGGAGGCCCGTCAGACGGTCACCCACGGGCATATTACCGTGAACGGCCGCCGCGTGGACATCCCCAGCTACCGCGTGCGTCCCGGCGATCTCGTCGCCGTGGCCCCCAAGGCCAAGGACCTGCTCGTCATCAAGAGCGCCTTGGTATCCAACGAGCGCGTGCAGGTTCCGGCTTGGCTGGAAGTGGACATCGAGAAGCTTCAGGGTAGCGTGCTTGCCCTCCCGACTCGCGATCAGATTGATTTGGACATCAACGAACAGCTCATCGTCGAACTTTACTCCAAGTAAATCCAAGCGGTCTTAAGGAGGCTTACGCCATATGACAGAGTTCATGAGGCCTACGATCACCACCGAAGAAGTCAACGAGAGCGTCACCCGCTTCATCGTCGAGCCCCTCGAGCGTGGTTATGGCAACACGTTGGGCAACTCCATGCGCCGTGTGCTGCTGAATTCGCTCGACGGCGCCGCGGCCACCGCCATCCAGATCGATGGCGTGCAGCACGAGTTCACCACCGCGGAAGGCGTTATCGAGGACATCACCGACATCGTCCTCAACATCAAGGGCCTGGTTTTCAGCCCGCTGAACGACGACGTCGCCGAAGCCACCGCGCATGTGTCCGCAGAGGGCCCCTGCACGGTCACGGGTGCCGACCTCGAGGTGCCCACGGAGTTCACGCTCGTCAACCCCGAGCATGTCATCGCGACGGTTGCCGACGGCGGCCAGCTCGATATGACGGTGCGCATAGGCGTGGGTCGCGGCTATCGCGTGGCCGATAAGAACAAGCGCTCGGAGGACCCTATCGGCATCATTCATGTCGATTCGCTCTTCTCCCCCGTGAAGCGCTGCGCCATGCATATCAGCGACACGCGCGTGGGCCAGAGCACCGACTACGACAAGCTCGTGCTCGAGGTGGAGACCAACGGTGCCCTCACCCCGACCGATGCCGTGTGCCAGGCGGCCAACATCATCAATCAGTACATGGGCGCGTTTCTCTCGCTGGTCGAGAGCGACGAAGAGGAAGAGGTCGAGGCCCCTTCGATCTTCGCTCCCGAAGGCGAGGAGACCAACGCCGAGCTCGACAAGCAGATCGAGGACCTGGACCTTTCCGTCCGCTCCTACAACTGCCTGAAGCGCGCCGGCATCCACAGCGTCCGCCAGCTGGTCGACTATTCCGAGAACGACCTGCTCAACATTCGCAACTTCGGTGCGAAGTCCATCGAAGAAGTGAAGGACAAGCTCATCTCGATGGACCTCAACCTGAAGCAATAGGAGAATCGTACAATGAGACACTACAAGAAAGGGCGCAAGCTCGGCACCGATGCCAGCCACACCAAGGCCATGCGTCGCAGCCTGGTTCAGGCTCTGTTCCTGAACGACCGCATCAAGACGGTCGAGGCCCGCGCCAAGGAAATCCGTCCCGACGTGGACCGTATCATCACCTGGGCGAAGCGTGGCGACCTGCACAGCCGTCGTCTGGCCATTGCCTGGCTCAACGACAAGGAAATCGTGCGCGAGGTCTTCGAGCGCGTGGCGCAGGGGCAGTTCGCCGACCGTAACGGCGGCTACACCCGCATCATGAAGCTGGGTTATCGCAAGGGCGACAATGCTCCCATGGTCATCATGGAGCTCGTGACCGAGCCCGTGCGCAAGGCGGCCAAGAAGTCCGAGTCCGCCGAGAAGCCGGCGCCCAAGAAGGCCGCGAAGAAGGCCGAGCCCGAGGTGGAGGAGATCGAAGCCGAAGCCGAGGAAGTGGAAGCGGAGGCGGAAGCCGACGAGGCTGCTGCGGAGGCGGAGCCCGAAGCCGAAGCGGAGGCGGAAGCCACCGTCGACGAGGCCGAGGCCGCCGAGCCCGAGTCCGCGTCCGCCGCCGATGAGGCTGCTGAAGCCGAGGAGAAGGCCGAATAGCCCCGGAGCATCCCGCCTGAACGGCAGGCCCGCGACGTACGCCGTCGCGGGCCTGCTGTCGCTGGGGGTATAATAGCCGCGTTTCCCATCCCCCGACCGAGGAGCGTCACTTGAAAGAGATGATTTCCCCCGAGGACGCGCGTGAGCTCGTCCTCTCGCACGTCGAAGCGCTCGAGCCCGAAAGCGTGCCCCTGCTCGAGGCCGTCGGACGCGTTGCCGCGGCACCTCTGGCCAGCGACATCGACATCGCCCCGTTCGCGCACTCCGCCATGGACGGTTTCGCCCTGCGTGCGGAGCAAATCCAGGATGCGACCGAGCAGTCCCCGGTCGCTCTGCGCGTCATCGGCGAAGAGGCCGCGGGCGAGGTCTTCGAGGGGCCCATCGGGCAAGGCGAGTGCGTGCGCATAATGACGGGCGCACCGCTTCCCGAGACGGCTGATGCCGTGGTGAAGTACGAGGTCGTCGGCGTGCGCGAAGGCGACGGTCGCACGGGCAGCCTCGTGGAGTTCAGCGCACCCGTCAAGCCGCACGACAACATTCGCGATGCGGGGGAGGAAGCCAAAGCCGGCGAGACGATAGTCGCTGCGGGCGAGGTCATAGGCGCGGCGGGCGTCGGGTTCCTGGCCAGCTGCGGCGTGATGCAGGTGCCCGTTTACCGTCGTCCGCGCGTCGCGGTGATAGCCACGGGCAGCGAGCTCGTGCCGCCTTCGCAGAAACCCGCCCCCGGCAAGATCCGCAACTCGAACAGCTACGCCATGGCCGCCTGCGTGCACGAGGCCGGCGGCATCGCGGACGTGAAGCCGATAGTGAAGGACACCTACGAGGCGCTCTGCCAGGCGGTCGAGGAAGCGACGCGAGATTGCGACTTCGTGCTGACCACGGGCGGCGCCGCCAACGGCGACTACGACTTCATCAAAAAGGCGGTAAGCGATAGGGGCGAGCTGTTCATGGCCACGGTGAACATGCGCCCGGGCAAGGCCCAGACCTTCGGGCTGGTGAACGGCGTTCCCGTCTTCGGCCTTCCGGGCAATCCGGCTGCCGCCTACACCGGCTTTCAGATGCTCGTTCGCCCCGCGCTTCGCAAGATGCAGGGCTTCAGCCGGTTCGAACATGTCCAGGTGCAGGCCCGTCTGTCGAAGGACATGAAGAAGAAGGACCCGCGGCGCATCTATCTGCGCAGTACGCTGGAGAAGGACGAGCGAGGCTACATCGCCATTCCGGCCAAGAACCAGAGCAGCGGCTTGTTCGGGCCTATTCAGCGTATGAACTGCCTGGCCATCCTGCCGGAGGGTCTGGGGGACAAGAAGGCGGGCGACATCGTGGACTGTCTTATCGTCGATATTCCGGAGGACGTGGTGCTGTGATGGAGGACTTGAAGGCCGCCCTGGCCCAGGCGCATGCGCACGATATGGCCCACGGGAAGGCGCCCGAGAAGCACATCCCGCTCATTGCCATCGTCACCTGCAGCGACACGCGTTCGCTCGAGGAGGATGCAGCCGGCGCCGTGCTCGAGGAGCTTATCCGTCACGAGGGTTGGCAGCCGATTGACCGCGTGGTCGTGCCCGACGACAAGGATGCGATCGCTCGGGCCATCGTCCGCGCGACCGACGAGCTGGACGCCGATGTGGTGCTGACATGTGGGGGAAGCGGACTTTCTCTGCGCGACGTGACGCCGGAGGCGACGCAGATGGTGTGCGAGCGCAACGTGCCCGGCATCGCGGAGGCCATGCGCGCGTACAGCCTGCGCATCACGCCGCATGCCGCCCTCTCGCGGGCCCTCTGCATGCAGCGCGGAAGGCACTTGGTCGTGAATCTGCCCGGCAGCGTGAAAGCCGCGCGAGAGAACTGGGATGGGATCATCCCCATGCTCCCGCACGCCATATCGATGATGGCAGGCGAAGGCCACTAGGGCACTTGGAGCGTGCCCGCGCACGCGGGTGCTCAGCGGTAGCAGCGGGCGTCCAGTGCGGTTGCGAGGCGGTCTGCACGGCGAAACAGGTTTACCAGCAGAGGCGTGAAGATGCCCGCCCAGGCTCGGATGCGCCGCACGGGTCCTCCGCTGCCCAGGTGCGCCCCGCGCGAGAGCTGCGCGTCGTGGATCAGGCGATACTCGTCGATGATGACGGGGATGAAGCACAGGGCGATAGAGGCGGCGGTGGCCGTGTCGCGAGCGGGGAAGCCCAAGCGTCCGAGCGGCGCGAGCAGGCTGTTCAGCGCTCGGGCGAGGTCCTCGGAGGAGGTCGTGCCCGTAACGACGAGAGATGCCAGGAGCAAGAGAGAGATTCGCGCGGCGCCTGCGCAGCCCGCGAGCAGCCCATCACCCGAGAAGGCTCCCTCGGGGAAAGCCGGAGCGAAAACGGTGAACAGCAGAATCAGGCCCAGCGGGGCAAGCTGTCGCAAAGCACGCGCCACGGGAAGCCTGCCCAGTGCGGCGGCCAGAGCGAACAGGGCGGCGAGCAGGCCCAGAGCCCACCAGGAGCGCACGCACAGAAGCGCGATCGAATAGGCCAGCACGCCCAGGATCTTTGCCCGCGCATCCAGCTTGTACAGCGGGGTGTCCCGCGGATGGTAGGCCAGCGCATTCATAGCTGGATCTCGCCGCTTAGGAGCTTGCCGAGCGTGGCGAAGTCGTCTTCGAGGGCCGCCATCTTCGAGCGGTCGTAGATGGCGGCGGCCGGATGGAAGATGGGGAAGACCTTGAATTTGCCGGCGCTCTGCAGCTTGCCATGCAGGCGCGTGATGCCCACTTCCGTCTTCAGTATGAACTTCGTGGAGAAGTTTCCCAGGGTGACGATGTATTCGGGGTCGATGGTGCGGGTCTGCTCGCGCAAAAAGGGAGTGCAGGCCTGAATCTCCTCGGGACGCGGGTTGCGGTTCGAAGGCGGCCGGCACTTGAGCACGTTGGCGATGTAGACATCGTCGCGCTCGAGCCCCGCTAGGGACAGCAGGCGGTTGAGGCTCTGGCCCGCCTTGCCCACGAACGGCTCGCCCTGCAGGTCTTCGTTTTTGCCCGGGGCTTCGCCCACTATGAGCACGCGAGCCTCGGGGTTGCCCACGCCGAAGACCAGGTTGGTGCGGCCCTCCCAAAGCGGGCAGGCACGGCAGTCCTCGCAGTAGACGCGCAGGTCGTCGAGGGGAATCTTGGGTGCGGACATGGCGTTTCCTTTCGCGTGCGGGGGCCAGAGGGCGGAGGGCCGGGGCCGGGGGGGCCGGAGGCCGGAGCGGCCGGAGGGGTAGGCTCTTGCACGCCCTCCTCCGCGCAGGCTCAAGCGACGGATTGCGGCAGGCCCCCGCGTCGCCCTACACGTAGAGACGGGGCAGCCGATGGCTGAAGGCGATGCAGATCTCGTGTTCGATGGAATGCAGGGTATAGGCCATCTCGGTGATGGTCGTTACGGCGTCGCCCTGCTTCCCCACGATGGTTACGAGGTCCCCGATCTGCGGGTTCAGCCTTTGACGCGTTCCGTAGGTGCGCAGGTCCACTTCGAACATGCACTGGTCCATGCAGATGTTGCCCACCTGGCGGCAGTATTGGCCGTCCAAGATGAAGTTCACGCGGCCGGAGAGCGCACGATTCAGCCCGTCGGCATAACCTAGGGGCACGGTGCAGATCTTCACGCTCCCCGGGCTGCGGTAATTCAGCCCGTAACTTACCCCCTCGCTCATCGGGACCGTCTTGCAGTCCGTCACGCGGGCGAGCACCTTCATGGCCGGCTCCAAGTTCACCAGATGGCGCGTCTCCTCGCAGGGGTGGAAGCCGTACAGGGAAATGCCCAGGCGGCACATGTCGAAATGCACCTCGGGGTAGCGCAGGAGGGCGGCGCTGTTGGCCGCGTGCACGATACCCGGGTCGATGCCGGCGGTGCGCATGGCGTTGATGGTCTCGGTGAAGCGGTTGACCTGGATGTTGAAGTCGAGGTTCTCCGGGCAATCCGCAGTGGCGAAGTGGGTGAAGGTCCCCTGCAGATCCAGCGCCCGGTGGAAGTTGACCTGACGGAGGAACTCGACGATATCCTCGGCGCGGACGCCGATGCGGTTCATCCCGGTGTTCACCGCCAGATGGTACGGTGCGCGCAACCCGTGCAGATCCGCCGTCTCGGCGTAGGCCAAGGCGAATTCGACCGTGTAGATGCTCGGCACGATCTGATAGCCCAGCAGCAGGTCGATCGCGCCGATCGGAGGCTCGGAAAGCAGCAGGATGTAGGCGCTGATGCCCGCCCGGCGCAGCTCCACCGCCTCGTCCACTGTGGCGACCGCGAGCATTTCCGCACCCGCATTCAGCGCCGTGCGCGCGACGCGTTCCGCTCCGTGCCCGTAGGCGTCGGCCTTCACCACCGCGCACAGCTGGCTGCCCGGACGCATACGCCGACGTGCCTCCAGAATGTTGTGGCGGATGGCCGAGAGGTCGATTTCCATCCACGCCCAACGACGGTCAGTCTCCTCGATGGCGTCTATCCGCTCCTGCTCGAGGGGCTTTTTGCCCGCGGACTTCGCCTCTTCGAAGGCGCGCGAGTACTGGAAGTTGGTGTTTTTCCTGTTGAAACCCGTAAACCCGTTCAGAGGCTCCTGACTTGTCACGGCATGTCCTTATCTGTTGTGGTGAAACGACAACTTAGTATAGCGCAGGGCGCGGACGGGTTATAATTCCCCCTACGAAGAAAAACCGTGTCTGCGTTTCGCTGCCCATCCGCACCATCAACATCCTCGGGGCGCGTGACCGAGGAAGAACATGCAAGGGGCTTTGCCGACTCTCATAGCGTTCGCCGTGCTCATCGCGGTGGGAACGGTGCTGGTCATCCGCACCAGCGCTTCGCATGCCCAATCGCGTGCGGCCATGGCGGCCTTGGCGACGCTCGTGTTCGTTGTCGCGGCCTTCGTCTACGTGGTCCTGCTCTTGGGGCGTTGGGAGTTTATCCCGCTGATGGCGCTGTTGTGCGCATTGCTGCCGCCGTTGGCATATCGGGCCCTGCGCAACGTGGAGAAGGACAGGACGCTGACCTCGGAGAACCCCTCTACGTGGAGCGTGGATCGCATGTCCCGCGATGCCCGCAGCGCCACCAACCCCACGCAGCTTTTCCCGGTGGAGGTGAAGCGTTTCACCCCGCTGCCGCGCTATGGTGACGAAGTCTACATTCCTAAGGGCATGCCGCCCACGTGGGAGCAGGCGCCGCAAGAGCAGCGCCTCGCGCAGCACGCCCGTCAGAGGGCGGTGAATGCCGCGGCATGGCAGGTGGAGAAGGTGGAGGAAGCGCCCCGGCAGTCAAGCGCACCTGCAAGTTTCGAGCAGCCGAAGACGGTCTCGCTCGAGCCGAGCGCGCAAGGTCGCAAAGTCGGGAGCGAGGAGCAGGAGCACGTTGTCGCACCCGCGGCTGCTGCTGCGGCGGGGACGCCCGCGCCTGCATCTGCGCAGACCGCGCGGCCCGCAGAGCCTGCGGCACCCGCGCCCGCGCGGCCCTCACCCGCTGCTCCCGCGGTGCCCGCGCCGCTCGCCCCTGCGGCTTCCCCTTCCGCACTGCCTTCCGCAGCAGCCGCTTCTTCGGCGCACGCTGCCCTCGCCCCCGCCCCTGCAGGCTCCGCCCTGCACGTTCCCGTGTCCATCCCCACCGTCTTCTACCCGAACGACTACTTCGCCAAGGCCACCGCCTTGCGCGACAAGGGCAAATACCTGGTGGCGGCGCGTCTGTACGCCGAATGCGCCGAGCGCCTGCGCGAGTCGGCTGCAGACGAAGATACGCTGCGCAAGGCTCAGATGGAGCAGGTCACCTGCTACGTGAAGGGCGCCGATATCCCTTCCGCCCAACGTCTGGCCGCCCGCTTGCTTGCCGGCCGCAAAGACCTCTCCGCCGTCGAGCGCATCAAGCTCGAAGCCGTGCTGAAAGAGGGCCGATAGATGCCCCGGCGCACCCCACACACCCCCCAATCCCCGCAGAAACCGCAGGCCGCGGGCTTGCTCGCACGCATCACGCCTATGGTCGTGGTCGCTGCCGTCTCGGTTGGCTGCGCGGGCGTCATGGTGCTGAACTATCCCTTCCCCGCCACGCAGGAGCCGATGCGCGAGCAGCAGACGATCTCGAGGGAGGAAGTCGAGGGGACGCTTGCCAGCACCGATAGCGATGCATCGGTCGAGGGTCTTGCCGTAATCGGGGAATTCGACGCCATCTCGCAATCGAGCGACCAGAACCGAGCCGACAATCTGGCCTTGGCAGCGGCGGAGCTCGACGGGACCACGCTGCAGCCGGGCGAGGCCCTTTCCGTGAACGAGATCCTCGGCGACACGAGCAACGACTCCCGCTACAAAGTAGCGCCCGTCTTCTCGAACGGCAGCGTCTCTAGCAGTCGCGGGGGCGGAGTCTGCCAGGTCTCGACCGCGCTCTACATCGCCGCCATCAAGGCCGACCTGGATGTCGTGGAGCGTTCCGCGCATTCGATGGTGACCGATTACGCGCCTATCGGGCTCGATGCCACGCTCGTGTACGGAGAGAAGGATCTGAAGATCCGCAACAGCGCCGACCATGCGATAACCATAACGGCAAACTCGCTGGGACAGACCGTGGACGTGAAGATCTACGGGGCGAGCGGCGACGACGGCATCACCTACGATGCGACGAGCCGGATCGTCGAGCGGACGGAGAAGCTGGCGAGCGAGTGCTTCTCCGACCCGGAGGCCGTCGGCCTGGAGCCGGGGGAGAAGCTGACGTTCTACACCGCCGAGTCGTATAGGGTGAAGTACAAAGACGGCGTGATGCAGGAGAGCAAGCTCCTGTCGACGGATACCTACCGCGTAACCGGCGACAGCGAGGTCCAAACCCAGGAAGGCTCCGTCAAGGCGAACAAGTAATTCGCCTAGCGGACCTGCCTTGCTCTCGGCTGCCGGTGCCGGCTCGTAGTGTCGGCCCTTCGGGCGCGCACGCGTGTCCTTGCGTTAGCTGTGTTTCTTGCAGAGGCTTTCAACACGACCCTGCGGTTTGGCGTACAATGCACTTCAAACCGCACAATCCAGTTCCGTGTGGAGAGCGGGCTTGGTGAAAGGACTGCAATGGAAACAAATGAATCTATCCTGTCGAAGGGTGTTGTCTCCCTCGACGACCGTAAGCAGATGGGCTCGGTGCGCGATACCATCATCGATTGCGATGCCATGGGCGTTTCGCATTATCTGGTTACGAGCTCTTCCACCGGCAATGTGCTGGTGCTTCCCTTCGAGAAGTCCATTTCGGTGGGCGATACCTTCATGACCATCCAGGACCGCGCGGATTTCCTGGCTAACAACGATCCCGCCGCGTCGGCTGTGCTCGAGGGCAACTTCGACCTGGTGGGCACCAAGGTCTACTCCGTGGCCGGCAACTTCATCGGGGAAGTCGCCGCGTACGATTTCGACACTTCCACAGGTGCCGTCACCCGCGTCAGCCTGGTGGATGGAGGAGAGTTCACCTCCGACCAGTACGTGTTCTTCTCCCAGGACTTCGTGTTCGTGGACGATGGCACGCTCACCGATGCCGCCAAGCGTGCCGGTGCCGCTGCGGGAGAAACTGAGGCCACTGTCCCTTTAGCTAGTCCGGCCGGTGCTTCCAAGGCCACCGAGCCGGAGCCTGCGAAGCCCGCGTGGAGCAAGCCTGCTGCGAAGGCCGCCCCCGAGCCCAAGCCCGAGCCGAAGCCGGCCCCCGCGCCTGCGCCGAAGCCGGCTCCCAAGCCGGCCCCCGCGCCTGCGCCGAAGGTGGAATCGGCTCAAGAGGAGCCTGCCAAGGAAGAGCCCGCTGCGCCCTCTAAGCCTGCACCTGCCAAGGAAAAGCCCGCCCCTGCGCCCGCTAAGGCCGCTCCCAAGCCCGAGCCCGAGCCCGAGCCGTCCGCTTCCGCCGAGGAAGAGGATCCGGATGCCGTGCTGAAGGCCTTCCTGTTGGGTAAGAAGCTCACCGAGCGCGTGGTCAGCGCCGACGGCGACTTCGTCCTGGAGGCTGGAGACACCATCAGCGAGGAAGCGCTCGAGAAGGCGCAGGCGGCCGATGCCCTGCTCCTGCTTACGATGAGCGTCGAAGAGTAGACCGCTTGGGCACTTCAATCTAAAGTCGTATGGACGGGCGTCGCGCAAGCGGCGCCCGTTTCCTGTTTGAGGACACGCCATCCGTCAGATTTGCGTTCCCCGAGGAGCAGGCGTGTTTCGGGCGGCGCCGGCAAAAGCGAAAAGAGAGACATCGGGCAGATGGGTTTGCCTCGGAGATGCGCTTGCATCCAACCTGTCTGGCGCCGAACAGCACGCTTGGCGGCGATTTGCTGAAGAAATGGAAGATCGTCGACGGGCATCGCATCCTGCTGAAGGCGGGCGTGGGCTTCGTCAATCAGGAGCCGTACAACGAGGTGGCGGCGACCGAGCTGCACGGGCGCATGATGGCGCCGGAAGAGTTCACTTCCTACCGCCTGTTCGAGGATGCGCGGCGCGTGTATTCGGCCTGCGACAACCTACTCGGCCCCGACGAGGAGCTCATCGCCGCATGGGACGTCGTCCGCAACGTAAAGCAGCCCAACAACCTCTCCGACTTCCGTTTCCTCGTCAGTCGTTACGTGCAGCTCGGGCTCGACGAGGATTACGTCATAGAGCAACTGGCGAAGATGTTCGCGGCCGATTTCGTGCTGGCCAACCGCGATAGGCACTACCGCAACTTCGGCATCGTGCGCAACGTCGAAACGCTTGAGGTCGCGTGCATCGCGCCCGTGTTCGACACCGGGTCGTGTTTGTGGTCGAACGCCGAGCTGCTCGACGCGCCGATTGACTTCGAGTACAAGGCCAAGCCGTTTAAAGACGTCGGCATGCGTCCGCAGGATCAGGTGGGCTTATTCGAGGGGCATTTCGGGTGGTTCGATCCTGCGTGCTTGGAAGGCTTCCCCGAGCGCGTCGCCGAGATCCTGGGTCGCAATCCCAACATCGCCGAGCGCCGTATCGCCACGGTCGAGAGGCAAGTGCGCAAGAACGCCGAGACCCTCGTGCGGCTTGCGCGTTAGAATGCCAGTCAGCTATAATTCCCCGCTTCGCGGTCGTTCCGCAAATCGAGCAGGGCAATTGCCCAGTCAGCCACCCCGATTTGTTGCATAATGGGACGCGTGCGTATTCGCCAACGGCAAGGAGCGGCTCCATGACAATGTTTGATTACGAGAGCCTTATCACCGACATCCCCGATTATCCCAATCCGGGCGTGGTCTTCAAAGACATCACCACTTTGGTCAAGGACCCGCAGGGGTTCGCCTGCGCCGTCGACGAGCTTGCGGACCATTTCCGCGATGCCGGCGTCACCAAGGTCGCCGGCGCGGAGGCCCGCGGCTTCATGGTCGCTGCCCCCGTGGCCTACAAGCTGGGAGCGGGCTTCGTCCCCGTCCGCAAGCCCGGCAAGCTTCCGCGCGAGGTCTACAGTCAACGCTACGAGCTGGAGTACGGCGCCGATTGCCTGCAGGTTCATCAAGACGCCTTCAAACCCGACGATGTCGTGCTGCTGGTGGACGACTTGGTGGCAACGGGCGGGACCGCGGTTGCGCAGGTGAAGCTCTGCGAGCACTTCGGCTGCCGCATCGCCGGCATGGCCTTTCTGATGGAGCTCGATTTCCTGAAGCCGCGCGAGGTCATCGAGGCGGCGACCGATGCCGAGATATTCTCGCTCGTCCACGTGAAATAGCGCCGAGCATCGGGCGTCGGGCGAACTCGGCGGCGCCTCTGTCTAGGAGCAGCACTCCTGCACCCAGGCGATGAAGTTCTGCGTGCTGTCGCCTGTGCGCTCGGCGGCGGTGTGTCCCTTGCCCCAGACCGTGGCGAAGTCCACATCCTTCACGCCCTTCGCGCTGAGAGCCGCCAATGCGAGGTTGATCTCCGTCGTGCAGGCGGTATCGCCCTGTTCGATGCCGGTGCGGATGCGCCAATGGGCGGCGGGAGTGCTGGTGCCCGCGCCGCCGTAGCTGCCGGCCAGGTAGTACAGGGGGTTGTAGATGTCCGTGCGCTGCCGCACGGTCTTGCCCAGGTTGTTCTGGTATGCCAGGTCCTCTCTGTAGTCGGAGGGGTAGGAGCTCTCCCAGCCGGGCAGCGACGCGTAGGTGCTCGCATTGTCCTCCAACAGCTGTGCCATGGTGGCGTCGAAGTGAAGGCCGCCGTTGCCGTCGTCGCCGAAGACGGCGTTCTCGGCTTGGCTGCGGTCCAAGGCGTCGAAGGCGCCGACGCTCTTGGTGGGGGCCTTGCAGGCGTTCACGAAGCCGGAGAGCCCGGTGATGGTGGCCGTGTTGGTCGCTTCGTCGTAGATGATCCACTGGCCTTTGGCGTTGAGCTCGGCAATGTAGTCCGAGGCGGTTTCGTAGGCAGTGCTTTCGGCGCCGCCGTCCGAGGGCCCGTCACCCGAAGCCCCGCTCGAAGGTCCTTCGCCTTGCCCGCCGCCGGCGCCCATGTCCGCCATGGTCTCGTTGCTGGGCGTGTAGGGGAAGGCCGTGTCCGACAGGAAGTTGTTCAGCGACTGCTCAATCACGCTCTTCACCTGATCGTAATAGGTGCCGCTCGTGTAGATTCCCTCGCCTCCCTCTGCAAGCTTGAGGGCGGTCCCGTTCGCGGTCAGTCCCAAGCCGTTGATGTAGGAGGCGTAGCTCGCCGCCAGGTCGTTGGAGAGTTGCTTGGCGAAGCTCCCCTCGGTGCGGCTGCCGCTGCTGGAGAATTGCCCCATATTCCATTCGTAGGCGGCATCGGCCTGGTCGAGGCAGGTGATGGGGCACCAGCACATCGCGCCGTAGATGGCGTCGGAGACGGGGTTGCCCTCCAGGTCCTCGCTCGGCGCACCGATCATGGCCAGGTAGTCGTCGTAGCCTTCGGCATCTCCCGAAGCTGCCAGGATGGCGCTTAGGGCACCGCCGCCGCTGTGCCCGAAGCTGAAGATGCGGCTGGCATCGCCGGCGAGGTTGCTGGCATTGGCTCGCAGCGTGCGCACCGCGGCTTTCAGATCCGTCACGCCCCAGGGGGCGCTGCCCGTGGCGTCGTCGGTCTGCTGGCGGCCGCGGCAACCTGCGTATACGTAGACGAAGCCGGCGTCGGTGTAGTCGGCGATGCGGCTGACGTCGTATTCGGTCGGGGCGGCTTGCGCAGAGTATCCCGCCGAGTCGATGGGCATGACGATGGGCGCGGTGCTTGCGGTGAACCCTCCGACCGAGTTCTTGTCCTTGGGTGCGCAGGTGTAGGTGCCATCCGCATTCTGCGTGGCGTCGAAATAAGCCCCCGGCACATAGATGCCCATGCTCTCGTAAGCCGGGGCCTGGGGGTTGGTGCAATAATGCACGCCCAGCTGGTAGTAGATGTCGTTGTCGGAATCGTAGTTCCAGGCCGAGGTGCTTATGCTCACGGTGGCATTGCTGGTGGAGATCGTGGCGCTGGATTTGCGGCTGCTCTCGGCGACGCAGCCCGCCATGCTGCCCACGGCCAGGAGGGAACTCGAAGCCAGTAGGACTTCGAAGAAGCGGCGA
This sequence comes from uncultured Denitrobacterium sp., assembly GCA_905236045.1. Classification (GTDB taxonomy): domain Bacteria; phylum Actinomycetota; class Coriobacteriia; order Coriobacteriales; family Eggerthellaceae; genus Curtanaerobium. Next base: position 85,238 of record CAJOOG010000078.1, read on the forward strand.
CGAGTCATGCCCGCGGCGGAGTCTTGCGCGGACGCGCTGTTCGAGCCGAGCGTACCGGGTGCGCCGAGCGATTCACCCGCATCGAGCGGGCCTGCGCCGAGTGGGTCGGAGGCGCGAGAAGGGCTGGGAGCGATGGTCATGGGGAGTCTCCTTCAGGTGGATGCCATGGGGCAAGTATAGGGTGCGATTCTGAAGATGCGCTGAAGAAACTGAAACCTTCGGCGTGCGAGGGGGCGCCCCAGGCCCTAGGACGTCGCGATGCTCGGGATGGCCACGATGAAGCACGCTCCGCCTTCGGGCAGGTTGTAGGCCTCCACGGTGCCGTCGTGCGCTTCGACCACGCTCTTCACGATGGCCAGCCCCAAGCCGCTGCCGCCGGTGTTGCGAGCACGGCTGAAGTCGGTGCGGAAGAAGCGCTCGAAGAGCATCTTCGGGTCCGTGTCGCCGAAGCCCGTGCCGTCGTCTTTCACGGCGATGACGGAATTGCCCTCGATGCCGTAGAGCTCCACGCGGATGTGCCCGCCCGGCTCGATGAAGTGGCTGGCGTTATCCACCAGATTCGAGACCACCTGCTTCAGACGGTCGCGGTTCCCCAGCACGTCGGGGGCTTCGCCGGCTATCTCCAGATTCGCCCCACGCTCCGCCAGCATGGCGGCCAGGGCATCGCAGGCCTCTTGGACCAGTGGGCGCAAGTTCACGCGCTCGTAGTTGAGCTCCTGGGCGTCGCCTTCGATGTGCTGCAACGAGAGCAGGTCGTTCACCAGATTGGACAGCCGTTCGCTCTCGGTTAGGATCGTATGGGTGAACTTCTCGCGCAGCGCGGGCGGCAGGTCGGGGTCCTCCAGCAGCTCGGCGGTGCCGTGGATGGCCGTCAGCGGGGTGCGCAGCTCGTGCGCCACGTCGCCGATGAGCTGGCGTTGCTGTTTCTCCTGCCGGGTGAGGTCGGCTAGTTGCGCGTAGGACGAATCGAGCAGGCGCTTGTAGTCGGCAGCCAGGTCGTCGGCCTCCTGCAGCGATCCGGCGCCCTCGAAATTCACTTGCGTGTCCCCAGCGCGCCAGGCGCGAATCTTGGCGGAGAGCTCGGCGAGGGGGCGTGCGATGAAAGAGCCCACGACCAGCGCGAAGAGGAAGACGACCAGCGCGAAGGGCGCGAGCATCCAGAAGGACGTCAGGTCGATGACGCCGCGGAAACGTGCGACGAAGAGGACGAGCGCCCCCGCCAGCACGGCGATGATGGTGCTGAACAGGGCGAAGTATGTCGAAAGACGCTTCACTTAAGCGCGGAAGCGGTATCCGTAGCCGCGCACCGTCTCCACGATCGCGGGGTCGTAGCCCGCTTGGCTTATCTTGTCGCGCAGGCGTTTGATGTGGGTGTCGACGGTCTTGGTCTCCGTCAGGTACTCCCAGCCCCAGGCGTCACGCAGCAGGTCCTCGCGCGAGACCACGTTGCCGGCGCTCTTCATGAGGGCGGCCAGAAGCTCGAATTCGCGCGGGGTCAGATCAATCGGCCCCTTGTCGCCCGCGGCGGTATGGGCGTCCTCGTTGAGCGTGATGCCGCTTGCGGTTATCTCGCGGTTCGTCTCCATCTTGCCGCTGCCCCTGCGTAGCAGGGCGCGGACGCGGGCGACGAGCTCGCGCAGGCCGAAGGGCTTGCTCAGGTAGTCGTCCCCGCCGATTTCCAGCCCGACCACTTTGTCGAGTTCCGTGTCGCGGGCGGACAGGAACAGCACCGGTGCGCTCGTGCGACTGCGCAGGCGTCGGCAGAGCTCGTAGCCGTCCATGCCGGGCAGCATGATATCCAAGATGAACAGGTCGTAGTCTTTCTGCTGGGCCATGGTCAGCGCGTCTTCGCCGTTGTTGGCGACATCGGCTTCGAATCCCTCTTTGGCCAGGGCGTAGGAGACGAAGTCGGTGATGGTCTGCTCGTCGTCCACGACGAGGATGCTTGCGGCTTTTTCTGGCATCGGGGCCTCTTCTCGATAGTCGGTTCGGGTGCTCGCGTTTCAGAGTATGATAGCACCCATATTCGGGATAGGCCCGCTTGGAGGGGTGTTTGACATGTTGCTGACAATCGACGTGGGCAATACGCACACGGTGCTGGGTTGCTACGATGGCGAAGAGCTGCGGCGCATGTGGCGCGTGAAGACCGATCCCAGCCAGACGGCCGACGAGCTGCTGGTAAGCTTGCACGGCCTGCTCGGCGTGGAGGGCATTTGCCCCGAAGACGTGCACGGGCTGAGCCTGGGCAGCGTGGTGCCGGGATTGAACAGGTCGTGGCGCAAGGTGGGCGAGGAGCTCTGTGGCTGGCGGGTCCTCTCCGTGGACGAGAAGACCGTGGAGGGCTTGCTCGACGCGAGCGCATACGCCAGCACGCCGGGTGCGGACCGTCTAGCCGATGCCGTGGCGGCGCGGATGCTCTACGGCGACCCGGTCGTCGTGGTGGATATGGGCACGGCCACCAACATAGAGGTCGTGGGCGACGGCGGACGCTTCTTGGGCGGGGTCATCGCCCCGGGAATCCGGACGGGGGCCGAGAGCCTGGCGGGCCGCACGGCGCTGCTGCCCGAGGTGGAGCTGCTGGATCCGGGCCATGCGATAGGCGTGGACACGGTGAGCGCCATGCAGATCGGCGTGGTATACGGGCAGGTGGACAGCATAGACGGGCTCATCCGACGCATCTGGGAGGAGCTGGGGTGTCAATGCCCGGTCGTGGCTACGGGCGGCTTCGGCGGGTTGCTCGGGGAACTCTCGCGAACGCTGACGTGCGTGAATCCAGAGCTTACGCTGCAGGGGCTGCGCCTGATCTACGAGGCTCGCAGCTAGCGTCGGGGCCGACGGCGAGGCGAGCAACTGCGGCGCTGTCGCGGCCTGCGTCGCCGTGTGCTCGACGGCCCTGCCGCGGGGCGGACGCGCTCGCGCCTTTCACGATTACGATGCGGGGACTTTCAGCTTCGCGGGGTATGATGCTGCTACATTTCCCCGACGAGAAAGGCGAGTGTATGCTGACGGACATCGAGATCGCGCAGGCGACGCAGGCGCTGCCCATCACCGAGATAGCGGAGGAGATCGGCGTTGCGGAAAAGTACCTGGAAGCCTATGGCAAGTACAAGGCGAAAGTCGATTACAACCTGCTGCGCGAGGAACAGCATGCTCCCGGCAAGCTCGTCTTGGTGACCGCCATCAACCCCACGCCCGCGGGCGAGGGCAAGACCACCACCAGCGTGGGCCTGGCCGACGGCATGCGCAAGATCGGCAGGAACGCCGTGCTCGCCCTGCGCGAGCCGAGCCTGGGCCCCGTGTTCGGCATCAAGGGCGGAGCGGCCGGCGGCGGCTACGCGCAGGTCGTTCCCATGGAGGACATCAACCTTCACTTCACGGGCGACTTCCACGCCATCGGGGCGGCCAACAACCTTCTTGCGGCGCTGCTCGATGCACGGATCCACAACAACAACGACCTGGGCATCGACCCGCGGCGCATCACCTGGAAGCGCGTGGTGGACATGAACGACCGCCAGCTGCGCCATGTGGTGGACGGCCTGGGCGGCAAGGCGCATGGCGTGCCGCGCGAAGACGGCTTCGACATCACCGTGGCCAGCGAGATAATGGCCATCTTCTGCCTGGCCACCAGCATTACCGACCTCAAGGAGCGCCTGGGCCGCATCGTGGTGGGCTACACCTACGAAGACAAGCCCGTGACCGCGCACGACCTGCATGCGGAAGGGGCTATGGCGGCCCTGCTCAAGGACGCGCTCAAGCCGAACCTGGTGCAGACGCTCGAGGGCACCCCCGCGTTCGTGCACGGCGGGCCCTTTGCCAACATCGCGCATGGCTGCAACTCCATTATGGCCACGCGCATGGCCATGGCCTTGGGCGATTATTGCGTCACCGAGGCCGGCTTCGGCGCGGATCTGGGCGCGGAGAAGTTCCTGGACATCAAGTGCCGCCTGTGCGACTTGAAGCCCGATGCCGTGGTGGTGGTCGCGACGGTCCGTGCGCTGAAGAACCACGGCGGGGTGGCCAAGGCCGACCTGAACGAGGAAAACCTGGAAGCGTTGGAGCGCGGCCTGCCTAACCTATTGCAGCATGTGGAGAACATCACCAAGGTCTATCATCTGCCCTGCGTGGTGGCCGTCAACGCCTTCCCGACCGACACCCCCGCCGAGCTCGAATTGGTGGAGGCCAAGTGCAAGGAGCTGGGCGTGAACGTGGCGCTGTCGGAAGTGTGGGCGCGGGGCGGCGAAGGCGGCACGGCACTGGCGGAAGAGGTCGTGCGCCTGTGCGAGGAGCCCAACGACTTCGCCTTCAGCTACGAGCTCTCCGGCGGCATCGCCGACAAGATCGAGGCCGTTGCGCGCACTATCTATCGGGCGGATGGCGTGGACTTCACCGCGGAGGCGAGAAAGCAGATGAAGCAGCTGGAGGACCTGGGCTTCGGCAACATGCCCGTGTGCATGGCGAAGACGCAGTACAGCTTCAGCGACGACGCCACCCTGCTCGGCGCCCCGCGCGGCTTCCGCATGACGGTGCGCAACGTGAAGGTCTCCGCCGGCGCCGGCTTCATCGTGGCGCTCACGGGCGACATCATGACCATGCCCGGCCTGGGGAAGAACCCGGCTGCCTTCAAGATAGACGTGGACGAGACGGGCAAGATAACGGGCCTGTTCTAGGCGCCCATCCCGGCTGCGGACGAACGGCGCGGCGTCGTTTCGACCCTCCTTCTCCCCGCCTTTCGGTTCCCCGAGGCCCGTGCGTTAACGAGCCGTTTTGCGTGCGCCGAAGCCGGCGCGGACGGCGTGGGCAGTCGGGACGGCGAGTGCTATCTTGATGACGTCGAGCAGGATGAAGGGCGCGACGCCGGCTGCGAATGCCGCCACCAGCCCCATGCCGGACACGGCGGCCAGCTGCAGCCAGCCCGCGAGGTAGACGACCAGCAGAAAGACCGCAGCGGCGATGCCCTGCGCCACGAGGCTTTCCGCGCGTTCCTTCGCAATCGCCAGCACGGCCGCCGCGGCAGTCCCTCCGAGCAAAAAGCCCCAGAGAAAGCCGCCGGTCGGCCCCACGATCTTCCCGATGCCCCCCGACATGCCGCTGAAAAGGGGCAATCCCACGGCGCCGAGCACCAGGTACAGCGCGATGGCCGAAAGCGACTCGCGCGGCTCGAGCGCCAGCAGCAGGAAGGTGCAGACGAATACCTGCATGGTGAAAGGCACGGGCCCTAGGGGGATGGTGATCCACGCGGAGACGGCGAGCAGCGCCACGGACAAGCCGATGAAGGCAATCGAGCGGGTGTTCGTGTTCGGCATTTCAGTTTCCTTTCTCTTGGATGGCAGCTATTGTAAACCAAAATACTTAGTTGGGTTAACAAATGCGCCCTGCGCCTCCGCGCAGGGCGCATTGGCGACTTTGATGCGCACTCTGTGATGTTGTTTCCCCCTGTGAGCCATGGGTATATTCTTTTTCAGTTGCACAAGAGAAAGAAGCGTACATGCCGGTATCGAAATGGAATAAAGAGCAGGGTGAATGGAACGCGGAGCCCGTGGTGAAAGACGAGCCCGTGCCGGGGGCGCCCATGGGCCTCGACCCGGACAACCTGGGCCGCGACGACGAAGTCAACCGCATGGGCACGGCCCGCGTCGCCCGCCTCATCACCGAGTTCGCCGCTCCGAGCATCGTAGGCATGCTCGTGAACGGTGCCTACAACATCATCGACTCCATTTTCCTGGGAAGCGCTTTGCACGAAGTCGGCCAGGCAGCCGTTACGGCGGCCAATCCCATCATGATCGTGTTCCTGGCCATCAGCATGCTCATCGGCAACGGCGGCAATGCGCTTTCGGCGCTGCGCATGGGCGAAGGCGATCGGCAGGGGGCCGAGCGCAGCCTGGGCAACACGGTTACGCTCTCCGTCATCTTCAGCGTGCTCGTGGCCGTCCTGGCGTTCGTGCCTCCCTGCATAAACGGCCTGCTCAGCATCAGCGGGACCACGGCGGAAGTGTGGGACTACACCAAGACGTTCATCCAGATTATCAGCTCCGGGTTCATCCTGCAGTGCATCGGCATGGGCGTGAACAACTTCATCCGCACGGCCGGCAGGCCCAACCGTGCGCTGGGCACCATGGTGGTGGGCGCGGTCGTCTGCGTCATCTTCAACTATCTGTTCGTCATCATCTTGGGATGGGGCATCGCGGGCAGCGCTTCGGCCACGCTCATGGGCCAAGCCGCCAGCTGCGTCTGCGTGCTATGGTTCTTCATCAAGACGCCCAACGTGTCGCTGAAGCTCCGTCGTCGGCACCTGCCGCTCGAAGGCCGCACGGTGCGCATGGTCCTCTCGCTCGGGTTCGCGAGCTTCGCCGTTCAGGCCGCCGCCGCCGTGGTCAACTTCGTGCTCAACAACCTGCTGGTGAACTACGGTGCTCAAAACCCCCTGGGGCAAGAGGCCGCCTTGGCCAGCATCGGCGTGGTCAGCCGCATCGCCCTGTTCACCGTGTTCCCCCTCATCGGCGTGGCCGTGGCGATACAGCCGATTCTGGGTTACAACTACGGAGCCCGCCTGTTCAAGCGCGTGCGCACCACGCTCTTCGAGGGCATGGCGGGCGCTACTATGATAGCCGTGGTCATGTGGGCGGCGGTGCACCTGTGGCCCAATCAGATCGTGAGCGCGTTCGGCATCGTGAACCAGGAGCTCGTCGATTTCACCGTCTTCGCGCTGAAGATCCAGCTGGCGCTGCTGCCGTTCGTGGGCTTCCAGATCGTGGGCAGCAACTACTTCCAGGCCACGGGGCAGCCGATTAAAAGCGCGTTCCTCTCGCTCACGCGCCAGGTGCTCTTCCTCATCCCGATGTATTTGTTCCTGCCGGAGATCCTGCCGCAGATAATGCCGCACACCACGAGTCTCGATGCCCTGTATTTCGCGGTGCCGGTGGCCGACTTCCTGGCCATTTTCACCACGCTTATCTTCATGGTGTGGGAGATGCGCCGCATGAAGAAGCTGGAGTCGGGCGAGCTGCAGGCGGCGGAATTCTAGACACGCTCATGCGTGCGCGTGTGCGCATGGGGCAGCTTTCTTGCCATCGCGCTATAATCTCGGGGGCACAGAGATGGGGGGCGCCATGAAAGACACTCATGGGAGGACAATAGATTACTTGCGCGTCTCGCTTACGGACCGCTGCAACCTGCGTTGCGTCTATTGCATGCCCGCCGAGGGCATCCAACAGGTCGACCACGACCAGATTCTGCGTTACGACGAGATTCTCGCCATAGTGCGCGTGGCTGCCGATTTGGGCGTTCGTCGCATCCGGCTTACGGGCGGCGAGCCCCTGGTGCGCAAAGGCGTCGTCGGTTTGATAGCCAACATCCGCGCAATCTCCGGCATCGAGGACATCGCTCTCACGACGAACGGCGTCTTGCTCGCCCGTATGGCCCATGACCTCAAGGAAGCGGGGCTCTCGCGGGTGAACATCTCGCTGGACACGCTCGATCCCGACAAATTCGCCGAAGTCACGCGCGGAGGGAACGTGCAGGATGTCCTCGACGGCATAGACGCGGCCCTCGAGCAGGGCTTCGACCCCGTGAAGGTGAACGCGGTCGCCGTGCGGAGTCTGGACCAGGATTTCTACGAGTTCGCCAGCATGAGCCGAGACCGGCCGCTGCACATGCGTTTCATCGAATACATGCCCGTGGGGGATTCCGCCGGCATGAACGGCGCGGGATGGGGCCCGCAGGACGTCGTCAGCTGCGACGACATCCGCATGCAAGTGGATGCGGGCGCGATTGCCGCCGGGCTCGAAGCGCTGCAGCCCCTGCAAGACGAGGAAAAGCCCGAGGGCGGCGGTCCCGCGCGTTACTGGAAGTTCCCGGGTGCGAAGGGCACCGTGGGCTTTATAAGCCCGCTGTCCAACCATTTCTGCAGCGCATGCAACCGCGTGCGGCTTACTTCGAAGGGCGGCTTGCGCCCGTGCCTGTTCAGCGACGAGGAGTATCCGGTGCGCCAGGCCGTGCGCTATGGCACCGAGGAGGACGTGCGTAAAGTGCTCGAGCAGACGATCGGCGCGAAGCCCGAAGAGCACCACGAAGGCGATCATGCAAGGGCGACCGCCACCAACATGAACGCCATTGGAGGATAGGCTCACAAGCGCACACATGCACAAGCGCACGTGGGCATACGCGCACACGCGAAGGAGAATCGATGAACGACCAGAAACTGTCCCACGTGGACGAAAAGGGCGAAGTCCGCATGGTGGACGTCAGCCAAAAAGCCGATACGGCGCGCATCGCCGTGGCCGAGGGCTTCATCGCCATGCAACCTGCGACCTTGGAGCTGATAGTGGAGGGCAAGGCCGCGAAAGGCGACGTTTTGGCCTGCGCACGCGTGGCGGGCATAATGGCAGGCAAGCAGACGAGCTCGATTATCCCCATGTGCCACCCGCTGCTCATTACCAAGTCGAAGGTGGACCTGGCGCCCGTTCGCGCAGGGGAGCGCGAAGACGGGCGCGTGGGCATCCATGTGGAGGCGACCTTCGGCGTGACCGGCAAGACCGGCATCGAGATGGAGGCGCTGACCGCGGCGAGCGTGGCCTGCCTGACCGTCTACGACATGTGCAAGGCCGTGGACAGGGGCATGGAGATTTCCGAGGTGCGCCTGCTGAGGAAAGACGGCGGCAAGTCCGGTCTCTGGCAGCGCGCGTAGCCCTGGCCGCGGGTGCATGTTCGCCCCGTCGCCCGGCGGTGGAGGGCGCCGGGCGGGGCCTTCGCTACCAACCGGTCACGTCGGACAGCTCGAATGAAGCCGGCGCCTCGTCGGTGGAGTTGGAGCAATACGCCTCGAATTTCCAGGGTGTTCCGTCGGCGAGGTTATTGGTGTTCGCGAATCCGGTTCCGATCTGCGCGCCGCTGGCGTCCTTCAGCACATATTCGACCTGGACGTAGCTGTACTGCTTGCCCGAGGTGTTGGTGAAAGTTCCCGTGATCGAGTACATGCCGTAGCCCTTGTCGACAAGCTGCTCGTCGGTGATGGAGTACTTGGCCTCGGCCGAGGACGAGCTGCTGTCCTGTGCGTCCGCGCCCTCCGAGCTGCTCTTGGCGGAAGGAGCGTTGCCGTCTTCGGTTGAGAGCGTGTTGGTGCTGTCCAACACGGCCTTGCTGCAGGCTGCCGAACAGCCTCCGATACCCACGAGCAGCACGAGGAGCACGATGAGAACCCAGAACCAGCCCTTCTTGTAGACGGGTTTCAGATTGGCCCCGCAGTTCGGGCAGCTCTCCGCATATTTGGGAATGGACGCGTTGCACTTCTTGCAGATCTTGGCGGGCGTCGTGCCCTCCTGGGGCGTGGTTTGGGTATCGGTCATGGTTCCCCCCTGTCGAATCGATGCCGTATGGGCAATTTGGTTGCACCGATGCTAGGGCAGACGCCGCGCGGATTCATTAGCTCCCAGCAGAGTTTTCGTTCCCGTTCGGCAGGGGAAACGTCAGACGGGAGGTCGTGGCGCTCATGGCCGCTGCTGAACGAGGGTCCAATGCCCGGTGGAGAAGAATTGGTCGGTGAATTCGACGAGGTATCCGAAGGCCATGAAGAGCGCGAATAGAATCGAGACCGCTACGATGAAGCGGAGGATCCGGCTTGTCCGGGGCGGGAGTCGATGCACCAGATTGCCCATGTTGGTGAAGGCCAGGTAGCCCGGCTGGATGACGAGGAGGGCAAGCCCCAGGTATTGCACGATGAACAAGAACGCATCGAGAAGGGTCGGCTCGATGAATAAAGCGTTCAAGGATACGATGAGGGCGAGTGCCAGCATTGCGATTGTCGCCGCGGTCGCCGTATGCACCCAGCCGCGGAAGAGCTTCGCCTTCACCGCTCCGCGAGGCATCCAGGCGTTGGCGTCGATCAATCTGCGGTAGAACGCGAGCGGGTTGTCTCGTTTTCCGCTAAGGGTTGGGGTGCTCGCGCCCGCATCCGCGCCCGCAGCGTCCTTTGCGGCGTCGCCCGCGTCCGGGCAGGCCGCGAACGCCGCTCGGAGTTCCCGGTCCAGCTCCTCGGCGCTGGCGGGCCGATCCTTCGGATCCAGCGCGATGCAGTGCGCGATGGCGGAGCGGAGCGGTCGGGGAATCGACCGCTCTTCCCGAAGCGTCGCCCGCAGATTCGATTGCGGGTCCTTCCCGGTCAATGCGAAGGAGAGCACCATGCCCAAGGCGTAGACGTCCGTGCGCTGGTCGCTTTGCCCGAAGCCGAATTGCTCGGGCGGCGCATAGCCGGCGGTCCCCCAGTGGTGGGTGTCCTGCGACGATTCGGGGCGGACGCGCCGTGCGATGCCGAAGTCGATGAGGATGGCCCCGCGCGGGCTGCAGATGATATTGTCCGGTTTGATATCGCGGTGCACGAGCGGGGTGGGGCTTAGGGAATGCAGCTGCCCGACGGTGCTGCAGAGCTCCTGCAGCAGGCGCTCGCATTCCCGGAGCGTAAGCGGCCCTTCGTCTCGCACGCGCTTCCGCAAGGTGGGTCCTTCGACGTATTCCATTACGACCGCAGCCCGATTCGCGATGCGGTACTGCACGACGATATGCGGAATGCCCGGTGCGTCGAGCTGCGCGATGCAGGCGTATTGGGAGCCGAAGCCCTCGGCATCTTCGAAATACTTGCGGACGAAGAGACTTCCTTCGGCGTCTTTCACCAATTCCACGCGCGAGGTCTTCCCCTCCTTCAGCACGCGCAGAACTTCGTAGAGCCCGTCGATTTTAAGGCTGTTGAGTTCCGCGAAGATGTCGCTATGGGAGGACAGGGGGTTGGGCATGCTACGAATCGAGGATGGTGGTTTCTCCGAAGCGGTACAGTTCGGTTTCGGTCTGGGACAGGTCGAGGCCGTGCGTGAGGGCGTAGATGAGGATGGCATCGCGTCGGTTTTTCGGGTAGAGCGCTCCGGCGTCGGCGTACGCGAGCAAATGCTGGGTTTCCTTCAGGTCGCATCGAAGCGCGAAGGCCACCTGGAGCACTTTATCGCGCGACGGGCGTCGGGTCCCTTGGAAGATCTGGTAGCCGTAGGTCTCGTCGAGCTGGGCCGCGTGAATGGCCTCGATTCGCTTCATTTCTCGCTCCTGCAAGAGTTGCTGCAGGTAGGTGGGCAGATCGCTTGAAGCGGGGTCGTGCTCTTCCAGGTAGGTATCCAAGTTCGGCACGCTGGCCAGCTCGGCGAGCAGGTCGCAGGTCAGCGGCTCCTCTTCGGCGTTCATCCAGATCTCCTCTCTCTGCTACCGTCGGCGGCGGTCGTGGGCCCGATAGTATTCGGCCTTGTCGCTGTACATGCTCGCCTCGGCGCGGGAGATCAGGCCCCGGAGCCGCTCGTCTGCCTCCGCGCTCTCGCTCGCGCCAACATCCTCGCTCGCGGCCTCCGCGAATTCGTAGCCGATGGAGACGTGGTACCCCTCATCTGCCAATGAGGCGCGTATCCCGGCGATCGTCTCTTCGATTTCCGCCTGCGGGCGGTCCAACGCGAAGGCGACGTACTCGTCTCCGCCGATGCGATAGCTGTCGGCCGCGCCGAACTCTTCTCGGAGGGTATCGGCCACTCGGCAGAGCATCTTGTCGCCCGCCAGATGCCCTTCGTTGTTGTTCAGCTCGTGCAATCCGTTCGCATCGAGGTAGGCGCAGCCGATGGAGCGTTCGTAGGCGTCGGCGTACTGCACGATCCGGCTCTCGTAGCAGTTGCGGTTGTTCAGGCCGGTCAGCTGGTCGGTTTCGCCCATGATTTTCAGGCGGCGCTCCAAGACGTAATCCCGGATTTTCAGGCGGTTGATGACGGCCTGGGACATGATGGAGAGCAGCCCGAATACGCCCGCGTCCGTTATGTCCTCCGAGAGGAGGTGAGGCGCCTTGTATTGGCAGGCCAGAACGATGAAGATGCCGACGAATAGCGCCAGCACGATGCCCATGCGCAGGGGCCGGTCGGTGAAGATCAGCGGAACGAAGATGAGCAGGACCATGAAAGTGACCGTCTGCTCGTCGGGCCGTGTGAAAAGCGCGATGGCGATTCCGTAGGCGAGGAAGAAGGAGACGGCAAGGTAGACCGAAACATACGAGAGCGAGGGGATTCTGAAGGCCGCGAGCGCCACCCCGACGATGACGAACGAGAAGAGAACGGCCGCGATGTAGACTGGGCGAGAGCTGGAGAGGCCCTCCTGGAAGAAGGACTGCAGCAGCATGAAAGCGATGAGGACGGCGGCGAAGGACCCGAAGACGATGGACGAGGTGCGATTGCCCGATTCCAGCTTCCCCCCGATGGCACGATAGCTTTCGCGGTCGGCGCCCCCGTAGAAGAGGAAGTTCTTCGCCTTCTCCAACATCGAGCCCCGTCCTTTCCGATTTCGGCGCGCGGAGCTGGTGAAACGCAGGCGAAAACGCCTGCGTTTGCGCCATCTCCGACAAACCTGCCCTTATCCTAGCCAAGTCGGTCGCATGTCGCAAGAAAAGCCTTCTCGCGAGTTCGGCGGCGCCGGCGGCAGTGGCGACGGCAGCGTCGGCGGCGTCCCGCCCGCCGCGGTCTGTGCGTATGCTGAAGAGATGCCATGCAAGCGGGAGCGGGACTTCACTGTGCTAAACTAGCCAACTGCGTTTGCGTCCGGCGCAGACGCGTCCAGTTTCCGATATCTCGAAGGGAGTGCTATGTCAGGGCATTCTAAGTGGGCCACCACGAAGCACCGCAAAGCCGCGCAGGACGCCAAACGTTCGGCGCTGTTCGGTAAGCTTTCCCGCAACATTACCGTTGCAGCCAAGGAGGGGGGCGACCCCAACCCGGACAACAATGCCTCCCTTGCGGCGGCAATCGAGAAGGCCAAGGGCTACAGCCTTCCCAAGGACAAAATCAAGACCGCCATCGACAAGGCATTCGGCAGCGGCAAGGACGCGGCCAGCTACGAGACCGTGATCTACGAAGGCTACGGCCCGGCGGGCATCGCCATCTACTGCGAGGCCCTTACCGACAACCGCAACCGCACGGCCGCCGATGTGCGCAGCTCCTTTGCGCATGCGGGGGGCAATCTGGGCACGAGCGGCTCGGTGGCGTTCATGTTCGAGCGCAAAGGGCAGATTCGCGTCCCCAAGGAGATCGAAGGCGAGGGCAAGAAGGCGGGCATGCTGCCCAACGGCGCCGCAGCCGACGAGGACGAGTTCATGATGGCCGTGGCGGAAGCCGGCGGCAACGACTACGAGGATGCCGACGAGGAGTGGCTGGTCTTCACCGCGCCCACCGACTTGATGGCCGTGAAGAAGGGCCTCGAGGACCAGGGCGTCGTCACGCAAGGCGCCGAATTCATCATGGAGCCGACCACGCCCACGGCCGTGAGCGTCTCCGATGCCAAGAAGGTCATGCGCCTGGTCGATCGCCTGGAGGAGCTCGAGGATCTGCAGAGCGTCTTCCACACGATGGACATCACCGACGAGATCGCCGAGGCGCTTGCCGCGGAGAACTAAGTCGAGGAGACGCCCGCCCGCGGGGTTTGTCGCAGGTGACCCGCTCGTGCCCCCAAGGGCGCGGGCGGGTTTTTGCTGCGCCGCGCCGGCGTGGGGCTCCGCGTCAGGTGATGCGTTCGTGTCGATGTTCTCTCGCGCTGCAAGATCGCGGTCCCATCTTGCGGGGTGCATGGTATAGTGGGGGCTGCCGAAAGCAGTAAACGAATCTCTAACCCACTACGCTGCAAGGAGCTCTTTCTTGGCCCGCCAGGCGCACATAGTCGATTTTGAAGAAGCGCGCAATGCGTCGCGTCGTTCGGGTGCTCGCAATCGCAGCAGGGAAGCTGCGGGCGCATCCTCGCGGCTGTCCAGCAATCGCGAAGCCCGCTCTCGTGCCATCCGCGGGGGCGAGGTGGCCGGTGCCCGTCGCGGCTCCCATTATGCGCAACGCAACCAGACGCGCATGCGTGCCGGCCAATCCGCGCAACGCGGTCGGACCCGGGGCGACAAGCGCACCCAGCGCAACATCGCCGAATCCGTGTGCAAGCTTCAGCGCGATGCTCGCAAGCGCAAGGCGGACAGGGCCTTTGATCGCACCGTAGGCGCCAGCTCTTCCGCTTCCGGCGAATCGGGTCCACGCGCTGCCGTCTATCGCGGCAAGATGGGTTCCACGCACCGCAAAAGCTCTCGTATGCGCAACGACCAGGAAGCCGCATCTCGCGGCGTTGCTCCCAGCCGCGGCCGGGCGGCTCAGACGGGCCGGGTGATTGCGGGGGCCATTCCGCGTTTCGTCCGCATCCCCCTCGTCCTCTTCGCTGCTTTGGCGCTGTGCGTCGCGGCCTTGTACCAGCCGATGCAGGATTACTACATCGCCACGCGCGACCAGGCCAAGGCCGCCGCCCAGCTGGAAGTTCTCAGCCAGCAGAACGCCCAGCTGCAGAAAGACGTCGCGGTGCTCTCCACCGACGAGGGTATCAAAGACCAGGCGGCATTGGATTACGGCTGGGTGGAGCAGGGCGAGACCGCGGTCGCCGTCTCCGGCGTGTCCGCAGAGGATACCGAGCTCGATTCCGCTGTGATGGTCGTGTCCGCCACGGCGGTTTCCGCCCCCGCTACCTGGTACTCCGGCATGCTCGACCCCTTCTTCGGCTACAGCGGGTAGCTGCCCCGAGGAGCCGAAGAACGCTGCAGCGCAGGAAGGAGGCCCCATGGCCGCCCAGAATCCAGTCGTCCAACGCTTCGCCGCCATAGACATAGGCACCTGCACGTGTCGATTGCTCGTGGCGGATGTGGGGGACGGAGGCCTCGAAGAGGTGCATCGCCGCTGCGAGATAGTCAACCTGGGCGAAGGCGTGGATGCCTCGGGGGTCCTCGCGCCCGAGGCGATGCAGCGCACGCGCGACATGATCGCATCCTACCGGGAAGACATCGAGCGCCTTGCGTCGCCGGGCAACCCGGTGGACGTGACGGCGATAGCGACGAGCGCCTGTCGCGATGCGCGCAATTCCGACGTGTTCATCGCGATGCTGGAGGAAATCGGCGTGCACCTCTCGATTATCCCCGGGCAGCGCGAGGCGGAGCTCTCCTTTCTCGGCGCGAGCGCGGCCTACCAGGGCGAGAACCTGTTGGTGGCGGATGTCGGCGGGGGAAGCACGGAGCTTGTCTTCGGCTGCGGCGGGCAGAAGTCCGCACTCTCGCACTCCTTCGATATAGGCTGCCGACGGGTGACCGAGCGCCTGCTTCGCAGCGACCCGCCGACGAAAGAGGAGATGGCGCAAGCCGGCAGCTGGTGTCGCTCGCGGTTCGCCCCCCTCTTCGATCGGCGAGCGGAAGAGCAGGGGGAAATCGAGCGCATGGTGGCAGTGGCGGGCACGGCTACCTCGGTGGTCTCGGTTCACGAAGCCATGGATCCCTACGATTCGCAGCGGGTGAACGGCTATCGGGTAACGAGGGAAATCCTCGAAGAGGTACGCGCCCGGCTGGCGAGGATGCCCCTCGAGCGGCGCAAGAAGGTGAAGGGCCTGCAGCCGCAGCGAGCCGGCGTGATAGTGGGAGGCCTCATCATCTTGCAGAACGTTTTGGACCTGGCCGGGGTCGATTCCTTCAGCGTAAGCGAAAGCGACATACTGCAAGGCACCGTGGTGGATGCGTACCGGTCGAGTTCGGCCCCGGGAAGTGTGCGTTCGAAGAAAGCCCCCCAGCCCTCGGCGCCCGTAGTATCATAGGAGCACTGCATTCGAACGGGGGCGTGGCGGAACTGGCATACGCAGCGGACTTAAAATCCGTCGCCTTCGGGATTGTGGGTTCGACTCCCACCGCCCCTACCATCGAACGCGGCGCACGGCAACGGATACCAGGGGGACCTCTCAGTGACACAGGAACACATCCGCACCATCAACGAGATTCTGTCCTCTACCGACGAGCTGGATTCCTTCGACGAGTATCTTGCGCGCTTCGCCAAGCCGGTTGGCGACCTCGTCAACAGCTACCTGCCGCAGGGCTCGCATCCCGACCTGGATAAATACCTCTACGGTCCGCTTTTGCGCTTCAGTCGCAATGGCGGCAAACGCCATCGGCCGCTCATCTGCTTCGCCGCGTGCCAGGCGGTCGGGGGCGATGTCTCCCGCGCCGTCTCCTCCGCCGCTGCCGTTGAGCATTTCCAGTCCGCCGCCCTCATCCACGACGACATCGCCGACGATGGGGAGCTGCGCCGCGGCCGGCCCTGCCTGCACATCGAGGAAGGCGTCGGCTTGGCCATCAACGCCGGCGATCTCGCGCTCATGCTGGTGAACGGCACGGTCGCGCGCGACCCGGTGCTCGAGGACGAAGTCAAGGTCCGCATCATCACGGAGCTTACGGATATGACGAAGCGCACCGTGGAGGGCCAGGCCATGGATTTGGGCTGGGCGCGCGATGGGCGCTACGACATCACGCCGGAGGACTACCTGGTCATGGCCACGCTCAAGACCGCCCACTACTCGGGCGCCGTGCCGCTGGCCATAGGGGCCATCGTGGGCGGTGGCACCGAAGCGCAGATCGAAGGCCTGCGCAACTACGGGCTGGATACGGGTCTGGCCTTCCAGATTCAGGACGACCTGCTGAACCTGGTCGGCGAGCAGGAGTCCATCAAGAAGGATTTCCGCACCGACATAACCGAAGGCAAGCGCACGCTCTGCGTCGTCCATGCGCTGCAGCACTCCTTGCAGGCGGACCGCTTGGAGGAGATTCTCTCCTCGCATCCCAAAGACCCGGCGATCCTGGCGGAGGCCGTGCGCATCATGGAAGAATCCGGCAGCATCGAATACGCCCGTACGTACGCGGAGAACCTCACGAGCATCGCGAAGAACCGACTCGTCGGCATGATCGACCCCTCGCCCGCGCGCGACCTGCTCGTCTCGATGGCCGACTGGTTCGTGAACCGCCTGCATTAAAGGAGGAGGCCAATGGAGGGCATCTCGTTCAACGACAGCACGGCCGCCGTCGAAGACGTGCAGCGGAAGCTCGCGAGCCTGGGTCTGCTCGCCGAAGACCAGGTGAGCGGCACCTTCGACGACGCGACCGCCGCCGCGGTGGCGGCTTTTTGCGCATCGCGCAAGCTTCCCATCTCCCAAGATGTCGACGACAAAGTCTGGGCGGCGCTGCTCGATGCCACCTTCCAGCTCGGTGACCGCACGTTGTTCCTGCGTATGCCCTACTTCCACGGCAACGATGTGGCCCAGCTGCAGCAGGCGCTCGGGGCGCTCGGCTTCGCCTGCGACGAGGATGGCATCTTCGGTGCGCATACCGAGGCGGCCCTGCGCAAGTTCCAGATGAACATGGGCCTTCCCAGCGACGGTATCGCCGGAGCCTTCACCTACCGCGCCGTCAACAACCTGCATCATTCCTGGGAGGGCAAGCGGGCCCCGCAAGCTGCCGTGCACGTGGGCTTCGCCCGTGCCGCCGACGTGCTCGAACGCAACGCGCTGTGCCTGTTCGGCACCGACGAGTTCACGCGCAGCGTGGCCGTCCGCATGAGCAATCTGGCGCTGGCCACCAACCCGGCCAGCAAGATCGTGAGCGCGGAGAGCCTGCTGGTGGCGCCCGACGAGGGCATGCTCCTGGTGCATATCGTCACGAGTCAAACCGACGCAGAGCCCTCCATCCCCTTCGTCACCTACGACGACGAGGAGACGCTTCCCCTGCGATTGAAAACCGCCATCGGCGCCGTCACGCTGACGCCGGCCCGCCTGGCCGTGTGTCTGCCGGGCACCCAGTGGCTCGAAGCGGGCGAGGACCGTTCCGCCCAACATTTTGCGATCACGCTGCTCGATGCGTTCTGCACCGCGCTCGCCCCCGATTTCGCCTAACGATTCCGAAAGGCCGCGACAATGGATACCTCTGCGATCATTCTGGCTGCGGGTGAAGGGACCCGCATGAAGTCCGACAAGCCCAAGGTGGCCCACGAGCTGCTGGGAAGGCCGCTGGTGAAGTGGGTGGTGAATGCCGCCCGCGATGCCGGCGTGGAGCGTCCCGTGTGCGTGGTGGGCCATGGACGCGAAATCGTGCAGCCGCTGGTGGAGGACTCGTGCGAGATCGCCGTTCAACAGGGGCGTCTGGGCACCGCCGACGCCGTGTCCTCGGCGGCTCCGCAGATGCGGGGGCGGCGGGGCAGCGTGCTCGTGCTCTCGGGCGATTGCCCGCTCATCACATCCCGGACGCTGCAGGCCCTAGCGGCTGCTCGCGAAGAGTCCAACGCCGGCGTCGTCGTGTTAACGATGCAGTTGGAGGACCCCACGGGCTATGGACGCATCGTGCGCGATTCCACGGGCAACTTGCTGCGCATCGTGGAGCAGAAGGATTGCACGCCCGAGGAGCTCGCGCAGGGCGAATGCAATTCCGGCTTCTACTGCTTCGACATCGAGCTGCTCTTCGACGCCTTGGGCAAGGTGGGCAGCGATAACGCGCAGGGCGAGTTCTACCTGACGGACGTAATCGAAATCGCCCGGCGGGAAGGGCGCACGGTCGTGGGGCTGAAGGCGGAGGATCCCGTGGAATGCCTGGGCATCAACACCCGCGTGCAGCTGGCCCAGGCCACCCACGCCATGCAGGAGCGCATCAACTACCGCCATATGCTCGCTGGCGTGACGATGTGGGACCCGCAGAGCACCTTCATCGGGCCGGACGTGAAGATAGAGCCGGATGTGGAAATTCTCCCGCAGACCTTCCTGATGGGGGCGACCTCGATCGCCCGCGATTGCGTGTTGGGCCCCAATACGCGTCTTGACGACTGCGTGGTCGGGCGGGGTTGTACTTTGGACGAGACGGTGGGCATCGAATCGCGTCTGGACGGGGGCTGCACCTGCGGTCCTCGCGCCTACCTGCGTCCCGGCACGCATCTGTGCGAGGGCGCCAAAGTCGGAACGCACGTGGAGATCAAGAAGAGCACGATCGGCGCGGGCAGCAAGGTCCCGCACCTGTCCTACATCGGCGATACGACCATGGGCGCGGGGGTGAACATCGGCGCGGGCAGCATCACCTGCAACTACGACGGGCAGAAGAAGTGGTCCACGACCATCGGCGACGACACCTTCGTGGGCAGCGACACCATGATGGTGGCCCCGGTGAACATCGGGCGCAACGCGGTGGTGGGCGCGGGCAGCGTCATCACCGAGGATGTGCCCGACAACGCGCTCGCCATCGCGCGAGGCCGACAGTTCGTGAAAGAAGGCTACCGCGCCTCCGAATCCGAGTAGAATGGATGCAGAGCAGCTCCGCGAGAAAGGGAAATCCATGGATGCACTCATCACGATGCCCAAGCGCTTCAAGCTCTTCAGCGGGTCGGTGAACCGCGACCTCGCGGAGCAGATCGCCGTCGAGCTGGGGGTCGATTTGGGCAACGTGAAGATAGAGAAGTTCGCCAACGGCGAAATCTATGCCCGCTACCTGGAGAGCGTGCGCGGCTGCGACGTCTTCATCGTGCAGAGCGTCGCCGGCGAGCATATCAACGATGCGCTCATGGAGCTTCTCATCATGATAGACGCGGCCAAGCGCGCGAGCGCCCGCACCATCTCCGCGGTCGTCTCGCATTACGGATACGCGCGCCAAGAGCGCAAGGCGGCTTCGCGCGAGCCCATCACCGCGCGTCTGGTGGCGGATATGCTCACGGCTGCCGGAGCCACGAACATGATTACGGTGGACCTGCACCAGGACGCCATCCAGGGCTTCTTCGACATCCCCGTGAACCACATGACGGCGCTCGACATCTTCGTCGACTACTTCCAGAACAAGGGCTGGGACCCCGCCGAGGTCTGCGTGGTCTCCCCGGACGTGGGACGCGCGAAGGCGGCGAAGAAGTTCCAGACCAAGCTCGACAGCGACATCGCCATCATGCACAAGGATCGCCCGCGCCACAACCAATCCGAGATCACGGCGCTCATCGGCGACGTTACGGACAAGATCTGCATCATCAACGACGACATGATCGACACGGCGGGCAGCCTGTGCGCCGCCGCCGACACGCTCATCGCGAAGGGAGCCCGAGAGGTATATGCCTGCGCGACCCACGGCCTGTTCAGCGGTCCCGCCTACGACCGCCTGACGAACTCGCATATCAAGGAGGTCGTGGTCACCAACGCGGTGCCCGTCCCCCTCGAGCGGCAGAGCGGCCAGATTCGCGTGGTGTCCGTGGCGCCGCTGTTCGCGAAGACCATTCAGCGCGTCTTCGAATACGGCTCGGTTGCCGCGCTCTTCGAGTAGGGGCGTTGCGTCCGGCGGAGGGAGTGCGCGATGTATGTGATAGTGGGCCTGGGCAATCCGGGAGCGGAGTACGAGCACACGCGCCACAACGCCGGGTTCGAGGCAATCGAGCGCCTCTCCGAAGAGGCGGGTGCGCGGTATTGGAAGACCGAGTGCGGGGCCCTTACGGCCAAAGGCAAGCTGGAGGGCGAAGAGGTCGTGCTGGCGAAGCCCCAGAGCTTTATGAATACGAGCGGCGGGCCGGTCAAGCAGCTGTGCGCGAAGTATGCGGTGGGCCCCGAGCGCCTTATCGTCATTCACGATGAGATCGACATCCCCGCCGGCTCTATCCGCGTGAAGTTCGGCGGCGGGCATGCGGGCCACAACGGGCTGCGCAGCATCTGCGACAAGCTGGGCACACGCGATTGGCTGCGCGTGCGTTGCGGCGTCGGTCGTCCGCCCGGGCGCATGAACGTGGTCGATTACGTCCTGAACGTGCCCCGCCGGGATGCGTGGGAAGATTTCGAAGAGGCGACGTCGAAGGCCGCGGAGGCGGTGGCCTTCTACATCCGCAACGGGCTGGAGAAGACCCAGCAGCGCTTCAACTGAGTGCCCCCGGCGCGTCCGGCCCCGCGGCGTCCGGTGCACTCGATCACTCGGCCAGCAGATCCTCTATGAAGCCCACGCGGTAGTTGGCGAATACCGCCTCTCCCGATTCCTGCGTAGCGTCCAAATCCACGTTCGTCCAGATGGCGAAGTCGCGTGCGTCCTCTTCGTCGCGGAAGGTCTGGCGCACATGCCAGATGCGGTCGGTTTTCTCGTCGCTTTCGTCCAACTCGAAGTAGGCGGTGCTTCGGGCGTCTCCGTCCAGCAGGATCTCCTCGTGCTCCGCATGGTAGTCCTCGAGCACCTGCGCCCATGCCCTTGCGCTGAAGCCCCAGTCGCCGTCCGCGGCGCCCAGCTCCTTCACTTGCCCCGCCGCCGCCATCCTCACCCGGGCGAACAGGGCGTTTCGAACCGTCAGCGTAACGGCGCGACGGTCGCTCACGACCGCGTCGGCCTCCACGGGCGCGGGCTCGTCCTCCAGCGTCCCGGCGGCTTCCCACTCGTCTACCAGGCTGCTGTCGATGGAGCGCACCATGAAGCCCAGCCAGCTGGTGATGTCGCGCAGGCGCTCATCGCGCTTCTCCTCGGGGATGGTGCGCTGCAGCACGCGGTAGGCGTCGGAGAGGTAGCGCAGCAGCAGCCCCTCGCTGCGGGCGATGCCGAGTCCGGCGATGTAGCCCTTGAAGTTGGCGGAAGTCTCCACCATGTCGCGCAGCACGCTCTTCGGACGCAGCTGGTAATCGCATGCCCAGGGGACATCCTGGCAGTAGCGGGCGAACGCCCCCTCCAGGATGTCCTCGCAAGGTCTGGGGTAGGTCACCTCCGCGATGCGTTCCATGCGCTCCTCGTATTCCACGCCCTCGGCCTTCATGGCCGCCATCGCCTTGTCGCGCGCTCGCTTCTCCTGCATGCGCAGCACTTGCCGCGGGTCCTCCAGCGTCGCCTCGGCGAAGCTGATGGCGTCGAGGGCGTAGGCGGCATCCTCGGGGTCCAGCAATTCCAGCGCGGCCAGCAAGAAGGGCGAAAGCGGCTGGTCGAGTGCGAAATCGTCCGGCAGGTCCACGGTCGTGCGGTAGTCGAGCGTGCCGTCCGGCAGCGTTTCCCGCTCCAGCACATCGGACGACTCCAGCGTGGCGAAGATCTCGGAGGCGCGTTGGACCAGCGCGGCCTTCTCCTCCGCGGTCTGCAGGCTGTCCTCTATCAGCTTGAGGGTGCGGGCCCAGGCGTCGCCTCCGCGTTCGGCCTGCGCGAGCACGATGGCGTGCGTGATGCGCAGGCGAGGCTTCAGCTGCTCGGGCGGCGAGGCGATCAGCTTGTCGAAAGTCGATTTGCTCCAGTTCACGAACCCTTCCGGCGGATGTTTCTTCTTTATGCGCTTGCGTTTCTTCTCGTCGTTGCCGGCACGAGCCAGCGCACGGGCATTCTCGATCTCGTGCTCGGGAGCCTGCGCGATGACCAGCCCCTCGGTGTCGAATCCGGCGCGGCCCGCGCGTCCGGCGATCTGGTGGAATTCGCGGGCGCGTAAACGGCGCATGCGATGGCCGTCGAACTTCGTCAGCTGCGTGAGGACCACGGTGTGGATGGGCACGTTGATGCCCACGCCCAGCGTGTCCGTGCCGCAGATTATGGGGAGCAGCCCCTGCTGGGCGAGCTTCTCCACCAGCAGGCGGTAACGGGGCAGCATGCCCGCATGGTGCACGCCCACTCCGCAATCCAGCAGGCGTTTGAGCGTTTTGCCGAAAGCCGTGGAGAAGCGGGCGGAGCCGCTGGCCTCCTTAATGGCCCGTCGCTGCTCCTTGGTGCCGAGCCCCGAGCTCGCCAGCGCCTGGGCGCTCGAGAGGGCCGCCTCCTGCGAGAAATGCACGATGTAGAGAGGCGCCTTGCCTTCGCGGACGGCCAGCTCCACCGTGCCCTCGAGCGCGGTGTCCACATATTCGTAGGACAGCGGGATGGGGCGCGGCGCATCGGCGATGGTGTCCACGGGGCGGCAGGAGTGCTGTTCGAGGGCGCCTTGGATGTGCGAGGTGTTTCCCAACGTGGCGCTCATCAGCAGGAACTGCGTCTGCGGCAGCGTGAGCAAAGGCACCTGCCAGGCCCAGCCGCGGTCGGGATCGGCGAAGAAATGGAACTCGTCGGCGGCGACGCAGGCTATCTCTGCATCTTCCCCGGCGCGCAGGGCGTCGTTGGCCAGAATCTCCTGCGTGCAGCAGATGATGGGTGCGTCGGTGTTGATGCGCACGTCTCCGGTGATCATGCCCACGTATTCGCGGCCGAAGCATTCGACCAGGTTGAAGAACTTCTCGCTGACCAGTGCCTTGATGGGGGCCGTATAGTAGCTGCGCTCGTCGCGCGAGAGGGCCAGGAAATGCATGAACAGCGCGACCATGCTCTTTCCGCTGCCCGTGGGCGTGCTCAGGATGACGTGGTCGCCTGCGGCCAGCGCCAGACACGCGTCCTCTTGGTGCGGCCACAGGTCGATTCCGCGTCCGGAACACCACTGCAGGTAGGCCTCCAGCGCGTCCTCCGCCGTGGCCGGGTCTGCGCCATCGGAGTCTCTGTTCCACAGTTCGTCGGCCAATGCCCCCAGCGACCCGTATTCTTCTGCGTCTTTCGCCATCTTCGCCTCTCCCACCGTCCTCGCAGGCATCCCATGATACTTCACGTCCGAGACTGTTGCAGGGGGTTTATAATCGATGGGTCTGCAATCCCCGACAGAGGAGACGAAACATGAGCATCATCATCGATACCTACGGCCGAGAAGTCCTCGATTCGCGCGGCAATCCCACGGTGGAAGTGGAGGTGCTGCTCGAAGATGGGTCCATGGGTCGGGCGATGGTGCCTTCGGGTGCGTCGACCGGCGCATTTGAGGCCGTGGAACTGCGTGATGGCGACGACGAGCGGTATTTGGGCAAGGGCGTGCTCACCGCAGTGAACCACGTCAACGAAGAGATTGCGGATGCTCTGGTGGGGCTGGAGGCGGCCGAGCAACGCGGCATCGACGAGGCCCTCATCCAGCTCGATGGGACGGATAACAAGGGCAACTTCGGAGCCAACGCCATCTTAGGCGCCAGCCTGGCCGTGGCCCAGGCGGCCGCCAAATCCGCCGGTCTTCCCCTGTACAAATACGTCGGCGGCGTCGGGGCGCATACGCTGCCGACCCCGATGATGAACATCCTGAACGGCGGCGTGCACGCGGACAATAACGTGGACTTCCAAGAGTTCATGATAATGCCCGTGGGCGCACCCACTTTCGCCGAGGCCCTGCGCTGGTGCGCGGAGATCTACCACACGCTGAAGATGGTGCTCCACGAGGCCGGACTCGGCGGCGGCGTGGGCGACGAGGGCGGTTTCGCGCCGAATTTCAAGACCAACGAAGAACCCCTGCAATACATAATGAAGGCCTGCGAGGCGGCAGGCTACGCCCCCGGCGAGCAGATCCGCTTCGCCATGGATCCGGCTTCGACCGAGTTCTACAACGCCGGGACCGGCAAGTACGTGCTGGCGGGCGAGGGGCGCGAGCTTTCGAGCGCGGAGATGGTGGATTACTGGGAGGCGCTGGTCGCCAAGTACCCGATCATTTCCCTGGAAGACGGTATGGCCGAAGAGGATTGGGACGGGTGGAAGGCCCTTACCGAGCGCATAGGGGACAGGGTGCAGCTGGTGGGCGACGATCTGTTCGTGACCAACTCCAAGCGCCTGGCGAAGGGCATAGAGCTGGGCTGCGCGAACGCGATCCTCATCAAAGTGAACCAGATAGGCAGCCTGACCGAGACCATGGAGGCCATCGAGATGGCGAAGACCGCCGGCTATACCTGCGTGATGAGCCACCGTTCCGGCGAGACCGAGGACACCACGATCGTCGACTTGGCCGTGGCCTGCAACACCGGCCAGATCAAGACCGGCGCCCCCTGCCGCAGCGATCGCATCGCCAAGTACAACCAGCTGCTGCGCATCGAGGAGGGGCTGGGGTCGCAAGCCGTCTACGCCGGCCTGGACGCCTTCTACAACATAAACAAGTAGTTCGCGGCGAAGACATCGAAGATCCGCGATAAGTCGCGAGCCGTCCCGACTTCGGGCGGCTCGCCCGTACCCGAGGAGCGCAAATGGATATCCAGGCAATCGTCGAGCAGGTCGCATCCAAAGTCCAGCAGAACCCGGATCTGCTGAAGGGCATCGCGCAGAATCCGCAGGAGGCGCTCAACGGCCTAACGCCCGAAGGCGTAGACATCCCCGCCGATCAGGTAGGCGGCATCGTGGCACTGCTGCAGGAGCAGCTCGGCAAGGTGGACGTGGGCGACGCGCTCTCCGCGGTAGACCTCTCCGACGGCCTGGGAATGGACGACGTGAACGGCGTGATAGGGAAGCTGTTCGGCAAATAGGCGGGCCGTTGCCAGGGCGCCGGCCGTGCGCTCTGGTGGCAGTTCTCCCATGAGCTGACTAGGCGGGGGATGTGTGGGTGGACTCTGGGTCCGCTCCTCGGATTTTCAGGTTCCCTTCTGCTGAAACGCCTAAACTAAGAGCCGACAATGGCGATCGCGGGCTCGCCGCGATGCGCCGTAGGCTTCGTCGGAAGGATATTCCCCATGCAGAGCTTCGTTGCAACTTCCACCGCCGCAACCGCCGCCGCAGCAGGCGCCGAGGCAGCCGCCAAGATCAAGGCCGGACTGCCCGACGCCAAGATTGCCATGGCCTATGGCAGCTGCGATTACGATTCGGCTGAACTGCTATCGGCCATCGCCTCCGAGCTTCCCGGCGTGCCCGTCCTCGGCAACACGAGCTTCACCGGCATCGTCACGCCCGAGGGCTTCGTGGGCGGCGACACCCCCTTCGTGGGCATCCTCGCGCTCGGTGGGGACGATCTGGTTGTGGGCGCGGCCGGCGCGAGCCGCGCGACGGGCGAGCCGCGGGCTATCGGCGCGGACCTGGCGCGACGTGCCATGGCGGCCGCCGGCAAGAACGAAGCCCCGGCCTACTGGTACATGGCCGCAAGCCCTGCGGAGGAGGAGTACTACATCAAGGGCGTCACCGAGGTCATCGGTCGCGTGCCCTACTTCGGCGGAAGCGCCGCGGACAACGAGATCGCGGGCAAGTGGTGGATCTACAACGGCACCGAGGCCTTCCAGGACGGCTGCATCGTGGCGTTCTTCTACACCGATACGCCCTTCACCAACAAGTTCACCGGCGCCTATGCGGAGACGGACGACTTCGGCGTGGTCACCAAGATGAACGGCGATCGCGCGATTGCGGAGATCGACGGCAAGCCCGCTCTGCAGGTGTACGCGGATTGGCGCGGGATGAGCGTGGACGACCTGATGGGCGCCAACCTGCTCTCCGAGTCCATCGTCAGCCCGCTGGGCTTCAAGGATCGTCTGGGCGATTTGGTGGCCATCCGCCATCCCATGGGCGGCAACGAGGACCTGTCCATCGCCGTGGGTGCCAAGGTCGTGGAGAAGACCTGCGTCATCCGTATGGAGGGCGACGTCGATTGCCTGGTCGGAAGCGTGGCCAAGACGGCGGGCGAGCTGAAGGAGAAGGCGGGTGCGAAGCCGGCCGCGTACTTCTTCGTGCATTGCGGCGGACGTCGGGCGGCCATTGCAGACCGCATCGACGAGGTGGCCGATGCCTTCGTGAAGGCAGCCGACGGCGTGCCGTTCCTGGCCGAGTTCACGTTCGGCGAGTACGGCTACGAGGATGACGGCCTGAATGCGACCGGAGGCTTGATGCTGTCCTTCACCGCTCTGGGCTAGTCTTCGCAGAAATGCGGCCGTGCGCGCGGCCTTTTCGGTCGTGCGCCTTCGTATCCGTGCGCTCCTCGACCGCGGCTCTGCTCGGCAGTGCCGCGGTTGTAGAATGGGGGTCGGCGAGAGAAGGAGAGCCGAGTGGAGTATCGCGGAATCGAAGGTGCGCGGCTTTCGCATTTGGGTATGGGCTGCATGCGCCTGCCCACCACGCTGGGGAAGGTGGACGCCAAGCGCGCGCAGCAGATAATCGACTATGCCATGGAACACGGCGTAAACTACTTCGATACGGCGTATATTTACCACGCCGGGCAGTCGGAGAAATTCCTGGGCCGTGCCATGCGGAAGTACCCGCGCGAGAGCTTCTGCCTGGCGACCAAGTATTTCCTCACGGGGTTCCGCAATTATCGCAAGGTGTTCGAGAGCCAGCTCAAGCGCCTGCAGACCGACTACGTGGACTTCTACCTCGTGCACAGCGTCCTAGATGCGACCGCACGGGCTTACGAGAAGAACGGCTGCATAGAGTACTTCGCGGAGCAGAAGGCGAAAGGGCGGATTCGGCACCTGGGATTTTCCTCTCATGCGGGCCTCGACAAGCTGGAGCATTTCTGCGGCATTCACGATTGGGATTTCGTGCAGCTGCAGATCAACTACTACGACTGGACTTTCGGCACGGCGCGTCGGCAGTACGAGATAGCCTGCTCGCATGGCCTGCCGATCGTCGTGATGGAGCCGGTGCGGGGAGGCAAGCTCGCAACGCTTTCGCTCGATTCGCGTGCGATCTTGGAGCGCGTGCACCCCGATTGGAGCCCGGCCAGCTGGGCGATGCGCTGGGTCATGCGTCTGCCCAACGTGAAGGTGGTGCTCTCCGGGATGGGCGACCTCGACCAGATTGCGGACAACGTGGCCACCTTCGACTCGCGTCCTTTGACCGACGAGGAGACGGATACGCTCATGCAGGCGTGCGGCGCTTTCAAGCAGCAGGTGGCGGTGTTCTGCACGGCATGCCGCTACTGCACGCACGCCTGCCCCGCGCACATAGATATCCCCGCTGTGCTGGACGTGTACAACCGCTATAAACTCGACGGAGCGTGGGGGATAGCCGACGAGCTGGGGAAGTTTCCCGAAGGCTCGCGCCCCGCGGACTGCATAGGGTGCGGGGCCTGCGCCAAGCGCTGCCCGCAAGGCATAGACATCCCAGCCGTGATGAGGGAGCTTGCCGCCGTGTAGCGCCGTGCGCTGCCGCGTGGGGCGCGCGTTCTCCTCGAACGTGCATAATAGTGCTGAAAATCGGAGCGGGCGCACCGCGTTCTCTCCGCCGACACGCAGCGGAAGGAAACCCGCCATGACCAAACTCCCCGCCGATCCTCTGCCCACCTTCGCCGATATCCGACGGCTGCCCCCGCAATGGAGCCTGTACCAGGACCTCATCGGCGGCATCCCCGAAGGCGTGGGCGTCAAGGATGTCACGCTGGGCATGTACTGCATTCTCGTGGAGGCCGAGAGCGGCTTCGGTATGTCGATGGTCGTGCGCGGCGGCTCCGGACCCTATCGGCTCGACGGCGCCGGGGCCAGCATGGATTTGCGCGGTCTGGCCTGCCTTTCGACCAGCTGGAACTTCCTGGAGGCCAGCGTGGGCGTGGCGGCGCTCAACGCCTGGTACAGCACGCCAGAGCATGCTTCTGCCGCGGGAATGATAGTGGAGGAGAAGGGAACCAACGACGGTTTCGACCTCTACCAGGACATCTGCACGGGCAAACGCGTGGTGGTCGTGGGTCACTTTCCGCTCATCGAGCGCTTGGCGGATTATTGCGAGCTGACGGTGCTCGAGCGCAACCCCTTGCCGGGGGACATGCCCGACCCGGGTTGCGAATACGTTGTGCCGGGGTGCGATTTCCTCTTCAGCACGGGCATCACGCTCACCAATAAGACGATGCCGCGCCTGCTGGAGCTCTCGCGTGAAGCCAGCACGATTCTGGTGGGCCCGAGTGTGGTGCCCTCGCCCATCCTCTACGATTACGGCGTCGATTGCATGGGCGGGTCGGTCATCCTCGATCCCGAGCGTGCTCGACGTGCCATAACGAGCGGGCTCGAGCAAGGGGTCTTCCACAACGGGGTGCAGAAGATGAGGGTGGAGCGGCCCGGATGGCTCGCCTAGGCGGCTCGCGCCCGCCCTCGGCCCGCGGCTCGCGCCCGTCCCCGGCTCTCGGTCGCCCCTCGCTCCATACCGCTCACCGCAACAACAGGCTCAGCCGGAGGCTGTCCTCATCTGCTTCCGTTACCCTGTAAAGGCTGTTCACGGCGGATTTGCGGTAGTATGCTCTGGTACGGTGAATCTGAGAGGGGCGCGATGACGGCAGAGCAGTACGAGCGCTGGGCGGGGTCGCTTCGACGGCGGCCGGCTGCTGTGCGCACCCTTATTGCCGTCAACCGTGCGCTCATGTTGGTCGGCTACGTTGCCTATCCGCTGCTCCTGCTGATCGTCTTGCTTCAAGGCGATTCGCCGCTTCTGGCGCGATGCGTGCTCGCGCCCGGTTTGGCCTTTGCGGCCGTCACCTTCTTCCGCGCCTGGCGCGATGCGCCCCGCCCCTTCGAGGCTCTGCCGATAGAGCCCCTGATTCCAAGGGGCACGCAAGGCAAGTCGTTTCCCAGCCGTCATACCTTCAGCCTGTTCATGATCGCGCTCGCGTGGCTGGCAGTGCAGCCGGTTGTCGGCATCGTGCTCTTGCTCCTGGCCTGCGTTCTTGCCGTCGTGCGCGTCTTGGGAGGCGTCCACTTCCCCCGCGACGTGATAGCGGGCGCAGCATTTGCCATCGCCGCCTTCCTCCTCGGGTTCGTCCTCATCTGAGACCATCTGCAGCCCTCTGAAGCTTCCCGTGGGCCCCTCCTGCGGGGAGGGCGAATCGTCAATCCCTTATGCCGATTCACACGGCCCGATGCGCAGCGGCTTCGATATACTTGAATGTCAGACGGAGGGGGGCGGCATGGCCGAGGGCGCAACTTACCTGCGCGATATGGATATCTACCTGTTTCACAGGGGCGAAGCCGAGCGCGCCTACCTCACCTTCGGCTGTCATCTCCTCCAGCGCGGCCCCACGCCCGAGGAGGATGCCTACTTGTTCGTCGTCTGGGCGCCCAATGCCGCCGGCGTTTCCGTCGTCGGCGACTTCAACGCGTGGGATCCCCAGGCCACTCCCGCGCACCAAGAGCGTCCCGGCATCTGGGTCGCTACGGCCAGCGGGCTGCACGACGGCAGCCTCTACAAGTACGCCATCACCACGAAGCAGGCAGAGCAGTTGCTGAAGGCCGACCCCTTCGCCTTCCATGCCGAAAGCGGCTTGGCCACTGCCAGCAAGGTGTGGAACCTGGAGGGCTACGACTGGCACGATGCGGACTACCTGCGCGAGCGTTCCAGACGCAATGTTCGGGACGCTCCCATGAGCATCTACGAGGTGCACCTGGGCAGTTGGCGCCTCGAGCCCGGCAGGCCTTTTCCCAGCTATCGGCAAGCCGGTGCGCAACTGGCGCGCTATTGCCGGCAGATGGGCTACACGCATGTCGAGTTCATGCCTCTTACGGAGTATCCGCTCCCTGCCAGCTGGGGGTATCAGGTTACGGGCTACTTCGCGCCCACGAGCCGCTACGGGACCCCGCAGGACTTCATGGGCATGATCGATGCGCTGCATGCGGCGGGCATCGGCGTCATCTTGGACTGGGTGCCGGCCCATTTCCCCAAGGACGATTGGGCCCTCGCGCGATTCGATGGCGCGCCGCTCTTCGAGTACGAGGACCCGCGCAAAGGCGAGCACGCCGAATGGGGCACGCTTGTTTTCGATTACGAGAAACCCGAGGTCGTAAGCTTCCTCGTAAGCTCCGCTACCTTCTTCTTCGACGTCTACCATATCGACGGCATCCGCGTGGACGCCGTGAGCAGCATGCTCTATCTGGACTATGGGCGAACGGAGTGGGTGCCCAACAGAGACGGCGGAAACATCAATCTGGAGGCGGTCGAATTCCTGCGCACGCTCAACAGCTCGATTCTGCAGGCGTTTCCGGGCGCGATGACCATCGCCGAAGAATCAACCGCCTTTCCCTTGGTCACCTATCCTCCTGCCGATGGGGGGCTGGGCTTCAGCTTCAAATGGGACATGGGATTCATGCACGACTCGCTCGAGTACTTCCAGATGGATCCGCTGTTTCGCTGCGGCAACCACGACAAGCTCACCTTCGGGCTGATGTACGCCTTCAGCGAGAATTTCGTCCTGGCGTACAGCCACGACGAGGTGGTCCACGGCAAGCGTAGCATGCTCGACAAGATGAGCGGCAGCTACGAGCAGAAGTTCGCGACGCTGAAGGCCCTGATGGGATTTCAGTTCGGGCGTCCGGGCAAGAAGCTCACGTTCATGGGCGGCGAGTTCGGACAGTTCATAGAATGGAATTTCCAGCAGCAACTCGATTGGATGCTCCTGGAATATCCCGCGCACGAGGGCCTGCAGCGTTTTTCCGCCGCGCTCAATCGACTGTACGCGCAGCAGCCGGCGCTCTGGCAGCAGGACGAGAGTTGGGCCGGCTTCGCCTGGAGCAATGTGAACGACTGCGACGAGAGCGCGTTGGCGTTTCTCCGCTATGCCAGGGATGGCTGGGAGCCTCGGGGGGGTGAAGGGGCGGACGAGGGTGCCGCGGGCGAGAGTGCTGCGGCTGCGGGCGAGGGCGCTCCTGCGGCACCGGCCGTTCTCGTCTGCTGCAACTTCACGCCAAATCCCCTGCGAGGATTCACCGTGGGCCTGCCCTGCGAGGGCACTTTGATGCTTTTGCTCGACAGCGACGATGCGTCTTTCGGGACTTCGCTGATCGCGGCCTGCGCAGACGCGTCCGATGCCGGCTTCGACCCCGCTGCCGCCCCCGACGCCCCCGCGCCTGTTTCCGCGGGTGCCTCCGCGCCCGCGGAGAAAAACCCCGCGCCCGCGGGGAAATGCCCCGCGCCCGCGGAACCCCCGGTCACAGCCGTGCTGTCCAAGGCGACCTCCTTCGAGGGCCTTCCTCATAGCGCGAAAGTGAACCTTCCGCCCCTGTCGGCGGTGTATTACGCCTTTCGCCCCGCAATGGGCGGGCAGTCCGCGAAATCGGAGAGCCGTCCCGCAACGGCCCGCGACGCCTCGCCCAGCGCGTCCGACCGGAGAGGAGAGCAAGCATGAACGAGCACAAAGACTGCGTTGCCATGGTGCTGGCAGGAGGGCAGGGCAGCCGCCTGGGTGTCCTCACGCGGCGCAGCGCCAAGCCCGCCGTCCCCTTCGGCGGCAAGTATCGCGTCATCGACTTCCCCCTCTCGAATTGCGCTAATTCGGGCATCGACGTGGTGGGGGTCCTCACGCAGTACGAGCCCTTGGAGCTGAACACCTACATCGGCACCGGCGCTCCGTGGGATCTGGACGTCAACGGCGGCGGCGTGTTCGTGCTTCCCCCGTATACCCATGCAGGGGACGAGGGCCGCTGGTTCGAGGGCACGGCCGACGCCATCTACCAGAACATGCATTTCGTGGACAGCTTCCATCCGGACTTCGTCGTGGTGCTCTCCGGCGACCACATCTACAAGATGGACTACGGGGCCATGGTGCGTTTCCACGAGCTGAAGGAAGCGGACGCCACCATCGCCGTCATGCCCGTGCCCCTGGAGGAGGCCAGCCGCTTCGGCATCTTAGATGCCGACGAGGACGGCACCGTGACGGCCTTCGTCGAAAAGCCCGAAGTGCCGCCCAGCAACCTGGCCAGCATGGGCATCTACGTCTTCAGCTGGTCTGTGGTTCGGCAATTCCTGGTGAAGGACGCCTCCGATGCTGCGAGCAGCCACGATTTCGGCAAAGACGTGATCCCCTCGCTTTTGGCGGCCGGGTGCAAATTGTGCGCCTACCGCTTCGAGGGCTACTGGCGCGACGTCGGCACGGTCGAGAGCCTTTGGGAGGGCAATATGGATCTGCTCGCCGAGAACCCGGGACTCGATTTGAACGACCCGGACTGGCGCATCCTCACGCGCAGCCCCAACATGCCCGCCGCTCTGGTGGGGAAGGACGCGCGTCTGGACACGTGCCTGGTGGCAGAGGGCTGCGACGTGCGCGGCAACGTGGAGCACAGCGTCTTGTTCCAGGGCGCGCAGGTGGCGGCGGGAGCCGTGGTGAAGGATAGCGTGCTCATGCGTGGCGTGCACGTGGGATCGGGCGCCGTGGTCGTGCGGTCGGTGGTGGCCCGAGGGGTCAATATCGCCGCGGAGGCCGTGGTGGGCGGCGAGGGTCCCTTGGCGGTCGTCGGCGCGGGGGCGCAGGTGGATGCCGGGGCTCGCGTGCCCCCGGGCACGAGCGTGGAGCCGGGGGAGGTCTTCACCTCTTCCCAGGGGGCGAACCCCTCCGCGGATCTGGACGAAGCAGGGGAGGAGTAGGACATGAACGACGCATTTGCCATCGTCTACGCTGAGCAGGGGTCTTCCCAATTGCGCGACCTCATCGCGCTGCGCAGCGTCGCGGCCCTTCCCTTCGCCGGGCGCTATCGCATCATCGACCTGCTGCTTTCCAACCTGGCCAACAGCGGCATCCACAATGTGGGGCTCATCACGCAGCGCAACTACAAGTCGCTCATGGACCAGATCGGCAGCGGCAAGGCGTGGGATATGTCGAAGAAGAACGGCGGGCTGATGATCCTGCCTCCCTACGACCTGGAGGGCAGCCCCGGCAACTACCACGGCATCTGCGACGCGATCTTCGCCAAACGCGACTACCTGCAACATCAACGGCAGACCTATTGCCTGGTTCTGGGCTCCGAAGTGGTCTATCGGCAGGATTACGAGGCGATGATGGAGCGCATGCAGCAGACCGGCGCCGACATAGTGCTGCTGTGCTCGAGCAGCGAGCGTCTGATGGCGGACGGTCCGACGAGGGCCACGTTCGTGAAGGCCGACGACGAAGGCAGAGTGACCGGCATCGCCTACGAGCCCCTGGAGGCGGAGGGGAAAAGCGAGAGCCTGGGCTGCTGCCTGATGCGCAAGGACCTGCTCGCGCGGCTGGTGGAGGATGCCTGCGCCGCCGGACGCTACAACTTCGCAACCGACGTGCTGGCGGCGGCGCTCGCCGATTGCAAGGTGGTCGTCGCTGAGCACGAAGGCTACGCTGCGCGGGTGACCTCGGTGAAGTCGTATTTCGATTTGAACCACGACATGATCGACCCCAACGTGCGGCGCGACCTGTTCTTCTCCGATGCCCCCGTCTTCACCAAATCGCTCGATGCGCCGCCGGTGAAGTTCTCGCGCGGCTGCGAGGTGGTCAACAGCCTCATCGGCAATGGTTGCGATGTGCGCGGTCGCGTGGTCGACAGCATTGCCTTCCGCGGGGTGGTCGTGGAGGAGGGCGCCGACGTAGAGAATTGCATTATCATGCAAAACACGCACGTGGGAGCGGGCGCGCATCTGCGCAACATGATCATCGACAAGGACGCGACCGTGGTCGCCGGTGCCCGGCGAGTGGCCCTGCCCGAGTCCCCTGAGATAGTCCGAAAAGGAGCGGTGGTAGCATGACCGACACCGAAAAGGCGAAGCCGGCGGCCGCGAGCAAGC
>CAJOOG010000079.1 GCA_905236045.1 uncultured Denitrobacterium sp.
GACCCGCCTCGACGAGGTTCGCCAAGTAGAAGGCGGCACGGTGCGCATCTCGGCCTTCGCGAGCGTGGCCATACACTGGCTGCCGGGCATCATCGAGCGTTTCGCGAACGAGCACCCCAAAGTCGAGCTGGAAATAACGGCCTACGAAGAGCAGGTCCGCCAAGAAGAGGACACCTGGCATGGCGAGCACGACTGCATGTTCTGCGTCCTGCCGACCGAGCACAACTTCTATTCGCTGCCCCTGGCCCAGGATCCGCTCTACATCGTCGTTGCGAAGGACAGTCCCTATGCAAGCGCAGATTACTTCCCCGCCGAGGCCATGTCCGAAGAGCCCTACATAAAGGTGACCAACGACACCCACACCGAGATGGACATCCTCTTCGAAACGCATAAGGTGAACCCGAGCATCCGCTTCGAGATCGATAACGACTTCGCAGTGATGGCCATGATCGAGAAAGGGCTGGGATACGGGGTGTTCTCCAAGCTGATGATGAGCGATGTACCCTTCGACCTGGCCTTGGTGGAGCCCGAAATCCCCACGCATCGGCAGCTGGGCGTGGCCGTGCGCGACTACGGCAAGGCCAGCATCGCCACCCGGGCCTTCCTCGAATGCACGCGTAATTGGGTGGCCGATCAGAGCCGATAGCCGCCCGGGAAGACAAATGCGCTCGCCGACTTCCTCCCAGAGGCGACGAGCGCCTATGCCATCTTGCGATGGCGAACCCTCCAAGGGTTTCTTGAACGAGGACCCAGCCCCCTCCCGTGCGGGACCTCATTCCAAACGCAGGATATGATAGTCGAATTTGAAGACCCTGTGAAGAGGCGGCGCTAAAACTCGCGGCGCGTCTCGATGGCGCGGCCGAGCGTCGCCTCGTCGGCGAATTCGAGGTCGCCGCCCACGGGAAGGCCGCTCGCCAGGCGCGTGACCTTGCAGCCCAACGGGCGGATGAGACGTGCCAGGTAGCTGGCCGTGGTCTCGCCCTCCACATTGGGGTTGGTGGCCAGAACCACCTCCTGCACCTCGTTGCCGCCGAGGCGCGCCATCAACTCCGCGATATGGAGCCGGTCGGGGGTTATCCCCTCGAGCGGGTTCAGCGCGCCGCCGAGCACATGATAGAGGCCATGGTAGGCGCCCGTGCGCTCGATGGGCGGGATGTCGCGCGGCTCGCCGACCACGCAGATCTGCGAGCGATCGCGCTTGTCGCTCGCGCAGATCCCGCAGAGGTTCCCTTCGGCGTAGTTGAAGCACACAGGACAGAAGTGGACGGCATCCTTCACCTGCACGATGGCTTCCGCCAGGCGCTCCGCCTGCGCACGCTCGCCGTTGAGCAGCCAATAGGCTATGCGCTGGGCGCTTTTGGGGCCCACGCCCGGCATGCGCTCAAGCTCGTCGAGCAGCACTTGTATGGAAGGCGCACCCTGCACCGCAGTCCTCTTCCGCTAGAAATTCATACCCGGGATATTCGGCATGCCCGCGGTAACGGCGTTCAGGCGGGTGCTGGAGAGCCCGTTCATGCCGCGCAGGGCCTCGTTGGTCGCCGCCATGACCAGGTCCTGCAGCATCTCGGGGTCATCCGGATCGATGGCCACGGGGGAGATCTCCACGGCGGTGACTTCCATCTCGCCGGAAACGGTGACCTTGACCATGCCTCCGCCGGCGGTGCCTTCGTAGCTGAGCTCTTTGATCTCCTCTTGGGCCTCGGCGAGCTGGGCTTGCATACGCTGCGCCTGGCGCATCATCTTCTTCATGTCCATGGGGAACTCCTTTGCGGGTCGGTTGGTCGATTGACCGATCAGTCGGCTGACGTGCCGGCAGGTCGGCCGACGAGCGGGCTGGCGAGCGGCCCGCCGGTCATACTTCCTCGAAAGTAATCTTCGAGCCGAAGGCGTTGGAAGCCATCGTACCCAATTGCTCTGCAGGCGTTTGGTCTGCAGAGGCGGTGTCTTGCGGCGTCTGCGCGGGCGCGGGTGCCGCGGGCTCGGGCGCGGGTGCAGGCGCGGGCGGCTCCCAAGGCGCAGCCGCATCCGCTGCGGCGGGCACCATGCTCTCGTAGACGTCGAGTGGAACATCGTCGGGATTGGAAGCGGGCGGCCGCGGATTCGACACAGGCTGCTGCTGCGCGGCGGGCGCGGGCGGCTGCGGCGGGCCCGCGGCGGACGCAGAGGCGCGAGACGTCCGCTGAGCGCCGCGGCTGGCCGCCTCCTGCACCAGCTTGCGTGCGCGCTCGATGGCGCTCTGCGCATCGGTGCCGGCTGCAGCGGGTGCGGACTGCCCCGATGCCTGCGCATCGGAAGCTTCTGCACCCGCATAATGCAAGGTGAAGGGCACTTCCGTACCCACGACCTGACGGAAGGCGGCTTCGATAGAGCTTTTGAGCTCGGGGCGCTGGGCCATGTCGTAGGCAAAGGAGTTATCCGCAGGGAACTCGATGGCCACCCCGCCGTGCTCGTCCGGGCGGACCTTCACATCCACCAGCAGGGCGCCGTAGGCCGTCTTCTCCTTCTTGACGAAGTTCACCACGGAGCGCCAAGCACGCTGCAAGGCGGCGCCGTTCGACAAGAATGCGGCCGGATCTGCGGCCGGCGCCCCCTGCGGAGGAGCAGATGCGCTCTGCGCGGGCGGCACATCGTAAGGACCGGATGCGGCAGCCTGCGTCTGCATCGGCTGCTGCTGGGGTTCGGGCGCAGGAGCGGGAGTCGAGACGAATGCAGGAGAGGGAAGCGCGGCCGGGGCCCTGCCGCCCGCCTCGAGGGCCTCGATACGCTCCGCCAAAGCCTCCAGCGTCAAGTCGCTTTCGGGGCGGACCATCCGCGTGAGCCCGATTTCGAAGCACAGGCGCGGGTTGGTGCTCGAGCGCAGTTCGGCGAGCAAATCGCCCAGCACCGACATCATACGCGACAGCCGGTCCGGACCGAACAAGGCGAGCTCCGCCGTCATCTGGCGCCGCTCGGCTTCGGCCACATCCAGCGCGGCATCGGTGCCCGCCAGGCTCAGTACGTACAGATCGCGCACGCGCTGCGCCATATCGCGGCAGAACTGCGCCAAGTCGGCGCCGGATTCAACATATTGCGCGGTCCAATTGAAGCAAGCCGCCACATCGCGGCGGCCGATGGCGTCCATGATCTCCGCCATGTCGCTCGCATCGAGCGATCCGAGCAAGTCCTCCGCCCCGGCAACGGTCACCTTGCCGCCGCCGAAGGCTATCAGCTGCTCGAGGGAGGTGAGCGCGTTACGCATGCCTCCTTCGGCCCGATGCGCGATGAGCTCGAGCGCCTCGGCTTCGAATTCCACATTCTCGCCCACGCACACGGCGCCCAGGCGGCTGACTATCTCGTCGTTACCCAGCCGATGGAAGTCGAAGCGCTGGCAGCGCGAGTGAATAGTCTCGGGGACCTTCTGCGGGTCGGTGGTGCACAGGATGAAGACGACATGCGATGGCGGTTCCTCGAGGGTCTTCAGCAAAGCGTTGAAGGCCGCCGTCGAGAGCATGTGGACCTCGTCGATGATGTAGATTTTGGAGCGTCCGCGCGTGGGAGCATAGTTCACGCGGCCGATTATCTCGTCGCGGACGTTCTCCACACCCGTGCGGCTAGCCGCGTCGAGCTCGTAGACATCGGGATGTGTGCCCTCGGCGATTTCCCGGCACTCGCGGCAGGTCCCGTCGGGGCTGCTCGTGGGGCCCTTCTCGCACAGGAGGGCCTTGGCCAGAAGACGCGCGGTGGTGGTCTTGCCGGTGCCGCGCGGACCGCAGAACAGGTACGCATGGCTTACTTTGTCCTGGTCGATGGCGTTGGTAAGCGTCCGCTCGATATGCTGCTGACCCACGACGTCCTCGAAGACCTGCGGGCGATATTTGCGATAGAGCGCTTCGGCCATGCTAGTCCTCCTGAAGGTCGGGCGCGGAGTCGGGCTCGGGCCTGCGGCTGGCAAGAGCGCCCTTCACCGCGCCGATGATGGCGGGCAAGACGCTTATGCCCACGATGCCCAAGACGATGACCTCGAAATGTTCCTGCACGAAGGGCACGCCGCCGAAGAAAAAGCCGACCAGCACGAACAGACTCACCCAGCTGATGCCGCCGACGGCGTTGAAGAACGTGAATTTGGCGAAGTTCATATGCCCCGTGCCCGCGATGAAGGGGGCGAAGGTGCGGAAAAAGGGCATGAAGCGCGTGATGACGATGGTGAGCCCGCCGTACTTCTCGAAGAAGCCGTCGAGCTTGGCCATGCGCTCGGGAGTAAGCGACTTCACCTTGCCCGAGTCGATGATGCGGCTGCCGAAGAAGCGGGCGATCCAGTAGTTGCTCGTGTTTCCCAGGATGGCCGCCGCATAGAACACCAACAGCGTGGCCGCCAGGTTGAGCCCGCCGCCCGGAGCGCTGAAGACCCCCGCGGCGAACAGCAGGCTGTCGCCGGGCAGGAACGGGAAGAACACGAGTCCGGTCTCGATGAAGACGATGAGGAACAGCGGAGTGTAAACCCACACCGCACCCAGCGTGACGATCCAGCCTGCAATGGCGCCGCGCGGGTCTTTCAGCAGACCGACAAGAGCCCCGATGATGTCCATGTGCGCCTTCCCACGTTCGCCCGCATAAAGCAAAAGTATCCTGAATAGGCAAGGGCGCTCGTCAGCGGCCCCTTATGGCTGCTTCCTCCCGGACCTGACCAGGTTCGGAGCATGGCGCCGCCCAAGCCCATTCAAGATACTCATCTTGCGAGGCCCTAGTATAGCGCGATTGGCGCTGCGCTGTCCGCGGCGAGCACCCCGCACGAAAGATTTCCACCAAAAGCACCCGCACAGGCGATCCGGCCCACCTGTGCGCCCGGCCGCACAGGCGGCGCCGAGACGCGCCCGCACGAGGCCCTCAGGACTTCACAGTCGCTTTCTTCCCGGCGTTGGCCTTGGTGAAGAACTTCTTGTACTTCTTCACATAGGTCCGGTTCAGCTTCTTGGTCCCCAGCGAGACCTTCACCGTTGCAACCTGGGAGCCTTTGAGCGCGTTCTTCACACCCGTCTTCGTCAGCTTCCTGCACTTCACCACGAGGGTCTTCAACTTCTCGGCCTTCGCGAACGCATGCGCGCCTATCGCGGCCACGTTCGCCCCTATGGTCAGCTCCGTCAGCTTGGGCGCCTTCTTCACGGCCCTCTTCCCTATGGCCCTCACCTTGTACGTGGCCGCGCTGTACTTGCTCGTGCCCTTGTACTTCACGCTGACCAGCGCGAGCGTCTTGGCAGCGGTGCTCACCTTCGTCACGGTCACGTAGCGCTTGGAAGCGTTGGTCACCTTGTACGTAATGCCGGACACGGTGAAGGTCGCGCCCTTGGCCAGCGCCTTCTTGACCACCTTCGTCGGTGACGCGGGCGTCGGCATTGCGGGCATCTCCTCCCCCATCGCCACGCTGGCGGCCGCCGTAAGCCACGTCGCATCGCGGACTTCGCAGCTCACACTCGCGTTCTCGTCGGGGACAGTCCAAGCGCACGTCGCCTCGGCGCCCCAATCCTGCAGCACGGTTTCGGTGCCATCCCCCGCTTTCTGCACGAAACGATACTCGTAGGCCCCGAGGCCGCCGCTACCCTTCGCCGTAATCTGCACTTCAGCGCCTACCTCGGGCTTCGCCTCCGTCACACACTCCACGGACAGGGCAGTGTAGGCCTTCAGCTGCGTTGCCGGGTCTGCCCCTATCGCCGTCAGCGCCGCGCTCGCCGTCGTCCACCCCGTCGTGTCCTTTGGCGCATACACCTCTATCGCCGACACGTCGTAGGAGAGCGTGGAAGTGGCCTTCTGCAGCGAGAGGCTCGTCAGGGTCGAGGGCACCACCAACAACTCCGGCGGAGCGATGCGACTCGTGGTGAAGTCCGCTTTTACCATGCCCTCCCCGAAATAAGCCGTCTTGATGGGCTGCTTGTCGGAGCCGTTTTCGCTCGACGAGCCGTAGGTGCCCTTGTTGCCGCCGCGCACGACCAGGTGCGCGGGGTTGTGCCCTATGAAGGCGTTCTTATTGATCTCCTGGATGCTCGTCCCGAAATCCGCCAGCTCCATGGCTGTGTTGTAGAAGCCGTTCACGCTGGAGAGACTGTCGGGGAAGCTGACGTTCGCAAGGGCGCTGCAGCCGTTGAAAGCCCCGCTCTCTATAGTCTTGAGCCCTTCGGGGAGAACCAGCGTCTCGAGAGTCTTGTTGTCTTTGAACGCGCTCTTGTCGATCTGCACCGTGCCCGCGGCGACTGTGTAGGCGGTGAAGGCGTTGCCGGGCAGCGAGAACGAGAGGTGCATGCCGTCGCTCTGCTTGACGTAGAGCACATTCCCGTCCGCATAATAGGAGGCGCTGTCGGCGGAGACGCTCAGCTCGGCGATGTTCTCGCAGCCGCTGAAGAGCGTGGAGTACGCTTCGGAGATGCCCGCACCGAGGTGCACCTTGGTCAGCGCCGCGTTGTTGGCGAAGGCGCCGGCCCCCACGGAGGTGACGGAATCGGGCAGCACCACGGAACCGAGCGGCGTGTCGGGGGCGAATGCATTGGCCCCCACGGATTCCAGGGCGCACCGGTCGGTGCGCAGGTCCGCTGCGGCAAGCTGGGTGCAGCTCGCGAAGGCGCTCTCGCCTATGCTCGTCGCCCCGCCTATATCCACCGATTCGATTTCTGTTTCCGAGAAGGCGCTCTTGCCGATGGCGAACGACCCCGCGGGAAGCACGAGCTGCCCGGAGAGCCTGCTCGAGGCGAATGCGCTCTCGCCGATGGAAACAAGGCTCGAGGGGAAGGCCACGCTGCTCAGACTCGCCTGCGCGAAGGCCGCCTCGGCGATTTCCCCGATGCCGTCCGGCACCTCGTAGGAACCGATCTTGCCCAGCGGGAAGGACAAAAGCCGAGTCTTCTCCGCATCGAACAGGACGCCGTCCTCTGCCAGAAGCGATTGCGAGCCATCTGCGACCTCGATCGCACGTAGCTCCGTGCTGCCGGAGAAGACGGCGATGGCGTCGTCTTCGTCCACGCCCGTCCCGAGCGTGGCGCTAAGCAGATGCTTCATCTCGCCC
This sequence comes from uncultured Denitrobacterium sp., assembly GCA_905236045.1. Taxonomy (GTDB): domain Bacteria; phylum Actinomycetota; class Coriobacteriia; order Coriobacteriales; family Eggerthellaceae; genus Curtanaerobium. The sequence continues at coordinate 7,028 of CAJOOG010000079.1, forward strand.
AGCGCGGAGTCGGAGAGCCGCGTCACGCTGTTCGGCACGACGAGTTGCCCGATCCACGTCCCGGCGAAGGCCGAAGCGCCTATCGCCTCGAGCCCCTCGGCGAGAGCGAGCGCGCGGAGACCGGTGTTCTTGAAGGCGTAATCGCCGATGGTATTCACCGATGAAGGAAGCGTCTGGTCGATGCCGCCGCCGACCACTTCGGTCAGGTCCGAGCAATCGAGAAACGCGCTCGCGCCGATACCCGAGATGCCGTCCGCGAATGCGACCTTACGTAAATCAGCGCAGGAATTGCACGCACCTTGCGGGATTTCGGCAAGCGACGCCGGAAAGGAGACCTCGACCACCTTCGAATCCGCCAGCACGCGCTTGCCCAAGGTCTCGACGGCGCTCGGGAAGCTCATCGAGAGCACGCCCGACCCGGCGAGGGCCTCGCTGCCGATCTCGGTCAGCTGGCTGGGCGAGGCGTCGCCATCCTCAAAGGAGACGGACGCCAAGCTTGTGGCCTGATAGAAAGCGCGACGGCCGATGCTCTTGACGCTGGCGGGGATGAAGATGCCCTTTATCGCGGAGCTCGCGAACGCCTCCTCGCCGATACCCGTGATCCCATCGGGCACGACCACGTAGGTGCTCGACCCGGAATAACCCGTGAGCACGCCGTCTTCGATGGTGAAATCGCCGTCGGCCGACTCCGTCGAACTCGCGCCCTCGTTCATGCCCCAGTCCCATGCCTTCGCGATCAGCGAGTCCGTGAAGTCCTCCTCCGCGAGGCCGGCTTGCGTCCAGGCCTCCTTCAGCTGCACGAGGTCGAGGTCGAAGTCCCAACGCGTCGCGCTTTCGATGGTCTCGGAACGCGTGGCCTGCGTGTCGAGCAGCGTGGCGATGACCGTGCCGCTCCTCCGGTCCACGAGACGGATGCCCGCGAGCGAGCCCGCGTCCTCCACCTGCACGACCGCTTGTCCGATGCCGTCGGCGGTGAAGGTCACCTCGGGAGCGGTCGTGTCGTAGGTGAAGTCCTGGGTGAAGACCTGCTCGCGCGAATCGGGGCCGGCAGTCGTCGCCGTCACGCGAAGCGTGTAGGTGCCGTCCTCGAGCTTGAGGCCCTCGTCATCGAGGCCGTTAAACGCCGGGGACTCGGTGTAGTTCGTCTCGGCGTTCGTCCACCCTTCCGAGCCGTACAGCGACTTCGTCGTGTACAGATGGGTATAGCTTCTCACCGTCTCGCCGGCGGCATTCACATACTCGTAGACGAGAGACCTCGCCGAGCGGAGCATTCCCGTACGCGGCACGAACTGGTTTCGAGCGCCCTTCACGTTGGAGACGAAGAGCTTGCCGTAATCGACGGTGTCGTCGTCCTCGTCAAGCGGATTCAGCCCGAGCGCAATGCCGCTGTCATCTACGAACGATGTGCCTCCGACGCATTCGCTCCCCGAGCCGTCGAGGGCGTCGAAAACGGGCGCCTGCCCCCAGTCGCCGTAGAACCCGAGGAAAGGCACGGAGAGGTCGACTCCGGCCTCGCCGTCGGAGGCCTCGTCGGAGACGGCCTCGAACAGGACGAAGCCGTCGACGTAGCTGCCGTTCTCCGCGGCCGCGACCAACTCCTTGAAGGCGTCCTCGCAGGTAAGCGACACGGTCACGCTTGCCTGACCGCCGGCCGGCACGTTCACCGTGCCGCTTTGCGCATCGTAGGCGGCCCCGCCATACTCGACGGCGATGCCCCGGCCCGCATAGTCTTCCGAGACCTCGGAGAAGCTCCCGTCGACGACCTTCTCCGACAGGGCCACCGCCCGTGCGTTGAAGACATGCTTCGATGCGCCCAGGTTATGCAGCACGACGGTGAAGCTCCAAGCGCCCTTATCGCTTGCGCCCAACTCGGCCTTGGGGCGCGAGGCCTCCGCCGCGCCCGCGACGGTCACGTAGACTTCAGTATCCACCGCCGCCTGGGCATTCACGATGCCCGCACCCTGCTGACGCGGCGAGTAGTATCCGTCCTGCGCATTCTGATTGACCACCGGTTTGGCCGTGGACATGACGAGCTGCGTGACGACATCCCGCCTCTCCTGCGAGCTGAGGCTATCGAACAGGGAGCTTTCCCCCACATGCTCGCGAACGAGCGCCGCTATGCCCGCCATGTGCGGGGAAGCCATGGAGGTGCCGGATTTGCAGCCGTACGCGTCGTCGAGCACCGCTGCGTAGATGTCGCCGCCGGGAGCGGCGACCTCGGGCTTGAGCGTAAGCTCGGGCGTGGGGCCCCAGCTGCTGAAATCGCTTACGGCATAGTCCGTCGAAGCGGGGATGGCCTCCCCCTGCGCGACGACAATCGTCTTGGTCGCCGCGCCCGCGAGCGCCTGACCGTCGCTGTGGGAGATGCAAGCCACCGGGGTCGACGTGACCTGGCCCGCGCTCGCAGCCGAAAGCGCGCCGTCGCCGGTCGCGGAGATGATGATGGCGGCCGGTTTAAGGGCCGAGGCAACGTTGGAGATGCGCGCCGCCGCCATGAGGATGGTGCCGTTCTCGTCGTAGAAGCCGTCCTCGATGACCACGACCTTGTCGACGAAATACGATACTGCATGCTCCGCGAGCAGGGAATCTGTCGCGGTTTGAGACCCCGTGCCCGCACTCAGGTACTCGTAGGTGCCGTCTGCGAGGTCGTCGAAGGTCCTCGGGACGCTGCCCTTGCTCCCCGCGGCATCCGTATAGCCGATTCTCGTGCCATCGGCCATCGTGAAGCAGGGCGTCTGGGCGGAATTGTCGATGCTCGCCACCGCCAGCGCCTCGGCGACGGAAGCAGGCGAGCTCACGAGGCCGTTGTCGGGGTTGCCCGCCGCGGAAAGGCTCTCGACGCCGTTCACGGTATGCGCGGCATTGCCCGAATTGCCCGCCGAGTTGCAAACGGTGATGCCCGCCTCCTCGAGCGCCGCATAGGCGTCGCTGTAGGTCGAGTCCGCCTCCGAGGCGAAGCCGCCATCGGAGCCCAGGGACAGGTTGATGACGTCGGGCTCGAGGACGACGGCGTCGTCGAGCGCCTCGAACAGCGCGGTATCGGGGATGCGCCCGGTGGAATCGCGCGCCACCTTCATCACGCACAGCTGGGCATTCGGCGCGGTTCCCCGCACCTCCCCGGCATTGGCGGTGGCAATGCTGGCCACGTGCGTGCCATGGCTCAGCCCCGAGTTCGCGGGAATGGCATCGGCATCGTCGTCGGCATAATCGTAAGCGAAGGGAATTTTCTCGCTGATGTAGGCGGCATCCTTGCCCCCTTGGACAAGGTTCGCCCTCTTCTGCGCGAGGGCGTCTTCGCCCCATGCCGCCTTCGTGGCGTCGATCGCGCCGGAAAAGGCCTCGTGGGTCACCTGAACACCGCTGTCGATAACGGCGATGACCTGGCCATCGCCGCGCTCTTCGATATCGTCGGCCTGCGTCATGTCGAGCGAGGACTGGTTGCCCGGCGTCGTGTCGTGGACGTCCTCGGCATCCTGCGGCACCTCGTGGGTCCGCTCGAGGAAGGCGTTCTTCACGCCTTGGAGGTTTCGGATGTCCTGAAGCGCGGAGGCCGGCACGGTGACGGCGAAGCCGTCGATGATGTTGTAGTAGTCGTCCACCACGGCGAAGGAGACGTCGGGGGCGGAGGCGGCGACAGACGCGGCCGAGAGCGTCGTGGACTCCCCGGCATCCGAGGATGCGGGTACGCTCTCTGCCTGCTCGCAGATTTCCTCGATTTCGCGCTGGATGCTGCGATGCCGCTCCTGCGGAGAGCTCGCGCCTTGAGCCGAAAGACCTCCCGAAAAGGCCTCCTCGAGCTGGACGATGACGGTCACCGTCTCGCCGGCCGCATCGCCCGCGGGCTCGGCAACGGCGACCCGCGCCGCGCCGAGCGCAGAGAGCGAGAACGCCATGGCCACGGCGGTGATGCTGCTCACGCACGAATTGAAGAGCTTCCCCTTGTTCATCCCCTGCTCCTTGGAATCTCGTCTGGCCGCTGCCTTATTTCACGGCTACCTTCTTGCCCGCGTTGGCCTTCGTGAAGATCTTCGCGTACTTCTTCGCGTAGGCCTTGTTCAGCTTCGCGTTGCCCACC
>CAJOOG010000080.1 GCA_905236045.1 uncultured Denitrobacterium sp.
GGCCGTGGGCGTCACCCTGCCTGCCGAGAAGCTGCCCGAATTCACCGAACGACTCTGCGCTCACATGGATGCGCTCCCGCGAGAATGCTTCCACCCGCGTGTGGATATCGACGCGGTGGTCGATCTGGGAGAGCTCACGCTCGAGAACATCGAGAAGATGAACGAGCTGGCGCCCTTCGGGCAGGAGAACCGCCGTCCTCGCCTGCTTGCCCAAGGCGTGCTCATGACGAAGAGCCGCGCGGTGGGGGCGGACAAGAACCACCTCTCCACCACGCTCTCCGATGGGCGCGACAGCGTCGCGGGCATCATGTTCCACGCCTCCGGCATCGACGCGCTCCTGCGCTGCTCGAGCGTGGTCGACTGCGCGTTCGAGGCGCAAATCGACGAATGGCGCGGGCGGCGCAGCGCGAAGGCCCTGATCGACTCGATTGCCCCGGCGCAGCCCTGCAGCGCCCTCGAATCCTGGCTCGAGCCCGAGAACCGCGCCTTCGTGGCAGGCCTGTTCGAGGCCGACGACGACAATCTGTGCGCGGACTACCAGGAGGACGATGCGGAATGCGAGGCCCGCCTCTCCTCCGCGAGCGCCAACCGCGAAAAATGGGAGGCGATCGCGAAGCGCGACCCGGAAGGCCTGCGCAGCGCCATCGTGCGGGCTTTCATCGGGGAAGGCCGACTCTTCGACTCGCAGCGGCAGGTGCTCAAGGCGCTCGAAGCGGGGGTTTCCACGTTGGGCGTCATGGCCACGGGACGCGGCAAGTCGCTGACATTCCAAGTGGAAGGCGCCCGCCGCGCGTTGGCGCGCGGCCAGGCCAGCCTGTTCGTGTATCCGCTGCGCGCCCTCATAGCCGATCAGGCCTTCCATCTTTCGCGGGCCCTCCATCGCTTCGGTTTGGCGGTGGACGTCATAACGGGTGAATCCCCCCCGGAGGAGCGGCGGGCGATTTTCGACGGGCTGGCCCAGGGCACGGTGGATATCGTGCTCACCACGCCCGAATTCCTCAGCTTCCACGCCGAAGAGTTTGCGCGCTCCGAGCGCATCGGGCTCGTGGTCGTGGACGAAGCGCATCATATCGGACTCGCGCATGCGGGCAACCGCATGACCTACGCCGGGCTGGGCGACCAGATCGCGAAGCTGGGAGCACCCACGGTGCTGGCCCTCACGGCTACGGCCAATGTCCGGGTCGCCGGGGAGATAGAAGGCCAGCTCCACATAGACAACCAGGTGCTCGACCGCGCGGACCGCCCCAACATGGAACTCGACGATCAGCGCAACCTGCGCTTCCGCGAAAGCTATCTGGCCAACATCATCGCAACGGGAGGGAAGACCGTCGTCTACGTGAACTCCCGTCAGCAGAGCGTCGCCCTGGCGCGCGAGCTGCGCAGCCTGGTGCCGCAAATGGCCCCCTTCATCGGCTTCTACAACGCGGGCCTGCCGCGTGCGGACCGCACGCATGTGGAGGAGATGTTCCGGGCCGGCCAGCTGAACGTGCTCGTCTCGACGAGCGCCTTCGGCGAGGGGGTCAACATCGCCGACATCCGTCATGTGGTGCTCTTCCACCTGCCCTTCAACGACATTGAATTCAACCAGATGAGCGGTCGGGCGGGACGCGACGGCCGGAAGGCCTTCGTGCATCTGCTGTTCGGCAAGGCGGATGCGGGCATCAACGAGCGTATCTTGGCCGATGCCACGCCCGACCACGACACCTTGGCGCAGGTCTACCGCGAGCTGGTCGCGCGGAGCCGTGCGGCGCAGGGGCATGCCATCCAGGCTTCCGAGGCCGAGATAGCCCAAGCTTGCAGCCAGCGTCCTCCCGCGTGCGAAGTGTCTCCCGCGGCCGTCCGCTGCGGCATCGCGGTCTTCCGCGAGCTGGGCCTCATCGAGACCGAGACGGCGGAATCCGAAGAGGGCCGCGCCCGCACCATCCGCCTCGTGGAGACCGATTCCAAGGTGGAGCTCACCGACAGCGTGCGCTATCGCGAGGGCCTCGACGAGATGGAGGAGTTCCGCGCTTTCCGCGAGTGGGTCCTGAAGAGCCCCGTCGCCGTGCTGCGGACCCGCATTTCGCGCCCCATACTTCCCGACGAGCCTGCCGAGGAGGATCAGCCATGAGCGACAATCCCCGCCCGCATCTTTCCGAGCAGCGTCCGAAATCCGTGGATGCGCCCCAAGAACAATTGCTGGGCCGCATGGCGGACCCGGTCGGCGGTCCCTTGCGCTTCAGCGACGGCTCCGATATCCTGCTCGGGCACGCGCATACCAGCCAGCTTTCCTTCGCGGAGAACATCGGCGCGGCGGACCCTGCCAAAATCGAGAGCAAGACGCCCGAGGAGCGCTTCGCCGCCCTGCAGGAGATCACCGCCGCCTACCTGAACGAGGAAGAGGAGGAGGCCCTTCGCCGGGCTTTCGAGTTCGCCCGCGACGCGCACGACGGGCAATGTCGCAAGAGCGGGGAGCCCTACATCTCGCATCCGGTCGAGGTCGCCATCATCCTGGCGGACCTGCGCATGGACGCCGAAACGCTCTGCGCGGCGCTGCTACACGATGTCGTCGAGGACACGCCCGTGACCAAGGAGGAGGTCTCGGGGCAATTCAACGAGAACGTGGCCGCATTGGTGGATGGCGTCACGAAGATAACGCGCATCGAGGTGGAGAACCTCTCCGACGAGCAGGCGCAGACCATCCGCAAGATGTTCGTGGCCATGAACAAGGATATCCGCACCGTGGTCATCAAGCTGGCGGACCGCCTGCACAACATGCGCACCCTCGCCGCCCTGCCCGAGGACCGGCAGATCTTCAAAGCGCATGAGACGCTGGAGATCTACGCGCCCATAGCGCACCGTCTGGGCATCGGTTCGATCAAGTGGGAGCTCGAGGACCTCTCGTTCTACTATCTCGAACCCAACAAGTTCCGCCGCGTCTCGCGCATGGTGGCCGAAAGCCGCACGGAGCGCGAGGAGTACCTGGGGCACGTCATAGAGATTCTGCGCGGGGAGATGGACAAGGTCCACATCGAAGCGCAGATCATGGGGCGCCCGAAGCACCTCTACAGCATCTACCGCAAGATGACGGTGCGCGAGAAGGATTTCTCGGAGATCTACGACCTCATCGCCGTGCGCATCATCGTGGACACCGTGGCCCAGTGCTACTCGGCGCTCGGGGCGGTTCACAACCTGTGGCAGCCCATGCCCGGGCGCTTCAAAGACTACATCGCCATGCCCAAATACAACATGTACCAGAGTCTTCACACCACCGTCATCGGGCCGGCGGGGCGTCCGCTGGAAGTGCAGATACGCACGGTGGAGATGCACCGCATGAGCGAATACGGCGTGGCGGCGCATTGGCGCTACAAGGAAGGCGGCAAGGGGGACCTCCAGTTCGAGAAGCAGCTCGCCTGGCTGCGTCAGATGATGGACTACCAGGACGAATCGCAGGATAGCCGCGAGTTCTTGAAGGATCTGAAGGTGGATTTGGCTCCCTCGGAGGTCTTCGTCTTCACCCCGCAGGGCGACGCCAAGAGCATGCGCGCCGGCAGCACCCCGGTCGACTTCGCCTACGCCATCCACACCGAGGTGGGCAATCATTGCGTGGGCGCCAAGGTCAACGGGGTCATCGTGCCCCTTACCTACCAGCTGCAGATGGGCGACCGCGTGGAGATCCTTACGCAGAAGAGCGCCACGCCCAGTCGCGATTGGGCGAAGATGGTAAAGACCCCTCGGGCCCGCTCGAAAATCCGCGGCTACTTCGCGCGCGTCACCCGTGCCGACGACATCCAGGCCGGCCACGAGAAGGTCACTCACGAACTGCGTAAAGAGGGGCTGGGCATCAGCAGCCCCGCAGGGCAGCGGGCCCTGCGCGCCGTTGCCGGGCAGATGGGCTTCAAAGACACCGATGACATGCTGGCCGCCGTGGGAACGGGCAAGGAGAGCGTTGTCGCGGTGAGCAATCGCGTGCTGGCGCAGCTACGCCCCAAGGACGAGGCGACCCCTGCGAGAGAGCCGCTCGAGTCGATGATGGCCACGGGCAAACTGCCGCCGATGGTCACTTCCGTGCGGCACCCCAAGACGCACAAGCAGAAGAAGGCCAGCAACGGCGTGATAGTGAAGGGGGAGGGCGGCATGCTCGTGCGGCTCTCGCGTTGCTGCAACCCCGTGCCCGGCGACGACATCGTGGGCTTCGTCACGCGCGGGCGGGGCGTGTCCGTGCACCGGCGCGACTGCCCCAATGCCGCCAACCTGATGGAGCGCACCGAACGGATCATCCCCGTGGAATGGGAAAACGAACCCAGCGAGACGACCACCTACAAGGTGGAGGTATATCTGGAGGCGCTCGATCGCATGAACCTGCTGCGCGATGTGGTGCAGGTCATCTCCGAGTCGGGCGGCAACGTGCTTTCTTCCTCGACCAACACGCACCGCGACGGCATAGTGGAAATGCGCTTCTTGTTCCAGTTGAGCACCGTGGCCAGCATAGAGCGCATCTTGAAAGGCCTGAACACCGTGGACGGCGTTTTCGACGCCCATCGTCTGATGCCGGGGGAGAAATAGCCTCTGCAGCCGAGGTGCGGGCAGCGCAGACGACGAGAGGGAAAGAGGAGGAGAAAGATGGAGGAAGTGAAGGGCGGCTGCGTGCGAGTGCGCATGCTGGTCATGGGCCCCATTGGGAACAACGTGTATTTGCTCGACGACGGGGCGGACGGCACGATCGCGGTCGACCCCACGCAGGAAGCCGAGGGAATTATCGCCGCGGCTGGCGGAAAGATAAGCGCCATCTTCATAACGCACAGCCATTGGGATCATCTGGGCGCGGCAAGCGAGCTTCGGCGGAAGACGAATGCGCCCGTGTACGCCTCGCGCATCGATTCGAGGGTCATCGAAGAGGGGCAGTGGGACGGGCATCGGCGGATCGAAGGCTGCGAAGTGGACCGCAAGCTGGAGGACGGCGACGTCTTCGAGGTGGGGAAGACCCGCTGGAAGGCGCTGCTGACGCCGGGCCACACCAAAGGCGGCCTGTGCTTCTACTGCGATAGGGGAACCCGTGCTGGAGCGCCGGTGCTGGTGTCGGGGGACACGCTCTTCTGCGCGAGCATAGGACGGACCGATTTCGAGGGAGGCAGCATGGCGGACATGCGGCGCAGCTTGGGCAGGCTCGGAAGGCTACCCGACGCGACCTTGGTGCTTCCCGGCCACATGCAGACGACCACCATCCAGGCGGAGCGCGGGCGCACCATCCAGGCGCTGCAGTAGCCTCGGCGATCCGAGGGCTCGGCGCGGCTGCGGCCGGCTGTCTGGGCAGCGTGCGCGGCTGCGGTCGGGCGGCCCTGCGGCTGGGTGCCCCGCGCGGCTGGGTGCCCCGTGCGTCCGCCCGTGCGGAGAAACTGCTGGTGCCGGAAGAATATGAGGTCCCGCGAGGGAGCGCATTAGGGTAAAATGCGCTCCATGTGCAGTGCTCGCAGGATCGGAGACACGATGGCTCGCAAGAAGAAGTACGACTACTTCGCCGCGTTCGAAGCGCAGATGGACCTCGCAATCGAGGAAGCGGATCTGCTCAATAAGGTAGTGAAGCATTTCGAGACCGCCGAGGATATTGCCGACGTCATTCCCCAGGCTCACGAGATCGAGCACAAAGCCGATAGCATCAACCACGAGACCTACGCCGCCATCGCCGCGGACTTCATCACCCCCATCGATCGAGACGATATCGTCGCCATCGCCTCCGCGCTCGACGATATCGTCGACGATACCGAGAGCGTCATTCACCTGTTCTATATGTTCGATGTCCATTTCATGCACCACGACGTGGACGGCGTCGTCAAGATCATCCGCAAGAGCTGCGAGTCCCTGAAGCTGGCGTTGCACGAATTCGTCAACGCGAAAAAGGAGAAGAAGAAGTTCCGCCAGGCCGTCGAGAAGGTCAACGAGCTCGAGGAATCCGCCGACGAGCTCTACGAGCAGAACGTGCACAAGCTCTACACGGTCGATGCGGACAACCCCTTGCGCGTCATGGTGTGGACGCGCATCTTCGATGCCTTGGAGACCATCGTCGATGACTGCGAGCATGTGGCCGACTTGCTCTCATCCATCGCCGTCACCAATTCCTAGGCGGCTGCGCCGGCGCATTTTGAGCTTGCAGAGAATTCCGTCACGGGCGGTGCTTTATGCTGCTATAGTGAAGCACGCTAACTTGTCGAACAGGAAGACTCTATGGCTCTCATCGTGGCTAAATTCGGCGGCACGTCCGTTGCGTCACCCGAACGCATCAAGATGGTCGCTTTGCGCCTCATCCGCATGAAGCAGGCAGGCGATCACCCGGTCGCCGTCGTCTCCGCCATGGGCAAAACCACCGATGAACTGGTGGGATTAGCCAAGGCTCTCTCGAACAACCCGCCTGCGCGCGAGATGGACCGCCTGCTCTCCACCGGCGAGCAGGTCTCCATGACGCTGTTGGCGATGGCCATCGAGGCCATGGGCCATCGCGCCATGAGCTTCACCGGACGCCAAGCCGGCATCTTCACCGACACGGAGCATTCCAAAGCGAAAATCACGCTCGTCCATGCCGGGCGCATCACCGGTGCGGTCGCCGATGGCATCATCCCCGTGATCGCGGGGTTCCAAGGCGTCGACAAGGACGAGGATGTGACCACGCTCGGTCGCGGGGGCAGCGACACCACTGCGGTCGCGGTCGCCTACGGCATAGGGGCCGACGTCTGCGAGATCTACTCGGACGTCGATGGCGTCTACTCGGCGGATCCGCGCGTGGCCCCTCGTGCCCGCAAGCTCGATGTGGTGAATTACGACGACATGCTTGAGCTTTCCAGTTCCGGCGCCGGCGTGCTGCAGAGCCGTGCGGTCGAATTTGCCCGCAAGTACGGCGTCGTCATCCATTCGCGCTCGGCTTTCTCCGATGCGCCCGGAACACTTGTCAAGGAGGCCGACCCCGAAATGGAGCAGGCAGTAATCACAGGCATCGCCCATGACACCTCGGAGGTGAAGGTGACGATTCGCGATGCGCAGGACCGTCCCGGCATCGCCGCCCGCGTCTTCAGCGCCCTGGCGAACAACAACGTGAACGTGGACATGATCATCCAGAACATCAGCGAGGACGGGCGCACCGACATAAGCTTCACCTGCCCCGCTGCGGATTTGGGACGTGCATCCGGCACGATCGAGGGTATCCTGGAGAAGGTCGGCGCACGCGAATACAGCGTCGACGAGAACATCGCCAAGGTGAGCGTGGTCGGCACGGGCATGAAGAGCACCCCGGGTGTCACCGGCCGGGCCTTCAGCGCCCTGGCGGACAACAACGTGAACATACTGCTCATCAGCACGAGCCCCATCCGCCTTTCGGTCGTCGTTTCCGCCGACCAGGGGGAGCTCGCCGTCCGCTGCCTGCATACCGCCTTCGGTCTGGATTCCGAGAGCATTTTCGAGGAGAAGATGCTCTCTGCCGAGGAGCTGGCCGCTAAGAAGTCGAAGGGTCGCTGAGGTCCAGGCGAAAATCAAAACGAAGCCGGACGAGAGAAAGTTGGAGAATATGTACGCAGCCAAGCAGATGCCCGCCAATCCCGTAGTCGCCGTATGTGGTGCGACCGGGGCCGTCGGGCAGGAGTTCCTCAAGGTGCTTTCCGACGTGAATTTCCCCGCCTCGGAAGTGCGGGCGCTCGCCTCCGCGAAATCCGCCGGCAAGCAGTTGCCCTTCAGCGGATGCGGCCGGGCCAAGGCTGGCAAACTCGTGGTCCGGGAGATGACGTCCGAGGCATTCGAAGGCGTGGACATCGCGCTCTTCTCCGCTGGCGCGCAGATTTCGAAGCAATTCCGCGAAGCCGTGGTAGCAGCGGGGGCGGTGATGATAGACAACTCGAGCGCCTTCCGCATGGAGGACGATGTCCCGCTCGTGGTTCCCGAGGTGAACCCCGGGGATGTTAAGCGGCACAGCGGCGTGATAGCGAACCCCAATTGCTCGACCATCGAGATGGTGGTGGCGCTGAAGCCTCTGGCGGATTTGGCTCCCATAAAGCGCGTGGTGGTGTCCACCTACCAGGCTGCCAGCGGAGCGGGGATGCCCGCCATGGTGGAGCTCTACGACCAGACGCGCAGCTACTTGGATTCGATGACCATGAAGGCGGAGGCGTTCGCGCATCCGCTCGCCTTCAACTGCATTCCCAAAATCGACGTGATGATGGAGGATGGCTCGGCGAAAGAAGAGTGGAAGATGGTCGTCGAGACGAAGAAGATCATGCATGCGCCCGAAATAGGCGTGAGCGCCACCTGCGTGCGCGTGCCCGTAGTGCGCTGCCACGGAGAGGCCGTGAACGTGGAGTTCGAGGCCCCGGTGAGTGTGGAAGCAGCGCGTGAGGCATGGAAGGGCGCGCCAATGATGGAGGTGTTCGACGACCCGGAGAACGAGGTCTACCCCATGCCGGGCGAGCTGGCAGGGACCGACCCGGTATACGTAGGTCGTGTGCGTGGGGATGCTTCCGTGGAAAACGGGCTGAGCTTCTGGCTCGTAATGGATCAGATCCGCAAAGGGGCTGCGCTGAACGCCGTGCAGATAGCCCAGCTCCTGCTGCCGTAAGTTTTCCGGTTGCGCCCCGGCCTGTAACGCCTTCCGCGGGAACCTGCTACATTATGTAGCAGGCTCCCGCGGAAGGCGTTACAGGCCGGGGCGCGGATAAATGAGATTGCAATGAGAGGGGGCTCCGGGTGGTGCGGAGCCCCCTCTTGTGAAGCGGTGTTGAAAAACGGCGGCTATTTTCGGCCGAAGAGGCGGGCGAAGAAGCCGCGCTTCTTCTTGGCAGGCTCGGGCTTCGCCGTCTCTGTCGCAGAGGCGGCGGGCTCGGCTATCTCCGCTGTCTCAGAGTCGGGCTGGGGCTTCTCGGCTGTTTCTGCGGCCGCAGGCGCGGGGGTTGCCGAAGGCTGACCTTGCCTCGTCGCGGCTTCCGGAGTTGCGGCTGCTGCCGATGGAGCCGCCTGTGCCGCGGCCTCGGTTGTGGGGACGGACTCGGGTGCGGGTGAGAGATCTGGTTCTGGACCGGGGTCGGGCTTGGACGCAGGTGCCGCGGCGGGCTCGCCCGCAAGGCCGCTTGCGGCCGCAGCGTCGATTTCGAAGGGAAGCTCGGTTTCCTTCGCCTTCTCGTCATCGGTCCCGGCATGAGCATCGTCTCCGGTGCCGGTCGCGGTTGTGATTGCCGCCGCGGCTTCGGTTGCGGCCCCGATGGCGGCAGAAATCGTCTCGGCGGCCGGATCGGCGCTGCTGACCTCGTTTGCGGTCGCGGCTTCGGACGTATCGGCCGTTGCGTTCTCGGCCGCCTCCTTCGCGGACCCGCCCGTCGCGTCCGCGGTTTCGTCCGCGACCGAATCCGCGCCCTCGTCCTCCGCCTCGAGCTCTTCGGCGGCCGCTTGCTGCTCGGCCACGGCGGGCATGGCTGCCGCTATTGCCGCCGCGATGGCAGGCGCCATCGCATCGACGTCTGCCTTCGGGTTCACTTCGGCCACGGCCTTCACCGCGGCGGTGATGTAAGGCTGCAGGATGGTCTCGTCCTCGGGCAGCATGGCGTGGTTCAATGCCTCGCGGTAGACCTCGGCCAGGTCCGTGTGAGCCTTGCGCGCACGTGCTTCGTCGCGACGCTGCTCACGCGCCTGCATGGACAGTTTCTCGTAAGCCGATTTCTCGGAGAGCTCGGCGTCGCGCGCGATGCCGCTTTCCTCTGCGGCTGCTTTGATTAGGTGCTCTTGTGCGTTGAAGGGCTTGCTGTCCGCTTTTTGCAGGGCGCGAAGCGGCGTGTAGGTGCCGTCGGAGCGTAATTCGCGCAGCTTCATGTTGTCGTTCATGCAGGCATCGATGAAGGCGAACACGCGCCGGCGCGGTTCCTCGCCGGTCACCGGCCAGGCGATTTCCACGCGCTTGTCCATGTTGCGCGTCATCAGGTCGGCGGACGACAAGTAGATCCGCATGGTCTCGCGCGGTCCGAAACCGTAGATGCGGCTGTGCTCGAGCAGGCGTCCGACGATGCTGACCACCCGCACGTTGTCGGTGTAGCCCTCCACTCGGGGCACCAGGCAGGAAATGCCGCGCACCAGCAACGTTATGGGAACGCCCGCCTGCGATGCCTCGGCGATTTTCTCGATGATCTTCTTGTCGGTGACGCTATTGGTCTTGAAGAACAAGCCGCAGGCCTCGCCCGCTTTCGCTAGGGCGATCTGCTCGTCGATGCCGGCCAGGATATTCTGCTTGATCTGCAGCGGGGCCACCCAGATCGTCTGGTAGTTGCGGCTGGCGTTCTCCAGTCCCATGTTGCGGAAGAAATCCACCGCGTCGCGACCGATGGCCGGGTCGGCGGTTATGTAGCTGAAGTCCGTGTAGAGCTTGGCGGTTTTCTCGTTGTAATTGCCCGTGCCCAGCTGCGTTATGTACTGCAGCCCGTCGGAGGTCTGGCGCGTGATGTGGCAGATCTTGCTGTGCACCTTGTAATCGTGGAAGCCGTAGATGACGTTGCAGCCAGCTTCCTCGAAACGCTGCGACCAGGCGATGTTGTTGCTCTCGTCGAAACGTGCGCGCAGCTCGAAGAGGGCTGTTACCTCCTTGCCCGCATCGGCGGCGGCGATAAGCGCCTCCGCAAGGTGCGAGGAGCTGGCCAGGCGGTACAGCGTGATCTTGATGGAGACCACGTCCGGGTCTGCGGCGGCCTCGCGCAGCAGCTGCACGAACGGATCCATGCTCTCGTAGGGATAGGAGAGCAGCACGTCTTTTTTCTGTACCTGATCGATGATGCGCTCGCTGCGGCGCAGCTGTCCGGGCCAGCTGGGGGCGAAGGGCTCGCTCGTCAGGCGTTTGCGCGTGATCTCGTCCACCATGCTGGGCAGGGCGAAGGCGAAGCCCATGTCGAAGGGCACCGTGGTGGCGTAGACTTGGTGGGGCTTCAGCTTCAGCCGCATGAGCAGGAACTTGCTCACCGTGGAGGAGAGCTTGCGCTTGCTCTCCAGGCGCACCGGCACCAGGCGGGCGCGCTTCTTCAGGATCTTCTTCATGTGCTCGCGGTAGTCTTCTTCGCCCTCGTCGGCGGTTTCCGTGCTGTCGAGGTCCGCGTTGCGCGTGACGCAGATGATGTTGGTGTGCTTGACCGTGTACATGTCGAAGATGCTCTTCGCATTGGCCTCGAGCGCGTCCTCGAGCAGGACGTACTGGAAGCCCTCGCCGGGGACCTTGATAAGGCGCGGAGCCTGTTTGGGCAGGGGCACGATGCCGATGGTCACGCCCTCGGCGCCCTGGTTTTTCAGGCGCTTGCGCTCTTCCTTGGCGGCGGCGCGCTCCTCTTTGGTCATCTCGGACTTCTTCTTAGGCTGTTCTTCGAACAGGCGCACGATGATGTAAAGCGCCCCGTTTTCCAGATGGGGGAAGGGATGGCGCGCGTTGATGATCTGCGGCGAGAGATAGGGAAGGGCGCGGGTGGCCAGGAAGTCCTGAACGTAGGACATCTGCTCGGGGTCGAGGCCCTCGTACTGGAGGTGCTTGACGCCCGCGGAAGCGAGCTTGTCGTCGATCTCGTGGTAGATGCTCTCTACTACCGGGTAGAGCTCGTGGCAACGCTCGTGTATGGCGTCGAGCTGCTCGCGGGGGGTCATGTTGCTCTTGGAGTCTATGATGGGCTTTTTCAGCAGGTCCAAATCCGTCAGGCTTCCCACGCGCACCATGAAGAACTCCTGCAGGTTGCTCGTGAAGATGCTCACGAATTGCAGGCGCTCCAAAAGGGGCACGGTCTCGTCGCGGCCCTGGTCCAGGCAGCGTTCGTCGAAGGTGAGCCAGGAGAGCTCGCGGTTCTGCATGTAGGGAACTCGTGCCAGACGGCGCTGCTCGGCATCGTCGATGGCGGTCGAATCGGGCGCTTTCTTGTCCATTGGTCTTAACTCCTCCAAAGATTGGGCCTTTCTGCATGAAGTCGGCGAACAACGCCCTTCATCATAGCGTTTATTTCCAGTTGACAATGGGACTTGGGCGGGGCTTCAGCGATTTTGCAAGTCTTGCCATTCCTCCCGCACGCCTCGCGAGTCCGCTCCGCGCGGTGGTGTACAATCTTCGCAGCTCAAAGCCCGACCATGCAAGAAGGTGAGGAGACGCGTATGCTCGACAAGATCGATTTCGATGTCGCTGCAATCACCAAGGAGGAGTACAAGCCCGTCCACGATGACCTGGTGAAGAAGCTCATAGTGCTCCAGCAGGAGGCGCGTACCAAGGGCATCGGACTGGTGGTGCTCTTCGAAGGCTGGGACGGCGCAGGCAAGGGCGGCCGAATCTCGGATTTGCTCTACAACCTGGATGCGCGCTCCACCACGGTCCACGTGTCGGAGAACTTCGACTTAAAGGAGGCCAAGCAGCTGCGCAAGCAGAAGCAGGGCATGCTCTCCTACTACCCCGTACTGCAGCAATTCTGGAAGGCGTTGGGCCCGCGCGGCAACATGACCATCTACGACCGCGGATGGTATCGCGCCGTCATCCAGCGCATCGCCGGGCGCAAAGCCGGCGTCGCGGTCGAGGATGTGAGCGAGGGCGGCGCGCATTGGGACCTGTCGCAGGAGGCGCTGAAGAGCACGAAGGCGTTCGAGCGCCAACTCACCGACGACGGCTATATCGTGGTGAAGTTCTTCCTGCATATCTCGAAGAGGACCCAGCGCAAACGCCTGAAGGCCCTGGCCTCCGATCCTCAGACCGCCTGGCGCGTCGAAGAAGGCGCGTTGGAATCGCTCGGCGACTACGACGAGAAATGCGCGATCTACGAGAGGTTCCTCCCCGAGACCAATTACGACTTCGCCCCGTGGGTGGTGCTGAATGCGGAGGATCGTCGCCGCGCGAACCTGACCATAGCCCGCACGTTGGTGGCCGCGCTTGACGGGGCCGTGCACGCCGCAGCCGACCCCGAGGCCGCCGCAGCCGCGGCAAAGGCGGCCGCCAACAGCGCTGGTCTGGCCGAACGCGATGACAAGGACGAGCGCACCCGCACGCCCGAGGAGCAGCAGAAGGTCCGCGAGTCCAACGAGGCGGCAGCTGCCGAGCAGGCGGCCCAGGCTCCGAAGAAGTCGCGCTATCGCATTGCCAGCGATCATCCGACTCTCAAGGGCGTCGACTATCATCTGCGCTTGGAGCAGGCCCAGTACAAGAAGGCGCTGAAGCGCGAGCAGGAGCGCCTCTACAACCTGGAGCTGGAGATGTACATGAAGCGCGTGCCGCTGATCTTGATGTACGAAGGGCAGGACGCGGCGGGCAAGGGCGGCTCGATCAAACGCGTCGCCCAAGCCCTCGATGCGCGTGCCTACACCATCTTCCCCAGCCCGGCGCCCACCAAGCCGGAGCTGATGCATCCGTTCCTGTGGCGCTATTGGACGCGTCTGCCCAAAGCCGGTCATGTGGGCATCTACGACCGCAGCTGGTACGGGCGTGTGCTCGTCGAGCGCGTGGAGGGCTTCGCCAGCCCGAAGGAATGGGGCCGCGCCTACGACGAGATCAACGAATTCGAGCGCGACCTAGTCGATTGGGGCGCCATCCTGCTGAAGTTCTGGGTGGAAATCGACCGCGAGGAGCAGATGAGGCGCTTCCAGGCGCGGGCGGACGATCCGAGCAAGCAGTGGAAGATCACTGACGAGGATTGGCGTAACCGCGACAAGTATCCGCAGTATCGCGAAGCGGTCGAAGACATGTTCCGCCTGACCAGCACCGATTACGCCCCGTGGATCATCTTGGAGAGCAACGACAAGCGATATGCTCGGGTGAAGGCGTTGCGCATCGTCAACGATGCGCTGGAGAAGCGCCTGCACGGCTAGGTTTTGCCGCGCGGGCCGCGGGCCCGCGAATGGGCTTGAGAGTCGGCGGCCAGCTCTCCCGCCCGCACCCGCGGCCC
>CAJOOG010000081.1 GCA_905236045.1 uncultured Denitrobacterium sp.
CGGCCGCGAGCAAGCCCAAGGCAGCCGCCGAGCCCAAGGCTTCCGTCGCGAGCACGCGCAAATCTGCGAGCACGCGCAAGCCCAAGGCCTCGTCCGCTGCGGCCCCCGAGTTCGCCGACCTGCCTCCCGTCCTCATCGCCGCGGCCGAGTGCGCACCGCTCGCCAAGGCCGGCGGCCTGGCCGATGTCGTGGGCGCGTTGCCCAAGTACCTTAAGCCCCTGGGCGTGGATGCACGCGTCGTCATGCCTTTCCACCGCCAGATTAAGGACCGCTACGCCACGCAAGCGGAGCATCTCTTCCACTTCGATGTTCGGCTCGGCTGGCGGTCGCAGTATGCCGGCATCGAGAAGTTGGAGCTCGATGGCGTCGTCTACTATTTCGTCGACAACGAGTTCTACTTCGGCGGCCCCATTTATTGCGGGGGCGAATTCGAGGGCGAGCAGTACGCCTTCTTCACCCGCGCGGTTCTCGATGCGCTTCCCAACCTGGACTTCACGCCCGGCATCCTGCATTGCAACGACTGGCATACGGCCATGATGCCCATGCTGGCGCGCACGCAGTACCCCGATTGGCTCCAAGGCGGCTTGCGCACGCTCATGACTGTTCACAATCTGGCCTACCAGGGCAAATTCAGCCACGAGCTCGACCGCGAGCTGCTCGGCGTGGAGGATCGTTTCGCCACGCCCGAATTCGTGGAGCATTACGGCTGCGATAACATGCTCAAGGCCGGCATCGTCTTCGCCGACAAGGTGAACACGGTAAGTCCCACCTACGCGCACGAGATAACCACGCCGGAAGGCGGCGAGAGTCTGGACGGCATCCTGCGGGCTCGCAGCATCGGAGGGGATCTCTTCGGAATCCTGAACGGCCTGGACTTGGAGGTGTGGGACCCGCAGACCGACAAGCATATCGGACACCGTTTCTCGGCGAAGGACAGGGGCGGCAAGAAGCTGGTGAAAGACGAGCTGCTGGCCGAGCTGGGGCTCGAGGGCGGCGAGGCCCCGCTCTACGCCATGATCGGGCGGCTGGTTCCGCAGAAGGGCCTCGAGTTGATGCGCGAGACGCTCGAGCGCCTGCTTGCGAGCGATGCGCGGGTGATAGTGCTGGGCACGGGGTATCCCGAGTACGAAAGCTGGCTGCGCGACGCCGAGCAGCGTCATCGTGGGCGGTTGTGCAGCTACATTGGCTACAACGGAGACCTGGCGCACCGCATCTACGCCGGCGCCGACTTCTTCATGATGCCGAGCCGCTTCGAGCCCTGCGGCATCTCGCAGATGATAGCCATGCGCTACGGCACGCTGCCCATAGTGCGCGAGACCGGGGGGCTGAAGGACACGGTGCAGCCCTATAACGAGTTCACGGGCGAGGGCACCGGCTTCAGCTTCGCCGCCTACGACGGCGGCGACTTCCTAGATGCCCTCTGGCGGGCGCATGCGGCCTATCGGGACGAGGGGGTCATGTCCCGCCTGCGGGAGAACGCCATGGCCGCCGACTTCGGCTTCGCCCGCTGCGCGAGAGCCTACGCCGAGCTCTACCGCCGCCTCTAGCGCCCGCCCGAACGCTCTGTGCGCCGTAGCGGGTGTTGGGGATTAGCCGTCGAGCCTGACGTGGGCAACCTGCCTACCCACGTCAGCGCCGCCCCTCGCCCCGCCGCGGTCCGAGCCCCGCGGTCTTCACAGGGACCCCACGCGCTTGGACTATACTGGCCGCTCGCTTTTCCAACCTACGTCATCCCCGTCGGAAAGGGGTTTGCCATGTCCGATATCAGACATCGCGCTGACCAGATCCGCGCCCGCATCGAAGAGCGCCTGCGCAAGCGCTATGGCATCTCGCCCCACGAGGCCACGCCCGAACAGCTCTACCAGGCCGTCGGTCGCACCGTGCGCGACGACATCGTGGATACCTGGGTCGCCGGGCGCGATGAATCCCGCGACAAGCACATGAAGTGCCTCATCTACCTTTCCGCCGAGTTCCTTATGGGCCGCGCCCTTACGAACAACCTCATCAACATGGGGCTCTACGAAGATTACGCCGCCGCTCTCGAGCAGATGGGCATCGGTTTCGGCGCAATCGAGGAAGAGGAGACGGACAAGGGCCTGGGCAACGGTGGCCTCGGGCGCCTGGCCGCGTGTTTCCTGGACAGTCTCTCCACGCTCAACCTACCCGCCATGGGCTACGGCATCCGCTACGAATACGGATTGTTTCGCCAGGAGATTCGCGATGGGCGTCAGGTGGAGGTGCCCGACGATTGGCATCCGGACGAGGATGTGTGGCAGCTCGAGCGCAGTGACCGCATGGTGGAGGTGCGCTTCGGCGGCACCGTGGAGGAATGCTGGGGCGAAGACGGCAAACTGCGCGTGGAGTACCGCGACTACCAAAGCGTCTACGCTCAGCCCTACGACATGCCCGTCTTCGGCTACGACACCAAGATTCCCAGCACGCTGCGCCTCTGGGCGGCCCGCGCCCCGCAGCGGCTGAATCTCATCCAGTTCAATCAGGGCGACTACGCCAATGCCGCGGCCGAGCGCGAGCTGGCCGAGTCCATCTCGAAGGTGCTCTACCCGGAAGACAGCCATCATTGCGGCAAGGAGCTGCGCCTTCGCCAATTCTACTTCCTCGTCTCGGCTACCATGCAGTCCATGATAGACATGCACAAGCGCCGCAACGGCGGCGATGTCCGCACGATTCCGGACCTGCTGGCAGTGCAGATAAACGACACGCACCCCGCGCTGGCCATTCCCGAATTCATCCGCATTCTCATCGACAACGAAGGCCTCAGCTGGGAGGAAGCGGTCGAGATCGCCGAGCGGACCTTCAACTACACCAACCATACGATTCTGCCCGAGGCTCTGGAGAAGTGGCCGGCCGACGTGCTCCGCCGCCTGGTGCCGCGCATCTATCGCATCATCGAGACCATCGACTTGCGTGCGCGCGACCGCATGTGGCAGCAGTATCCGGGCGACACCGACCGCATCGCGCGCATGGCCATCATCGACGGGGGCGAAGTGCGCATGGCGAACCTGTGCGTGCTCATGTGCGGTAACGTGAACGGAGTCTCCCAGCTACACGGCAGCCTGCTGTGCAGCAGAGTCTTCTGCGATTTCCACCAGATGTATCCCGACCGCTTCTGCGGGATAACCAACGGCATCACGCCGCGTCGTTGGCTGGCAACGGCGAATCCGCAGCTCAACGGCCTGATCGAGGAAACGATCGGGCAGGGCTTCATGAAGGATTGGCGCAAGCTGCAAGAGCTTGCCCCCTTCGCCGACGACGAGGCGTTCCGTCAGAAGTTCATGCAGGTGAAGCAGCAGAAGAAGCACGAGTTCGCCGAGTGGCTGCAGGCCGAGCATGGGCTGCAGCTGGACCCGGAATCGATCGTCGACGTGCAGGCCAAGCGTTTGCACGAATACAAGCGACAGCTGCTGAAGGCCTTGCATATCCTCTCGCTCTACGACGGCATCATCAGCGGGCGCATCCAGGACCTCCCCAAGACCACGTTCGTCTTCGCCGCGAAGTCAGCGCCCGGTTACCGGCGTGCGAAGGACATCATCCGCCTCATAAACGCCGTGTCTGCGCTGGTGGCCTCCGACGAGCGCACGCGCGATAGGATCCCCGTCGTGTTCGTGCCGAATTACGACGTGAGCACGGCCCAGCGACTCATTCCCGCGGCGGACCTCTCCGAGCAGATCTCGACCGCCGGCATGGAAGCTTCCGGTACCGGCAATATGAAGTTCATGATGAACGGGGCGCTGACCGTGGGCACCTTCGACGGGGCCAATATCGAGATGTCCGAGCAGGTCGGCGAGGAGAACATGTTCATTTTCGGTGCGCGTGTGGAGGATTTGGACAGGCTGAAGGCCGAAGGGTCGTACCGTCCGCGCGAGCTCGCCGAGGCGGATGCGCGTCTTCGGGGCGCACTCGAGCTTCTTGTGAACGGCATGCTGCCGACCTCCGACGGCTCGCGCTTCGAGGATTTGCATCACAGCCTGGTCGAGGGCGACCAGTACTTCGTCCTGCTCGACTTCGCCGATTACGACCGCGCCTTCTTCGAGGCGGTCCGGCTCTACCGCGACGACCCTGCCGAGTGGCAGCGCCGGGCGGTGCTGAACGTGGCACGCTCCGCCTACTTCAGCAGCGATCGCGCGATAGCCGACTACAACGAGAAGATCTGGCACCTGCGTCCCCTGGCGTAGCACGCTTCGGGTCTGCCCCGGGCGATAATTGCGTTTCCGGTGTCCAATGGGTTACTCATCCGGGGTTTCCGCCTGCTACATTGGTCGCATACGGGAAGGAGGCCGGCTGTGCCCAGGAGGAAACGCGAAGAGAGTCCGATCCGCGTCTACCATGTGCTCTTCAGGGGACTGAACCTGCAGGACCTCTTTGTGGACGACGAGGACCGAGAGCGTCTCAAGCGGATGCTGGCCGACCCCGGAATCGGCCCGTGCGTTTGGCTTCTGGCCTGGTGTTTCATGGATAATCACGTGCATTTGCTGTTGCAATGCGACTTAGAGGACCTCTCGTCCTATGCGATGGTCCTCCAATCCACCTATGCAAGACAGTTCAACGAAAGGCACGGGCGCACGGGGGCGCTTTTCGGCGAATCGTTCTACAGCGAGCCGGCGAAGACGGAAAGCCATATGCTCGCCGCGCTCCGCTTTATCCATCAAAATCCGAACGCCACGGAATCAGACGGTTTCCGCACATACAAGTGGAGCAGCTATCGGGAGTACCTAGACGGCGCGGAAGTGGTAGCGACGGATCTGTGCGGCGGGATGTTCGAGAACGCGGGAGCCTACAAGAGGTTTCACGACAGTGAAGAGGATCGGGGGTTCTTCCTCGACGTGGGAGCGCGAAGGTTCGCGTGCATGTCGGATGAGGAGGCGGGGAAGTACGCGGAGCGGGTGATGAAGGGCAATCCGATGTCGAGCCTTCGCCAGATGCCGAGGTCGTATCGCGACGAGCTTCTCTGTCGGCTGAAGGAGGCGGGGATGCAGGGGAGGCAGATAGCGCGCATAACGGGGCTGAGCGCGACTACGGTCTGCCGCGCGAAGCATCACTGCGACGAAGAGGAGATGTGGTGCTGGTGAGGCGTCGTGTGCGTGGCGCGATGTCGCGGCCTTGTCTTGGGCCTGTCGCGTGCGGGCAGTCGCGTCGGGGCTCTCAGCCGCGGAGGGGGTGTGTGCCCGTGGCCTCGCGCAGCCGGTAGCGTGCGAGACGACGGAGGCGGCGCAGCTTGTCGGTTACGCCGTGGACGCCTTGCGAGTGCAGCGCATCGAGCTGATGCAGGGGGGCGTTGAACGGCGGCTCGCCGTAGGGGGCTATCAGACCCCAGTCTATTTCGGCGTACATGTCGCGGAACGCCTTCTCGATGGCGGGGTTCGCCTTCGCCGAGAAATCGATATCGCGCAGCATGTCCATGCGTGCGGTGGCGGTAATCCAGTGAAGCAGCGCCAAACCGTTCTCCTTAGAGAGGCGAAGGTTGGCCCGAAGCCCCTCGATGGTTTCGCACATGGCCTGCGCGGACACCGGTCGGCCGTGGTCGCCCGCGACGGCAACGTAGACCAGCTCGGGCACGGCGTAGAATTCGCCCGCTGCCATCATCGCGCGTACGAAGAATTCCGGGTCCTCGCAGTAGCGTCGCGTGGGGAAGGACAGGTCGGCCTCTAGGAGCAGCTCGCGGGAGAAGAGGAAGCGCGTGTAGCCGAAGTCGTATTGGTAGTCGCGGTAGTTCATCATGCCCGCGTGCCCGAAATGCATGTAGATCTCGTCGTAGCCTAGTGCCTTGCGCCCGAGGTCGGCCGGCTGCGTCCCCGCATCCGCGGGCTTGAAGCCGGCGAGTTCGGGCGTCCATGCGGGAAAGTCGTCCTGCACGAGCTCGCCGCGGTAGAGGCGTCGCAGGCCGCCACCGCATACACGCGCACCGTGCTCTATCGCGCTCAGGTAGAGCCATTCGAGCGTCTCGGGTGCGGCGAAGGAGTCGTCGGAATCCAAGAAGGCGACGAAGCGCCCGGCAGCGGCGGCGATCCCCGCATTGCGCGCGGCGCCCGTGCCGGCATTCTCTTGATGCAGGACCTTCACGCGATCGTCGCGTGCGGCCAGTCGGTCCAGCGCAGGTCCGGTGCCGTCCGTGGAGCCGTCGTCCACCAATACGAATTCCAGGTTGCGAAGCGTCTGGCGTGCCAGCGTCTCGTAAAAGGCGTCCAGCAATTCGACGCGGTTATACACCGGGACGATGACGGAAACGGCAATCCCTTCCACAATGGCTCCCTCGAGTCGAATAGGCGCCCGGCCTCGGGTCGTGCTCGGGTCGTGTTAGTTGGCCACGATCTTGGGCAGCGCCACCACGGTCGTGGGGTCTCCGCCGGCTTCCACCGTGGAAACGACTTGCTTCCAGGTGTCTTCGTCGCGCGTTGCCAGCCACAGTCCGTCCGCGCTCGCATCCTGCGCCCCGTCGTAGGGGCCCGTGCCGGATTGGAAGGTGATCGCGTCGGCGTGCTGCATGAATATTTCCGCGTACTGACGCAGCTCGTCGGCGCTTATGTTGGTGTTGCTGCCGGCCGTTAGGATGTTGGCGTAGGTGCTCGCCATATCGGAGGGTTGCTGAGAGACCTTCGCAAGCAGGCTCTGCACGATTTGGCGGTCCTGGATCTGGCGGCAGGCGTCCTGGTCGTTTTTATACTGCTTGCGCACGCGTGCGAGCACCAGGGCCTGTGCGCCGTTCAACGGCTGGTCGCCCTTGTCGAGGGAGATGGTCTCGCCGCCGACGATGTCCACAAGCGACATGGCGATGGGCACGTTGGCGCTCACGCCGTCCATGTTGTTCACGAAGTCTTCGAACTGCACGAACGTCATGTCGAAGTAGTACTTGGGAGTAACGCCCGTGAGCGCAGTGACGGCCTGCTGGCAGCCCTCGATGCCGCCCTGCTGGTAAGCGTCGTTTATCTTTACCGTCTGGCCTGCGGAATTGGTGCTTGCCGTGTCGCGCGGGACGGTAACGATGCCGATCTGATAGGTGGCGGGGTTCACGTACACCAGCATCATCGTGTCGGAGCGGGCATTGCCTTCGCCGTCGCCATGGCCGCCCATGCCCCACTCGACGGTGCCCTTGCGCGTGTCGTTGCCTACGACCAGCACCCAGAACGGGTCGGTCGAGACGGAGGCCGACGAGGCCGCATCTCCGGCCGCCTGCACGTCGGTGACCACGGACGATTTCTGCTCCTGCGCGCAGCCTAACGCGAGCGCGGCCACGCAAAGGGCAAGGCAGGCGATAAGGGCTACTGCGATTTTCCGCTTCATTTTTCCCTCGATTCCCTCGTATCAGCCAAAGCTGCTATCTCTGCGGGGTATTATAGGGGTCCGAAACGGCATGTGGCCAAGCGATACGCAAAGAGCAGAAAAGTCCACGCGTGCAAGGGGGAAGGTCGGCGATGAGGCTCTTCGGAAGAGGGAAAGGCGAAGGCGAGGGCCGCGCTCGCGCGACTGTCGTCTCCACTGCCGCCCCCGAGGTCTCCGTGCTGGTGCCCGTGTATAACACCGAGCCCGCCCTGTTGCGCCAATGCCTGGACAGCCTGGTCGGTCAGACCCTGCGCGACCTGGAAATCGTGGCCATAGACGACGGCAGCGCCAACGAGGCCCCGTCGATTCTGGAGCGCTACGCGGCGCAAGATCCGCGTATCCGCGTTCTCTCCAAGTCCAATTCCGGCTACGGGGATTCCATGAACAAGGGCGTGGAAGCCGCAAGGGGAACTTGGCTGGGGATCTGCGAGCCCGACGACTACGCCGATCGGCGCATGTTCGCCGACCTCCTCCGCGCCGCGAGGAAGCACGGATCGGACATAGATATCGTGAAGAGCAATTTCGTGGAGCATTACGACGGCACGGAAGACATGCCCGCGCACGAGCATGTAGGCGAAATCTTCGCGGGCTTTCCCTACAAGAGGCCCTTCCCTCCCAGCGAGCATCCGCTGCTTCTGCGCGTGAAGCCCGCAATCTGGACGGCGCTCTATCGTCGGCAGATGCTGCTGGAGAACGGCATCCGCTTCAGTCCGACGCCGGGCGCGAGTTTCCAGGACACGGGCTTTGTGCATCAGTGCTGGATAGCGGCGCGACGCGTGGTCCTGCTGAAGAGGGCCTACCTGCACTATCGCATGGACAATGCGGCCAGCAGCAGCAAGTCCGCGGGGAAGGTCTTCGCCATCTGCGACGAATACGACCTCATCTTCCGCTTCCTGCGCCAGCAGGGCGACCCGAAGCTGCACCTGTTCGGCCCGGTGCTGAACGCCACGCGCTTCGACGGCTACACCTGGAACTACGATCGCATCGCAAATGAGTGCCACCTGCCCTTCGCCGAGCGTTGGGCCCAGGACATGCGCGAGCAGGAGCTCTGCGGGCTGGTCGACGAATCGTTGCTGAGCCCGCGGTATCGGGGTCGTCTTCACTTGCTGTTGCGCAGCCCCGAGGAATTCTGCGCGGCGTATCCCGATGGCATAGACCTCTAAGGCCGCGAAGGCGAGACCGCAGAGGGCGGGGCATTGAAGAGCCGCGAAGAGGAGGAGAGGAAGCGCATGGAAGAACCGCTGGTGAGCGTCATCGTTCCCATCTACAACGTGGAGGCCTACGTGGGCGAGTGCATGCAGTCGCTGCTCGCGCAGGCCTTCCGCGACTTCGAGGTCCTGTGCGTGGACGACGGCTCGACCGATGCGAGCGTGCGCAAGGCGAAGGAGGCGGTCGGACAGGATGCGCGCTTCGTCTTCTTGGGTCAGCCGAACGCCGGGGCCTCCGCTGCCCGCAACAAAGCCCTATCCCAGGCGCGGGGCCGCTACGTGCTGTTCCTGGATTCCGATGACGCCTACAGCCCCGATGCGTTGGAGACGCTCGTCGGCATCGCACAGGCGGAAGATTTGGACCTGCTGTACTTCAGCGCGAGCACCTTCTACGAGAACGCGCAGCTGGCGCGAACGCATGCGGAGAATCTAGACGAGCGCACGGAAGTCCCGCAGGTGCTCTCCGGGCAGGAGCTTCTGGTGGAGCTGGAGCGCACGGATTCCTTCCGCCCCTCGGTGTGCCTGTGCCTGTTCCGTCGTGGGCTCATCGAGGAGACGGGGCTGCGTTTCGAGGAGGGCATCCTGGCCGAGGATCTGCTGTTCACGATGCAGATTCTGCCGCAGGCGAAGCGGGCGACGTATCGCAGAAAGAGCCTGTATCGACGTCGGATGCGGGCGGACAGCACGACCACGAAGGACGTGGGCATCTCCAACATCCACGGGCATTTCGTGGCGGCGCGCGGCATGCTCGCATGGTACCGGCAGAATGCGGAGGGCACCTCGCAGGCGTTCCGCGACGCGTACTGCCACCGCCTGTTCTCCACCTGGGAGACGGCGGCGCGTCTGGTGCCCGAGGTGGGGGAGGAAGAGGTGCTCGAGTACCGCGACGGCCTGAGTCCCGCCGATCGCGACCTCTTCAACGTCCACGTCTTCGAAATGGGCAAGATGCTCGACGAGGCCTATCGCAGCGTCCTGCATTCGCGCACCTACCGCGCCGGTAAGGCGATAACCGCGTTGCCGATGTGGCTGCGGGACCATAGCCGCAGGTAGAAGGCGAAGACAGCTTGCGCTCGCACGGATACGCACGGAATCGCGCCCAGGGGTACGCCCAAGGATATGCCTCCGCCCGCACGAATGCGCATGGAGCGGCCATCGCAGAGTGTGTGGAGTTTCCCGCAGGGGCGTTTCGGCTTACTAAAATGACTTTTTCAGGAAATCATCCGATTGTCAGGTGAAAGGAAATCGTGGCACAGCAAGGGCGGGGAAAGCACGCGGCAGTGGGTTCGAGCGGAACCCATGCATCGCCCAAGCACTCCATCGGGGGGCAGAGGGGCGCTCACTCCGGCCAGCCCGGTCGAGCGGCCCAGTCTCAGCGCTACGATTACCGCCAGAGCTATCGCACCCAGCAGCAGCAATATCAGCAGCGGCGGAATGCCGGCTACGGCACGGGTTCGGGCGCATATGGCGCGAGCGCGGGTTACGGCAGTGCAGCCGCCGCTCGTGGCCACGGCACGGGTTCGAGCGCACCTGCGGGCGCGCCCGGCGCCGGCTCTTCCAACCCCTATGCAGCCAGCCCCGAGGGTTCCCGGTACTCCCGCAGCAACTACGGGGCGGCCGGGCGCCAGCTGAACATCCCCCAACGCAAACGCCGGCGCAAGTTTCCCATCATCATCGGCATCATCGCGGCCTTGCTGCTGATCGCCGGCGCGGCGGCGGCGCTGTACCTTTTCAGCATAGACAACGCCCTCTCCTTAGGCGACAACGCCGACGACGTGAACGCCGCGCTCTCCGAAGTGGGCGCCGACCAGCCCTATTACGTGCTGCTCATCGGCAGCGACTCTCGCGCGGGGACCACTGCGGCCAGCGAGCAGGGCAACGACAACGGCACCGAACGCTCCGACATCATGGTGCTCACACGGGTCGACCTCAAGACCAAGACCGTCACCATGGTCTCCGTCCCGCGCGACACTCCCTACACGAATGCCGACGGTACGATCATGAAGATCAACGAGGTTTACAACCAGAGCGGCGCGGCGGGCACCATCGGCGCGGTCGAGCAGCTGACCGGCGTGAAGATCTCGCACTATGCAGAGGTCCACTTCGACGGTTTCAAGGACCTCGTGGACGCGATAGGCGGCATAACCGTGAACGTACCCATCGATTTGGGCTATACCGATGCTCTTACGGGCGAGGCCGTAACGCTGGAGGCCGGCACGCAGACCCTCAACGGCACGCAGGCGGAGGTGCTTGCCCGCGCGCGTCACGAATACGGCGAAAACCAGGACGAGAATCGTCAGAAGGCCGTGCGCTCCATCATCACGGCCATCGTCGACAAGGTCCTCAGCCTGCCGGTGAACGAGCTGCCCGGCGCCGTGATGGGTATGGCCGGCTGCGCGAGCACCGACTACACCTCCACCGAGCTCATATCCCTGGCGATGTCCTTCCGGGGCGGCATGACTATGTACAGCGGAACGGGCCCCACCGAGGGCGCGCAGGATCCCTACGCGGACAACCTGTGGCTATGCTACGAGGACCCTGAAGGCTGGAAGCGTCTCATGGAAGTGGTGAATTCCGGGGAAGACCCCAGCGGCGTCGGCTACAAAGGCGACGTTTGCACGATTGCCGGCTCCAACGAGACCGTGGTGTACGGGGGGTAGCTCCTGTTCCAACACATGGGTGCGCCCGGGGGCGATGAGGCGCGAGTGGCAGGAGCCGCCGTATGCATTCATCTGCATTCGCGTCGTCGGCGCTGTCCGCGCCGGCGCTGTCCGCGGGTCGCGCATTTTCTTTCCCGTGGCCTGCTCGCAGGCGCAATCATGCTATAGTTCAAACGTCACGGTCGAGACTATCTAAGCGGGAATCGCGCATGGACAACAACACTTTCGCGCTCATCCTGGCCGGCGGGTCGGGCAAGCGCATGGGAAACCCGGACAAGCCCAAGCAGTTCCTCATGCTGGGCGGCAAGCCCATTCTGGTGCACACCATCGAGAAATTCTGCGTGGCGGTGGAGTTCCGCTCCGTCATCGTGCTGTGCCCGGACATGTGGGTGCGCCAGACCAAAGACCTAGTGTCCCGCTACCTTCCCCATCTCGACCACATCGAGGTGGTGGCCGGCGGTCCGGTGCGCAACGATACCATCATGAAGGGGCTGGACTACATCGAGAAGCGCTACGGCATGGACGACGACACCATCGTCGTCACCCACGACGCCGTGCGGCCTTTCGTCAGCCATCGCATCATCCAGGAGAACGTGGCCGCCATGGAGAAGTTCGATGCGTGCGACACGGTGGTGGCGGCAACGGATACCATCGTGGAAAGCACCAACGGCGAGATGATCTCGTGCATTCCCAATCGGCGCAATTACTACCAGGGTCAGACCCCGCAGAGCTTCAAGGCCACCAAGCTGCGCACTCTCTACGGCCGCCTTTCCGACGAGGACAAGCTCATCCTTACCGACGCCTGCAAGATCTTCACCATGTGCGAAGAGCCCGTGGCGCTGATCCGCGGCGATGTCTCCAACATCAAGATAACCTATCCGCACGATATGCGCGTCGCCCGTGCGATGATGGAGCAGCAGGGAGAGACAGATGCTTAACCGCGTCTACCGCTTGGTTTCCCCGCACCAGTTCGAGCCGGTGGAGACGCAGATAGACCTCACTCGGGCGGAAGTGGTGGTGCGGCCCACGTTTTTGAGCATCTGCAACGCCGATCAGCGCTATTTCCAAGGTCAGCGTCCTGCAGGCGTGCTGGCGCGCAAGCTGCCCATGGCCCTTATCCACGAGGGCATCGGCGTGGTGCGCATAGACAACACGGGTACCTATCAGCCCGGCCAGCGCGTGGTGATGCTGCCCAACGCGCCCACGGCGGCCGACAAGGTGATAGCGGAGAACTACCTGACCACCAGCAGGTTCTGCGGTAGCGGCTTCGACGGCTTCATGCAGGAGTACGTGGAATTGCCGGTGAAGAGGGTGCTGCCCCTGCCGGGCTACCTGGACGATTCCGTGGCGTCCTTCACGGAAATCGTCAGCGTGGCCATGCACGCGGTTTCCCGCTTCGAGAGCATCTCCCATGCGCGTCGCGACACCTTAGGCGTGTGGGGCGATGGCAACCTGGGATTCCTGGTCGCGCTTTCCCTGCGTGCGGTGTTCCCCAAGGCGCACATCGTGGTGGTGGGCCGCAACAGCTACAAGCTCGACGAGTTCACGTTCGTGGACGACGTGCGCCTGTCCTACGACATCCCGGCATCGCTGCATGTGGACCACGCTTTCGAATGCTGTGGCGGCGAAGGGTCGGCCGACGCCATAGACCAGATTATCGATGTGATAGAGCCCGAAGGCGCCGTGGGCCTGCTGGGCGTTACGGAGAACCGCGTGCCCGTGAATACGCGCATGGTGCTGGAGAAGGGCCTGCGGCTTTTCGGCAACAGCCGCAGCGGACGCGTGGACTTCCAGCGCGTGCTGGAGCTCTACGAGACCAACCCGCGTATGGTGCAGTACCTGAGCTCGCTGGTGGGGCAGGAGATACGCGTGGCCTCCACCAACGAAATGGCCGAGGCTTTCGACTCCGATAAGCGTAAGCCCATGGGCAAGACCGTCCTGGAGTGGGCCGTCTAGCCTGCACGGGCGGTGTTGCGCCCCACGCGGGGCTCACGCGCGGGGCGCGCAATCGCGGGGCGGGGCGCTCGCGCTGCCAGCGTCTTATTCGGCCTCCGCGGTTGCGCAAGGAAAACCCCGCGAAACCCTACGACACCTGTTCCTGGGCGGCGAGCGCTGCGTTATGGGTATCCACCATCGATTCGATGTCACGCAGCGCGTTGAGCACATTGCGGCGAGAGAGCATGCCGACGAGCTTTCCATCTTGCAGTACGGGCACCTTTTTTATGCGCTTCTCAGAGAGGATCTTAAAAGCGTCTTCGGCAGCGACTTCGCTTTCAACGCTTACGACTTTACGCGTCGCGAGGCGCAGTGCGTCCATGCTGGGCAAATCGCCCAGCCGCCCCCAGAAGTCCTCGTCGTCCATGAGCGCGAATACGTTCACGCGGCTGCTCAGCTTCGTGTCTTGCCGCGACAGGTAGCCGAGCACATCGCCATCGGACAAGAAGCCGAGCACGTGGTCGTCCCTGTCTACAATGGGCACGCCGCTCGTCTCGACCGAACGCATGACGTCGACCGCCTCGGAAACCGTTGCTCCCTCGCGGACGAATACGGGCAACGGGTTCATGACATCCGAGACCGTCCAGGGCCGATCGATACCGGCGACGCCCTTAGGCGCCACCTTCTCGGTGGCACGCCGCCGAGCTGCCTGGCTGCGTTCGGCAAACGTGGTACGCACGAACAGCAGGATGCCGGCTGCGACGATGAGCAGTATGGTGCACATGCCGCAGAAGGCGATGTGAACGCCGGTGAAGGTTACGGTGAGAGCGTCGGCATCGGCGCCGGCGAATACGGGGCCGAGCGCTATGAGGCTCGAGATAAAGCAGGTGCCTATAGAGGCGCCGACCTGATTCGTCGATTGCGAAAGCGCGTTGGCATGCTGGACTACGCTGTTGTCGAGCGAGTTAACGCCCCACGTGTTCAGCGGCGTGATGAGAAACTGGATACCGATGGAGATGACCGTGTACACGCATGCGACGAGCAAAATGGGCATTGTCATGTTGAATTGCGTAACGCCTAGCGCCGCTACGCTCATGACGACGGCGCCGAACGCGGTTACGCCGCGTACGCCATAGCGGTCGAACAAGCGTCCCGACAAGACGCCGCAGAGAGCCCCGAGCACGGCGCCCGGCAACATGAGCAAGCCCGAAACGGTGGCGGTTTGGGCCATGACGTCTTGCACGTATATGGGCAGCACGAGCTCCGAGCCGACAAGCGATGCCTGGAGCAGCGCTATGAGGAGGACCGCAGTGCGGAACTTGCGCGACTTGAGCACCTGAACGCGCAGCAGAGGCGTCTCGAGCTTCGTCTGCCTGAATGCGA
>CAJOOG010000082.1 GCA_905236045.1 uncultured Denitrobacterium sp.
CCCCTTCGATAGCGCCGGCCGGGTCGTCGGGAGCGGGTGCCGCTTCGTCCACTTCCTCCACGAACGCGTGCTCCGCCGATATGGAAAGCGCCTTGTAACCCAGCGCGAGCGATTCGACGAATGCCCTGCACCCGCGTATGAACGGCCAGTACAGCCAACCGTTCACGTTCTTGCCGCTGGCCAGGTCGTGCTCTTCGGTGTAGATGGAGCCGCTCGGCTCGCGTACGGCGACGCTCCAGTTGTAGCGACCCCTCATCATGATGCCTTCGAGAAGAGCCTGCCCGCCGACGTGCGTTTTGAGTTCGCCGTCCTCGTCGAAGGCGCGTTTCAGGTCGGAATCTTCACGGCTCATCTAGACACGGACCACCTTCGGATAGGGGGTTCCGCAGGTCATCTTCCTCTCCGGGCAGTGCCCGCGCACGCACCCCGGGCCCGCATCGGCGAATACGAACGGCGCCAGGGGCTTCACCAACTCGAGCATCCGCCACGCCAGCTCGCGGATTTCCCACTGAGCGCGATTGCAGCAACGCTCCGCGAAGAAATGATGCAGGGTGCGGGCGTTCATCGTCACGACGATTTTGGACTCCGTGGCATTGGGCAGCAGGTAGCGGGCGTCCTCGGCCGGTATGCCCGCCTCCACGAGCTTGGCGTATGCCTCGGTCGCGGCGGATATCGCCTCGTCGAAAAGCCGGCTGGCCCCTTCGTCTTCGGCCACCTTGGGAGGCTTCACCACGGGCACGCCTTCCTTGAACTTGACGTAGCGCTGGCTCTGCTGGTTGTAGCTGGCGATACGATGACGCACCAGCTGATGGGTGAGGGCGCGGGAGACGCCGTCGATGGCGAAGGTGAAGCTGGCATGCTCGAGCGTGCTGAAATGCCCGCTGCCCATGATGGTCCCGAGCACGCTGCGGATGCGCTCGTCGGTCATCGTCTCCATGAGCTCGGCGGCGCCCACCGGCGCATAGCAAAGGCGTGCAGCAGTGGCAATGGCACGCTCAGGGTCGGGCGTATGGTAAAGCAACTCTACATGCATGGTATACTCCTCCTTCGTGTGCGTGTATCTTAAGCCACCCGAGCCGCGAACACGTCCGGGGGAGCTCGGGCGGATGGATTCTACGGAGAAAAGCCGTTTGCGCGAGCGAGGATGCGATAGCGCGCGACGACCGAGTCGGCTACCGCGGATTCCAGGCTATGAAAGCCCAGGTTATCGTGCGCTGTTCGCGCAGGGTATAGGCTTTTTGCGGGTTGCCCTTCTGATCGAGCTCCCCCGCGTGCTCGTTTCTCACCATGTTCTGCCGAAGCCAATCGGCCAGGCGGTCCTTCGCCTGCGCGATTTGCACGGTATCGCACGGGTCGATGACGTCGTCGATCATGCGCCCGAAGTCCTCCATGCCTTCTTCGAAGGTGGCGAAAGTATCAAGTCGCTTACTATCGATGAATTGGACCATTGGACGCAACCCCTCGTTCACCAGGATATTCCAGGCGTATTGATGGTCGCGACCATGCAAGTTGCGCACTCCGCATGCCTTGAGTATGCGCTCGTCCATGCGCGGGCTGCTCCCGCATGCGAGGGTGACGCAGCAGCGACGCCGTGCCACGCGGTCAAGCTTCATCAGCGCAGCACGCAGGTCGCCGGTTGCTATAGAGCGGCTGGCGAGGGCGACGTCGGCGCTCTTTTCGCCGATTCCCGCGCTTTCCCAATCGTCCTCCCAGGCCAGATGCAGCGTGGAGACACCCGGGGATGCGAGGTCGGACGCGGGGGAAAAGGGCGCGATCTGCAGACCGGCAGCTTCCGCTCGCAGGCTGGTTTGCTCGAGCATTCCCGTGCTGAAGTCCGCTGCGATTACGGCATTGCCCGCGAGCGCAAGCGGAATGGCCAGCGACCCGGTCCCGCACCCCATGTCGAGCACGCTCTCGCCTCGCCTCACCTTCGCCAAATCCAGAA
The DNA here is from genome assembly GCA_905236045.1 of uncultured Denitrobacterium sp. GTDB lineage: Bacteria > Actinomycetota > Coriobacteriia > Coriobacteriales > Eggerthellaceae > Curtanaerobium. The sequence continues at coordinate 1,946 of CAJOOG010000082.1, forward strand.
AGGCCGCTACATAGGTGCTGCGCTTCTGGGTCGAATCGAAGTTCTTGGACCGCTTGTTCCAGTACTGTTCGTCGTCATTTGCGCGGCGGACGCGCTGGAGCTTCCGCCATTCCTCATTCCAGTCGGTATTCTGCAGCCTGGAAATCCACTCGACGCCCCCGGCATCGCGGGCACTTGCGGCCGAGCGTGTGCTCTCGATCATGAATGCTCCTACCCACTTGCTTTCGTATGCCCATAGTAGCAGCTCGGGCTGACGCGAGTAACCTGGGCACCTGCGTCGGGACAAGACGAACCCTGCCGAGCGGGCGGTTGCCCCATGCGGGCCGTGCGCAAGCCGCCTACCGCTCGCACGCGCACCCCGTCCCGTCCGGCCGCGCAGCGCCATCCCCGGAGCCAGGCCATGCGCCAGCCCGACCGGCCCGCGACTGGAAATGGGGCAACCCGGGGCAGGTTCAGGCGGAATCGTCCCGCTCCTCGGGAATCTGGCTGCCGGGCTCGTAGCCTTGGGGAATGCGGGGACCTGTGGCGTTCTTGCTGTCGTAGTAGTGCTGCAAGACCGGCTTAAACAGGCCCAGCTTCCAAATGGCAAGGGCCACTACCGCCGCCATGACCGCCAACACCACGAAACGCCCGGGTCCGTCTATCATCCCCACGGCCACCCCGGCCACGCCGAGCAGCGCCGACCAGCCGTAGAGGATCAGCACCGATTTACGTTGGTCAAACCCCCTGTTCAGCAGCCTGTGATGCACATGACCCAAATCCGCTTCGTCGATGTGCTTGTGCCCTCGCATCCGGCGGATGATGGCGGAGGCGGTATCGACTACGGGCACGCCGGCTATGACCACGGGCACGAGCATCAGCACGATACTCGCCGTCCGCACGACACCCATGATCGACACTATGCCCACGATAAGCCCCAGGAAGAGCGACCCGCAATCGCCCATGAAAACCGTTGCCGGATAGAAGTTGTAACGCAGAAACGCCAGGCAGACGCCGATAAGCGCCAGGCACATGGCGGAAATGGTGAAGCTCCCGTTGCCTATGACCAGGGCAAACAGGCATAAGGACACTATGGCTGCCAAGCCCGCGGCAAGCCCGTCGAGGCCATCTATGAGGTTGGTCACGTTCACGAACCCCAGCAAATAGGCCACGGTGATTATGCCGTCGAACCAGCCGAGCGAGAAGAGCTGGCCGTTCAGGGGGTTGACCATCACGTCGATGGAGATGCCCGAGATATACACCACCACGCAGGCTACGATCTGCCAGAAGAACTTCACCTTCGCCCGGATCTGATAGATATCGTCTATGAGCCCGGCGACGAACATGATCGTGATGCCGAGGACCATCAGCACGAGGTTGACGTCGCGCTCCATGACGAAATCGAGCATGCTGCGCCCATAGGTCTGCGCCTCCACTACGACGAAGGCGAAGGCGGCCATGAATCCCACGAAGAGCGCTATGCCTCCGCAGCGCGGAATGGGCACGGTGTTCACACGGCGATTGCCCGGATAGTCGATGGCGCCGATGCGCAATGCGATGCGCTTGGACACCGGCACCATCACGTACGTGACTACGAACGCGATGGCGAAGGCGATTCCCAGCTGTAAGTAAAGATTCACCTGACGAGCTTCGCTTTCTGGAGCCTGATCGACCTACGAGCCTACGCCCGAGTAACGTAAACGGAAATCTGCCGGACCGTGTCGGTGAGGTTGCCGCTCGCATTGGCCGCGGTGTAATCGTAGGAGAGAACCGAGGACCAGTTGTAGTCCACCCCGTCCACGTTGCTCGTGCCATCGAAGGTGCACTTCTCGGAGACGAGGGTGACCCCGTCGCTCGCGTAAGTGGAATACTCGGCTTTCGAAGGCAGCGCGACCGTGCCGTTCTCCACGACAAGCCCGGCGTCGTTGAGGGTCTTCTCCACCACATGCTCGTTGGTCACCGCATCTATGAAGGACAGCGAGCCGTACCCGAGGCTGACGGTGGCCGCCGAATAGCCCGCCTGGGTGGTGAGCCCATCGGCGTCGAGCGTGAGGTAGACCGTGGGCGTGCCGGACTTGGCGTCCGCCGGCTCGCCGGTGAGCATGACGGTGACGTTGGCACCGATGGGGGCGTCGGCCTCGTCGGTGATGGGCGTGCTGAGCGTGATGGTGGCCCCGTGCCCGAGTTGCTCGACGACCTGCTCCTGCGTGAGGCCTATCAGGGCAGTGAGCACGGGCACGTCGGTGGTCTTCGAGTTCTCGCCGTTATTGTCGTCCGTGGTGCCTTTAGCGCCGCTCACCTGGCTCGTATCGGTGCCGGTCTGATTGGCCTGTTGAACGGCCATGTCCCGACCGGACTGCACGATCTGGTATCCCCAATACGCCAGGCCGCCCAGCAGGATGATGAGCAGGAAAACCACCAGGATGAGGATGCGGCGCGTGCGTTTGCTGCGCTTGTGGTACTCGGGCATCGCATCTTCGATTTCCTTCTTGGTCGGCTTACGATGCTTGCCCCGGGTCGCCCCGTCGCTCTGCGTCTTCGCCTTGCCGTCCGTCGTCGTAGAGGCGACAGCCGCCACGGCGCCGACGGCGGGCTCGGGATTGGCGAACTCGCGAACCCCGTGCATCTTGTCGCCGTATTCGTAGTAATCGCGCTGGCGGTCGTCGACGAACTCCTCGGCATCGTCGAGGAACTCGTCACCTTGGGGTTTGAAGGCGCCGTCTTCGTCGGTGGGCAGCGCATCCACGCCGCTGTTCGCCCCCGTGCGGATGACCGGCCGCCCCCCATCTTCGACGTTGAAGGTATGCGGAGAGGGGAAATCGCCCTCGTCGGAGGCGAAATCGTAATTCTCGTGCGGCTCATCGCCCGCATGATTATCCACGGCTGCACCGCCGAAAAGGGGCTCTTCCCTCTCTTCCGCGGCATCGACCTGAGTCGATTCGCTTTCCTCTTGCCTGGATTCTCTATTGCGTTTCAGCATGGTATTTCAGCCTTTCACAGGAACTAGGCGCCCATCGAGACGTTCCAGTAAATGACGAACGCCACGATGATGAGCGCCATGACGACCAGAATCCAGATGCGCATGCTCTGGTGGGGGGTCTTCTCGTGCAGGTCTTTCTCCGTGGTGATGAGGGCCTCGGCCTCGCGGGCCCGCTTCTGCTTCATATGCAGGGCGAATTCGGCACGGGCCTCTTCGTCGGCATCCGCCAGCAACGCGGCCGTCTCGTCGGAGACGCCCTCGATGTGGGGAATGCGCTTCTTCGACTCGGGCTCGGGCTCGGGCTCGGGCTCGGCCGCATCGGGCTCGGGCTCGGCGGCAACGTCCTCGACCGACGGTCCGCCCTCGTCGGCAGCCGACTCGTCGGCAGCGTTCTCGGGCGCCTCGTTCTCCCCGACAGCGCCGGCTTGGATGACGATGTCGTCCTCTTCGTCGCCGCTCACGCTGATGAGCGAGAAGTCCTTTTCCTCTGCCACGGCCCTTCACCGCCTTTCCTCAATCACGCAATTATAGACGAACGCACGCACGCCCCCGCACCGCCCGACACAATGCGCACGAAAGGCTGACAAGGCTGGAAGCCCCCACGCGCGGACGGGCGCCCGACGCGCGATGCGCGATGCGCAGCCCAACGTCCAACAACCGGCGCGGCGCGGGCCTACGACAGGAAGTCGTCGAGGATCTCCTGCTCGGCCTCTTCTTCCGTCAAGCCCAGCGTCTGCAGCTTCACTATCTGCTCGCCGGCGATCTTGCCTATGGCGGCCTCGTGCATGAGGATCGCCTCGGGGCTCCTCGCCTCTATCGCGGGGATGCTCTTCACTTGCCCGTTGCCCATCAGGATGCTGTCGCACTGAACGTGCCCGCGGCAGGCGGCGCTTCCCACCACCAGCGGACTGAAGACCTGGCGCGAATCGTCCTTGGCCACGCTTCGGCTTATCACCTGCACGCTCGAGCCCTCGCCGTTCATCTCGAAACGCATGTTGGATTCGGCCCATTGCTCGTCGGTCGTCATCATCTTCTCGGCGAGAATGAGCTTGGCTCCCTCGGCCAGATCCACATTCGTCTCGCGCTTGGTGCTGGTCACGCCTTCGAGCTGGCTCATGTTCATCTCGCAGAACGCGTTCTCGCCCAGATGCACCTCCGTCACGGGATTCAAGATGCGCGTGGCATCGGGATCGCCTTCGCCGTAATGGACCTCCTCGTACTTGATGCGGCTGCCGCGGCCCACGAAAAACTCGTGGATACCGTCATGCTGGCTGGTCTGGTGGGCGGAGTTGTGAATGCCGCAACCGGCCACAATCGTCACGTCGCAACCCTCGCCCACGTAAAAGGTGTTGTAGACGACATCGTTCATCTCCACCTGGCTCATGATGACCGGGATGTAGACGGTCTCGCCGCGGGTGCCGTCCTTGATGCGGATGTCGATGCCGGGCAGGTCGTCTTTGGTCTCGATGTCGATGAAAGCGGAACTGCTGCGCTGCACGAGCTCGCCGTTGCGGCGGATGTTGAAGGCGCCCTTCGGCATGCCGTGCATGTTCGCAATGGTCGCGAGAAGGCTCTCGTCGATAGGTGAAAGGTCTACTGCCATGACTGCCTCCCGTTAGCAATTCGCGTTGATCGTGCCCGTGGCGATATTGGTGGGCTCGCTGAGAGTGCAAGCCGCATCCGGATTCACCCGCGTGACGAAGCCGAGCTTCTCCATCATGTCGTCGGGCGTGCCGGTATCCTCGATGTGGCCGCTCTTCAGCAGCACGATCTCGTCGGCAAGGCGGATGATGCGCTCCTGATGGCTGATGATGATGATCGTATGCCCGTCGCGCGCATCGTGAATCTGACGAAAAGTGCTGGTCAGCCGATCGAAACTCCACAGGTCGATGCCGGCCTCCGGCTCGTCGTAGATGGCCAGCTGCGGGTCGCGCGCCAAGATCGTGGCGATCTCGATGCGCTTCACCTCGCCGCCGGAGAGATTCTTGTCGACTTCGCGCGTCAGCCAATCGGCGCTGCACAGGCCCACCTTCGCCAGGTACTCGTTGCAGGCGAAGAGCGGCAGGCGCTCCCCCGCGGCGAGCTCGAGCAGCTTCTTCACCTTCATCCCCTTGAAGCGGGGCGGCTGCTGAAAACCGTAACCCACGCCGAGCTTGGCACGCTCGCTTATAGGCAGGTGCGCGATGTCCTGCCCGTTGAGGAGAATCTGACCGTCCGTGGGCTCCTCGATGCCCATTATCAGCTTGGCGAGCGTGCTCTTGCCGCCGCCGTTGGGCCCCGTGATGACCACGAAGCGGTCATCGGGAATCGTCAGGGAAACGCCGTCGATGATGCGGCGCGTCTCGGCGGAGCCCTCCGCCACCGGCACGTCGAACACGACGTCTTTGAGTTCCAGCATCGCCAACCTCCCCATCTTTCCGGGCGCCGAGCGCCCTTGCTCGTCGATTGGACATTGTAGCGTTTTGCGCCGAATTGCACAGTCGAGAATCTATTCCCTAGCGTTTCACTAGGACTTTTGCCATTCAGGGGAATTCCCGACCGACGGGCGCGCAGCTGTGCTACACTCCAAGCACTTTCTTCGGGGAGCTCGGTCGATCGCCGGGCTGAGAGGAGGGCCGCGGCCTTCGACCCATGGAACCTGTCTGGATAATGCCAGCGTAGGGACATGCTCGCACGCGAAGTGCGGCCCTGCCTTGGCGCGGGGTCGAACCGCCCCGCAGCGCAGAGGAGAGGAACACGCCATGGAATGCGCGATCGCAATTCAGTACCTGCCGCTCGATGCCGGCAGCGACGAGCGCATCTGCGAGATCGTCGACAAGGTCATCGAGGCCATCGACGCGAGCGGGCTCGACTATTACGTCGGACCCTTCGAAACCACCGTCGAGGGCGACTTCGAGTCCTGCATGCGCCTGCTGCAGGACTGCCTGGAGGCGGGTGCGCGCGCGGGCTGCAAGGAGATGGCCAGTTACGTGAAGATCAGCTGGCGCCCCGGCGGGCGCGTGATGTCCACCGACGACAAGATAGGCAAGTACCACCCCACCGATTCCGAGTTCGCCCTACGCGGAATCGCCTAGGGCGGTGCTCGCATGCGCAAGGCGAACGGAGGCGGACGGATGCGCCGAGTGCTCATCCCGCTCGCGGCCATCGCAGGGGCCATCGTCTGCTGGCAGGCGGCGGTCGCGAGTGGCCTGGTGCCCAATTACCTGCTGCCCTCCCCCGTGCAGGTGGTCGTTGCTCTCGTAGACGACTGGCAGCTGCTCTGCGCACACGCCGGGACCACGCTCGCGGAGGCGGCCATCGGCCTGGTGTTCGGCGTGGCCTGCGGCTTCGCGGCCGCCGTGGCCATGGAGCGCTTCGAGGGACTCTACTTGGCGCTCTCGCCGCTCATCACCATCTCGCAGACCATTCCCACCGTGGCCATCGCGCCGCTTCTGGTGCTGTGGCTGGGCTATGGATGGATGCCGAAGATCGTGCTCATAGCGATTACGACCTTCTTTCCCATCGCCGTCTCGCTCACCAGCGGATTCAAGGCGGTCGACCCCGACGTCGTGGATATGATGCGCGCCATGGGGGCCTCGCGCTGGAGCATTTTCCGCCACGCCCAGCTGCCCGGAGCCGTCGGAGGGTTCTTCAGCGGGCTGAAGATAAGCGCCACCTACGCGATCGTGGGCGCGGTCATCGCCGAATGGCTGGGAGGGGACGCCGGGCTGGGCGTGTATATGACGCGCGTGCGCAAGTCGTTCTCCTACGACCGCATGTTCGCCGTCATTATCGTCATCAGCGCACTTTCGCTCGTACTCATCAAGATCGTCGAGGCGCTGCAGCGCCTCTGCACACCCTGGATGCAAACCGACAAGGACTGAAAGGAACAGAGAATCATGAAAACTCAGAACGAGCTGGGCGCCATTGGCGCTCTGAACAGGCCGGGCGAGCCGGGCGCGGGCGGAGTGGGCGGCGAGCCGGGCGCGGGCGGAGTGGCCTTGTATTCCCGTCGCACCTTCGTGAAACTGGCGGGCGCAGTCGCCGGAAGCGCCGCCTTGGCCATGAGCGGATGCTCGCAGCAGGGGACCTCGTCCGGCTCCGCCTCCGCCTCCTCCGGCGCCGCGGCGAACAACCTGACCGAGCTCACGTTCGTGCTGGACTACACACCCAACACCAACCATACCGGCATCTACGTCGCCGAGCAGTTGGGCTATTACACCGACGAGGGCATAAGCCTGAACATCGTCTCTCCCCCCGAGGACGGCGCCGACGCCCTTATCGGCGCGGGCAGCGCACAGTTGGGCATAAGCTGTCAGGACACCATGGCCAACTACCTGGCCAGCACGACGCCCCTGCCCTACACCGCCATCGGCGCGATAATCCAGCACAACACGAGCGGCATCATGACCCGCGCCGAGGACGGCATCACCTCGCCGCGAACCATGGAGGGCCACCGCTACGCGACATGGAACCTCGCCGTCGAGCAAGCCACCATCCGCGACGTCATGTCCGCGGATGGCGGCAGCTTCGACAAGCTCGAACTGGTGCCCTACGCCGTGGACGACGACGTGGCGGGGCTGCGAAGCAACGCCTACGACTGCGTGTGGGTCTTCGAGGGCTGGGCCGTGCAGAACGCTGCGCTGCAGAATTACCCCTGCAACTATTTCGCCTTCGCCGACTGGGATCCCGCGCTCGATTTCTACACGCCCTTCATCGCCGCGAACAACGACTTCCTGCAGAAGCAGGCCGACACCGCCCGCGCATTCATGCGAGCGACGCGCAAGGGCTACGAACACGCCATCGAGAATCCCGCGAACGCGGCCTCGCTGCTGGTCGCCGCCGTACCCGAGCTCGACGAGTCCCTGGTGAAGAAGAGCCTGGACTTCCTGAAAGACCAGTTCAAAGCCGACGCCTCTCGCTGGGGCGTCTTCGACGCCGAACGCTGGGGACGCTACTACCAGTGGCTCGACGACAACGGCCTGGTCGAGGTCGAACTCTCGCCCGACGCCGGATTCTCCAACGACTACCTGGACTAGGACGAGGGAGCGAAGATGGACCGGGCAGCAGGCAGAGGCCCTTACGCGCTCGAAGGCCGCGGCATAACCGTCTCCTTTGGCGGGCAGACGATCGTCGAAGACGTGAACGTGCAGGTGCCGAAGGGCGAGATCTGCTGCCTGATCGGCCGCTCGGGCAGCGGCAAGACCACCATCCTGCACACGCTCGCCGGCCTGAGCACGCCAGATGCGGGAAGGGTCTTTTTACACGGGCAGGATACGACCGGCACTCCCGGGCGCGTAGGCTACATGCTGCAGAAGGATCTGCTCCTGCCCCACAAACGCGTCATCGACAACGTGGCGCTGCCGCTTGCGATAGGCGGCATGCGCAAGAAGGAGGCGCGGGAAAAAGCGAGGGGGCGCTTCGCGGCCTTCGGGCTGGAGGGGACGCAGGACAAGTGGCCCCACCAGCTCTCGGGCGGCATGCGGCAGAGGGCGGCGCTGCTGCGCACTTGCACGGCGGGAGCGGATTGCCTACTGCTCGACGAGCCTTTCAGCGCACTCGACGCCCTGACCCGCACCGATATCCGCAACTGGTTCATCGGCATGGTGGGCAAGCTGGGGCTCTCCGCGCTGGTGATAACGCATGATGTCGACGAGGCGGTCTGCCTGGCCAGCCGTATCTTCGTGCTCGACGGGGCGCCATCTGCCGGCAAACCCTCGCGCATCGTGGCGGAAGTGCCCGTGGAGCACCCGACGACGGACAAGGCCGCGCGTGGCATGAGCACGGACAGAGGCGCCGCGGCGGACGGCGGCGAGCCCGCGGACGGCGGAGCATTCGAGCTCAGCGACAGCTATCTGGAAGCCAAACGCGCAGTCTGGCAGGCGCTCGACACATAGGCGCTCGGGCGGTCGGGCGGGCGACGCATCGATCGAGCAGCCGGGAGAAGCCCTTTGGCGCGTCGATCAAACGGCGGAGCTGGTCTCCGTAGCGCCTTCGGTCGCGGCGCCTTCGGTCGCGGCGGCATCGCCAGTCGCGGCCTCCATGCCCGCGGAAGCGGACGCGTCCGTGGCCTTCTGCGCCGAGGCCGAAAGCGGCAGCTCGTCGAGGGCGAGCGCCTGGCCGAGCCACTTGCTCTCCACCACCTTCACCGTGCCGTTGGTGGTTATGGTCTTCACCGCGGTGGTGATGGCCTTCTTCAAATCGTCGTTATCCGCCAAGACGCCGACGCTGTAGCCGCCGACCTTCTGCAGCGAGCCCACGATGACCGCATCCGTGCCCGACGAATGCGCGACATAGGAGCCGATGACGGCATCCGAGGCCACGTAGTTGGTAGAGCCGCTGGCCAGATCGGAGAAGGCGGTCTTCAGGTCGGCCGCGCTCTTCACCGTGGCCTGCGGGAACTGGTTGGTGGCCTCCCAAGAGCTCATGGATGTGGCCTGGGCCTCGATGGTAGTCGCCGTCTCGGTGGCGGGCATGGCGGTATTGGCATCGCTGGCGAAAAGGGCCACGCAAGTGGGCATATAGACATCCGAGAGCCAGGCATCGCCCGAAGTGTCCGTGCTGTCGAGCCCCATGACGATGTCGACCGAGCCTTCCTTGAGCGCGGCGGCGGCATCGGAGCCGACATCGACCAGCTCGAGGGAAAGCCCCATCTCATCGGCAAGCGCCGCGGCCACATCCACGTCGATGCCGACGAGGCGGCCGGAGACTTCCGTGGAGAAGGGAGCATTGGAGGAGTTGACGCCCACCTTGAGCGTGCCGTCGGTGGAAACAGCAGGCGAAGAGACGACGGCGTCCTTCTTCTGCGGCGTGTAGGTGGATGAGCTCGCGAGCACTTGGCACCCGCACAGGCTCAATGCCGCCACGCACAACATCGTCGCAGTGACGAGCTTCGACATCCGACGTTCCATAAAACACGTCCTCCTCGCATTCGTTCCGAAAGTTTTCGCGGCTGACCTAGTCTTTGCCCCCACACTCGCGCACTGGGGCTGAGCTCTCACCATCACCCTCTCGCCCGCGCGGCCCCTTGCCGCTGAAATATACGGGCGGTGCGACTTACCTCTAGAATGCGCCATGCTCACGGTTGCCCGCTTACGTGGATCCTTTCGGCCGCATCTGCCATGGAATTGAGGAGCTTGGCGCCCCTCGCAACTACAGCCCGCGAAAAACTCCCGAAATTGTAGCAGAACCGCATATGCAAACGACAAATTACGCCATTTCAATACACGCGCGCGAAACCCGCACAGAAGACCTGCTGCACGCCGGCCGCGCGCAGGGCGGCAGATGCCGCATAGACGGTGGCCCCCGTGGTGATGACGTCGTCTTATAGCAGGAATCGAGGTGTCAATCTTCGTTATCTTCCGCATAAAATCGCCTCCTTTCGCTACTATACATCACTCTAAAGGCCCCTTAAGTCAACTTGATTTCCGACAATAATGTGCCTAATGGCGGGTCATATTTTTCGAGGAATATGCGCCGTATTTCCTTATATTCCTGCTCCGTGATTGTCTCGTTTTCGAGCATGGTCTTGGCCGCGTTCATGGAGGTCTGAAAGAGCAGCTCATCTCTGAATCTGCTACTGTCCATCACGGCCTCCGAATCTATGAGACACATAGCACTCATGACTGCAGTACTTCCTCTTCGCGTTCCCGTACACAGTGAAGCGCTTCCCGCATCCCGGGCATGTCATTTCGTAGATGGCTCTCCGGTCTACTTGATCAAGATGGCTGTTCCACCATTTCCTGCGGCACTCATCGGAACAGAACTTCTTCTCTTTCCGGCCAGGGGTCTGCTGGATTGGCGCTCCGCAGCATTTGCAGACGCTCCCAGCCTGCACATTCTCCTGCGGCGCATCCTTTTGCCGCCTGCAAAATGACTTTACCGTGTTTTCCGATATGCCTAATCTGTCTGCAACCTTTCTGTATCCGAGTCCTTCTGCGCGGAGGCTCAGGATGAGCATCTTCTGTTCGTTTGTCATAACGATCCCTCCTTCACCTTCCCTCGGACATCGGAGAACTCTGGGAACGAAAAATGACAAAAAAAGAAGGCCTGCAGGATTGCTCCCACAGACCTGTCATATTCAAATGTTACTTGTGCCAGCCGTTCAACTTCCCTTTATAGAACTCAAGGTATTTATTGTCCGAATAACCATCTCCGTCTTTATCATAATACCATGTTGTCCAATTCCCAGAGACATATACATCTATTGGTTTTTCCCAACCCGGAACAAGTTTGCATTGTTTCTTTGTCATGCCTTTTTTGATTTTGCTGGCATAATACACTTTTGAAGATTTTGATGCAACACTTTGTTTGAACTTGTTTTTTACAGCTATTGATATTTTGTTCCCTTCTTTACATTTTTTCTTGAGTTTAATGGTATATTTGACTTTCTTTGCATCTTTTTTGACCGTCTTATTTAGTGTATTCTTGCCGACTTTGATTGTTACTTTATCGCCTTTATGAACATTTTTTACGGTAATTGTAGCTTTTTTCGTTGAGCGGTACACTTTTGGAACAGCTACCGTTGTCCCTGGTTTCACAACTTTTTTGGATATCGTATACTGTCCTCCCCCATAGGAGAAAGTGTATTTTATTTCTGTTCCTATCTTCTTGATTGGAATCTTTATAGAGTATTTCCCGCTCGAGTTCGCTTTAGCAGTATACTTTTTTCCTGCAACAACTGCAGTAACCGACGCGCCTTTAATAGTGTAACCTGTGGCATAAGACGAGCCATATTTCACAGTTCCAATTGATGTCTTGGCCTTAATATAGCTGTTCACAAAGTTCTTAGATACCGTAACTTTAAGATTTGTTTTTTGGCCAAAGCTGTCTGTACATTCAATTGTCGCAGTCCCGACTGAAACAGGAATAATATCCCACATTCCGCCGCCATACTCATCGGCCCTCAGCTTTACTACAGAGGTATTCTTAGATACTGCACTCTTTATATATATAGTCCCATCGCCCTCATTGTAATAGTCTCCGTAATTCTCATATACAGCATCGGAATAGATAACTTGATTGTAAGGGCATTCACCATCAAATTCGTCCTCTCGTAAAATAACATTTCCCGAATCGTCTACAGGACTTCTTTTGCATATTACGCACGATGGCAGGCCATATAAATACACATCATCTGAATCATAATAATGATAATAGTCTTTGTATGATTGATTTATTGTCACACTGCTCTTATTTAGCTTAAAGTTACTTTTTACAGTGACTTTTATTTTATGAACAGCATCATTCTCATCAGTAGCAATAATCTCCGTGACTCCTAATTTTTCACAAGTAGGCTCAATATAAATATACTGATCATCACGCCAGGTCTCATATTCATAAGAACATGTTGCTATCGTAGGATCTGCAGAGACAACGCTCTTCAATTTACCGTTACATACAACGACCTTTACTTCCTCGCATCTATAGTGGTCATAAACACTAAACGTAACTTCCATTTTATCAAATGGCAGTGTATCAACATAATCATCCTGATATTTCTGGCCACAACGATCACATTCATATGTTGTATAGCCTTGTGTTGTAGTTGTAGGTTTTGTCACTACTCCTGGTTTAGAGTGTGTATGGCCTAAAGCATCAACATAAGAATCCTTGTAAGATTCATCGCACCGCGAACAACTGTGTGTTGTATAGCCCTTCTCTGTGCAGGTTGGATCAGTTACTTCAGTTCCAGTATAATCATGTCCTAAAGCATCGACATAGTCGTCCTTATAAGAGTCATCACAACGAGTACATGAATAGGTAGTATATCCCTTTTCTGTACACGTCGGATCAGTAATAACGCCATCGTCATATGCATGATTCAACGCATCCGTATAATCGTCTTTTTTCGTCTCGCCACAACGGGTGCATGTGTAAGTTGTATATCCTTTTTCTGTGCACGTAGGATCAGTAATAACACCGTTGTCATATGCATGCTCATGAATTGATACCATCTGAGCATTTGTTAGATAAGTATTGTTCTGGCCGATGGTCATTTTATCCCATTGACTTTGAACGCCTGTGTAATATACCTTATTGAGTTTTTCACAGCCCTCAAAAGCGGATTGTTCGACAGTTGTCACCGTATAGGGGATCGTGATGGTTGTCAACTTTTTACATCCATAAAAAGAACTTGACCCTACTCTCGTAATCCAATCCGGGATTGTGAATTGAGTTAGACCTCCACAAGAGTAAAACATTCCAGTAGGAATCTTCGTAATGCTATTTGAGATGTAAACATCAGTTAATCTGGAGCAACTCTGAAATACAAAAGATCCAATACTTGTAACACTGTCTGGAATAGTCATGCTCTCCAAATAACTGCATGACATAAACGCTCGATCTCCGATTGTTGTTACACCATTGGGAATAGACAAAGAAGTAAGCTTACTACAATAAGAGAAGGCATTACTGCCAATTGTTGTTACATTGTCAGGAATATTGATGCTCTCCATATTGTAGCACTCACAAAACGAATAATCGCCAAAGCTTGTTAGGCTGTCTGGAAGTGTTACATATTTCAGTGGAACATAATAAAATGAATATTTCCCAACATGTGTTATACCCTCGTCAATAACAACACTCTCAATCTCTGATTTATGTGCATAAAAAGGGCTCTGACTTGTTCCACCCCCTCCGCTATAATCAGTTATGGCGCCTGACCCACTAATTGTCAGCACCCCATCTGAATCCAATGTCCATGTTGCATCTGCTCCACACGTCCCCGAAGCTACTTCATCTGCAGCATATGCACTATGAACACCAAGAGTCAAGAATAAGCCAACTGTTATGACCATTATCGAAATAATGGTCACAATGCCCATCTTTCTTGTTCTAATCATTATCACTATCCTCCCTGCAAGCATTCAAAATGTAGCAGTGTTTGTTTTGCAATTATTGTATAGTTATGAAAATTATATCATATGACCCTGTATTTTTCCAGATACATAGGCGTCTATAAGATTCTTAGTCATATCTCACGCTTTCGACAAAGTAAACAAAATAGGGCCTGCAGGATCAACGCTCCCACAGGCCTTACAATAAATCGCTATATTCTTTTTGCATAGTCAAGCGAGATCCATCCCACTCCGGATTTTAGCTTGCCCCACCCGGCATCAGAGCCCTTGCCACTCTTGACCTCCGTTATCGTGAACACGCCCTTTCCGGTATACTTGCCAGTCTTGGCGTAGTTCGTTCCAGGCCCTTTACGGATGTTCAGATCGTCGATGCTAACTCGGACCTTAAACGAGGAGCTTTTCTTTTCCGGCTCTACCTTCTCGGTTGTACCGCCAAGCTGCTTTGTAACCTCTACGAGGATGACGCGCTGCGCAGGTGCGAGGAGAGTCTTGCGGCGGGCGCGCAGGGCCTGCGAGAGATTCTGGAAACGGCTGACGCGGGCCAGGCCCCGCTGATCGAGGGCGGCCGGAGGCTCGAGCAGGCGCTCGCAGGGAAGGTCGAGCAGCTCCGCGACACGCCCGGCCAGGGAGCGCCCGTGGTCGAAGCCGCGTCTGAGGCGGGCGGCGGGCGTGGCGGGAATGTAGGCGACGACGGCCGGCAGCCATTCCGGGGGAATGGCGCATGCGATGTAGTAGGCCATAGTGTGCGCGAGCCGACGCTCCCCCGCGTCCTTGTGCGCACGGGGGATGCGAGCGCTGCGGTCATCGAATGCCACGGCGCACACGCAGCCCTCGTAGGGCAGGCGGATGGAGCCGACTTCGCCCAAGCTGAACGGATTGCACTCCGTGCACTGGCGCAAGCCCCACGGCGCCCCGCAACGAGGACAGGCGAGCCATTGGTCGATGAAGGGAAGGGATTCCGCGCACTCCGCGCACAGAACTTCGCCCGGACGGTCGCAGATGGCGCATCGCGTGGGCCAGATGGTCTCTGCAAGGCTCAGGGCAACCGATTCCCCCACCTCGATTGCCCGCGCCTCTCTGAAGGCGGAAATTGTCATTGCTTACCTATTCCCCCGGTAATCTATTTCAATTGAGTACTGTCTTGCTTCCGCCTGTAAGCGAGTGTAGACTATCCACTTCATCAGAAAGTACCCGAGGCGTTACATCAAAACGCAATTTTGTCCGGGGGGACGAAGGGGCGTTCGGCCGCAGTAGAACTTGCGACGGAACGGGCGCGGTATTGGCGCAGGACAACCTGGGGGGCGCGTCTGGCCGCAGGCTCACCGCAGGCCCGACGCAGCGAGCAAGCTATCGACGCGGGGCCTGGGCAGTCGCGTACTCGCTCACGTTCACGGAGATGGTGTGCTTGATGGGTTTCCACTCGGGCTTCATGAACAGGGCGGCTATCGCTATGGGGATGTAGGTGATCATGAAGAGCGGGAAGGTGAAGAGATAGCGGACCTTCCTCGCCGTGGTCGTGCGGATGCTGTCCCACTCGGTGAACACCGTCAGCACGCCGTTGAGGAACATGAACGCCATATAGCTGAGCAGGCAGAACACGATCGACGACAGGCTCGATGCCACCATCTGCCCCGTCGACATCATGCCCGCGAGCGACAGCGCGATGATGATGGCGTTGAAGATGATCATCGTGATGGTGAGCAGCATGCCCGGCGCGATGGTCATCAGCATGTCGTAGCAGGCGAAGCGCGACCCCTTCGGGTTTTTGAACATGCCCCGGACCAGACCCATGCCATACTTGCCGAAGACCTGATAGAAGCCCTTGGCCCACCTCTCGCGCTGGTTCCAGGAGTCGCGGAAGGTGGTGGGCTGCTCGTCGTAGACCACCGCCGTGGGGCAGTACGCGATGCGACCGCCCTCGCAGATGGTGCTGGTGGAGAATTCGATGTCCTCGGTAAGCAGATGCCACTTCCAGCCGCCCGCCCGCTCGAGCACGTCGGCACGAATGAAGAAACCCGTGCCGGAGACCGCGCAGCTGGTGCCCAGCGTCAGGCGGCTCTGGTTGATGTACTTGGCCTCGCGCAAAAACCACGTGCCGTAGCCGGCCGAAATCCAGTTGCTGGCGAAGTTCTTGGAATTGCGGTAGCTGGTGGAGGCGATGGCGCCGGAGTCGAAAGTGTTGTTCATCTCGCGGAAGTAGTTCACATCGAGCACGTTATCCGCGTCGAAGACGAAATACGCCTCATAGCCTTCTTCCCCATAGAACTGCTGAATGCGCTGATAGCCGTAGTCGAGAGCGTAGCCTTTGCCGCGCGCATCGGCATTCTCGCGCTCGAAGACGTGCGCCCCGGCGGCACGAGCCACCTCGGCGGTGTCGTCGGTGCAATTGTCCGCGATAACGAAGACGTCGATCTTATCCGAAGGGTAGTCCTGCACGCGGATGCTGTGGATGAGATCGCCGATGACGGCGCTCTCGTTGCGCGCCGAGACGAGGACCGCGAACTTGTGGTCGACGGTCGAGATGTGCTGCGGGGGCCGCCGCGTGAGCGTGACGAACACGTAGTAGAGTTGGTAGGCGTAGCAGAAGGTGAAAACGAGGAACACGCAGAAATTGAAGATGTCGACGAACGACAACTGCGCGAACAACTGGTCTATCACTCGAACTCCTCTGTCGGGCTGCGCGCGTCACCCGAAGGCCGCGCATTCGCGAATCGTCCGCTCTCCTGCGTTGATGCTGCTATCGGACCCCATTTCGCAAACAGGGGAATTATACGAGCGGAGGGTATTCCGCGCCACTTTCGCCCTTTCGCGTGCACACCCCCGCCACATCCGCTCCACAACTCCGCTGTCCGATTCGACCGTGCAAAGCTCCGCGTTCGTTACGCATGCGAAACATTCGCCTCCTATACTTGAAAAGATTATGCTCGATGCGAACGAAGGGGTCCTCATGTCCAAATACATCTTCGTCACCGGCGGCGTCGTCTCCTCCTTGGGCAAGGGCATAACAGCTGCTTCGCTCGGACGCCTGCTGAAGGCCCGCGGATACCGCGTGACCATGCAGAAGATGGACCCCTACCTCAACGTGGACCCCGGCACGATGAGCCCCTTCCAACATGGCGAGGTCTTCGTGACCGAAGACGGCTACGAAAGCGACCTCGACCTGGGCCACTACGAGCGCTTCATCGACGAGAACCTCTCGCGGGAGAGCAACCTCACGCAGGGCTCGGTCTACCAGACCCTCATCGCACGCGAGCGGCGCGGCGACTTCCTAGGCGGCACGGTGCAGGTGATCCCGCACGTGACCAACGCCATAAAGGAGCGCATCCGCCGCGTGGGAGAGCAGAGCGGCGCCGACATAGTGATCGTGGAGATAGGGGGCACGATCGGCGACATCGAGGGCCAGCCGTTCATCGAGGCCGCACGCCAATTCCGCAAGGAGCTCGGCTACGGCAACTCCGCCTTCGTCCACTGCACGCTCGTCCCCTACATAGCCGCGGCGCACGAGGTGAAGACCAAGCCGACGCAGCACAGCGTCAAAGAGCTGCGCAGCATGGGCATCCAACCCGATTTCATAGTCTGCCGCAGCGACCACGAGGTCTCGGCGAAGCTGCGCGAGAAGATAGCCTTGTTCTGCGACGTCAACCCCGCACGCGTGCTCGAGTGCTCCGACGCGCCGAGCATCTACGACGTGCCCCTGAGCCTGCATGCGCAGGAATTCGACAAGAAGGTGCTTGATTGCCTGGGCCTCGACTGTCCGCAAATCGACCTCTCGAGCTGGCAGAAGTTCCTAGACGCAAAGGCCGCCTGCACGCGCGAGGTCAACATAGCCGTGGTGGGAAAGTACGTGAGCCTGCCCGACGCCTACCTGTCCGTAATAGAGGCGCTCGGGCATGCGGGCGTGGCGAACGGGGTGAAGGCAAAGATCCATCTGATAGACGGCGAAGGGGTCGACGAGGGCAGCGTGGAAGCGAAGCTCGGGAACATGGACGGCATCCTGGTACCCGGAGGCTTCGGAAAGCGCGCCTTCGAAGGCAAGATATGCGCCGCCCGCTACGCCCGCGAGCACAATGTTGCCTACCTGGGAATCTGCCTGGGCCTGCAGGCCGCGGTATGCGAATTCGCCCGCAACGTATGCGGCATGGAGGGGGCCACCAGCACAGAATTCGACGAAGAGGCAAGCTACCCGGTCATAGACCTCATGCCCGAGCAGGAAGATGTAGAGGACAAGGGAGGCACCATGCGTCTGGGTTCCTACCCCTGCAAGGTCACGCCAGGCACAAAGGCGCACGCATCCTACGCCGAAGACCTCATCTACGAGAGACATCGCCACCGCTACGAGGTGAACAACGCCTTCCGAGCCCAACTGCAGGAAGCGGGCATGGTGATATCCGGCCTCTCCCCCGACGATCGCCTGGTGGAGATGATGGAGCTGCCCGATCACCCCTGGTTCGTCTGCAGTCAGGCGCACCCCGAATTCAAGAGCCGCCCAACGCGCCCTCACCCGCTCTTCCGAGACTTCGTGAAGGCGGCGGCGCAGTAGGATCGCGTCGGGGGCGCCGGTAGGAGCCGACGCAGGATCGCGTCTAGGGACGCCGACATGCCCTGTCGCACACCGGCCCACGGCTCCCACCCCGCACCGACTCGCGAAAAAAATACTTGCACGATTGGGAATTATCGACGCGACATAGCCGACATACGCAGGCTTTCGAACACGCTTATCATACAGGCCTTCAAGGTGCGCGCGCCGGCCGATCTCTTGGCCGCACAGGCTTCGATCGCCGACTACGTGCTGCTCGACAACGGCCGGGGAAGCGGTCGCGCATTCAACTGGAATCTGCTCGAAGGATTCGAGCGGCCCTATTTCCTCGCCGGCGGCTTAAACCCTCGGATTATCCCGGAGGCAATCGCACGCCTTCACCCTTACGCACTCGACCTGAGCAGCGGCCTGGAGACCGCGGGAATGAAGGACGCCGGCAAGATACGACAAGCCGTGAAAGCAACCAGATCGGCATAAGGCAGCCCGTCGGGACGGGCAGATGAGAGAGGACCCCCATGACGAACCCAAGAGCGAGATTCGGCGGACACGGCGGGCAGTACATTCCCGAAACCCTGATGAACGCCGTAATAGAGCTGGAAGAGGCGTACGACCGCTACAAAGACGACCCCTCCTTCAAATCCGAGCTGCGCACGCTTCTCGACGATTACGCCAACCGACCGAGCCTGCTGTATTTCGCCAAGCGCATGACCGAAGATCTCGACGGCGCGAAAATATACTTGAAGCGCGAGGATCTGAACCACACGAGCGCACATAAGATAAACAATGCGCTCGGCCAGGCGCTGCTCGCCAAGCGCATAGGCAAGACGCGCCTCATCGCGGAAACCGGCGCCGGTCAGCATGGCGTGGCGACTGCCACGGTGGCAGCGCTTATGGGCATGGAATGTCATGTGTACATGGGAGTGGAAGACATGGAGCGTCAGGCTCTTAACGTGTACCGCATGCAGCTCATGGGCGCCAAGGTACACGGCGTCGATTCGGGCACCGGCACGCTGAAAGACGCCGTGAGCGAATGCATGCGCGAATGGACTAAGCGCATCGCCGACACGCATTACCTGCTGGGCAGCTGCATGGGCCCGCACCCCTTCCCCACTATCGTACGCGACTTCCAAGCGCATATCGGCGAGGAGATTATAGAGCAATGCCAGCTCGCCGAAGGCCGCCTGCCCGATTACGTCGTTGCGTGCGTCGGCGGCGGCAGCAATGCCATCGGCAGCTTCTACCACTTTATCGAGCATCCGAAGGTGCACCTCATCGGCTGTGAAGCGGCAGGCCGCGGCATCGACACCTTCGAGACGGCGGCCACGCTCAACACCGGCTCGCTGGGCATCTTCCATGGCATGAAGAGCTACTTCTGCCAAGACGAATACGGCCAGATCGCAGGCATCGACGGCCTCATCCTGCCCGACACGCCCTTCGAGGAGAAAGACGAGTTCGCGCCCATTTGCGCGGCGCACGAAATCGCCTACATCAGCCTCATCGCGCCGACAAGCGAAGAGCGCATCTCCCTGATAGCCGCCGAAGCGCAGGGCTTCGTCTACTGCGTGAGCTCGCTTGGCGTGATGGGGACGCGCGATGCCATCACGACCGACATAGATGCGCTTGTAGCACGCATACGGAAGGCAACGGACATCCCCGTGGCCGTGGGCTTCGGCATCTCGAACGCCGAGCAGGCTGCGAGCATGGCCTCGAAATCGGATGGGGCCATTGTGGGAAGCGCGCTCGTGAAGCTCATCGCCGAGTACGGCCCGGATTCCCCCGCGCCTGTAGCGGCCTGCGCGCGTGAGCTCGCTTGCGCAGTCCACGCCCTGCAGCCGACCGCAGCAGAGGCGAAGAGACAACCCACCGCCTAAATATCGGCATACAGCTTGTCGAGCTTCGACTGGTCTTCGTAGCTGATCCATCCGTCGGGCACGACGGCCTCGCTGTGACACTGCGTGCAATACAGCACGCTCGCACGGTGCGATTTATGGCAGCTCGAGCACTCGAGGCTGCCGAAATCCTTGTGGTTCCTCGTCCACGCATGGGGATTGAATTCGTAATCGGCCGCGAGCGCGATGAAGCCCTCGTCATATTGGAAGGACCCATCCGACGACAGCGTCACCTCCGTATGGCAGGTATCGTTCGTGCAGAACATGGCCGGCTGCTTGCCGCTTGCCTCCGTGAGCTGCGTGAGGTTGCGCTCGTCGAGCGGGACGAGGTAGTTGCCGCTCGCCCACTTGACAGCCTCGCCCACCTGCTCGGATATCGTGGGGACGTGGCAGGTCAAACACGTTGCATTCCCCTTGACACGATGCACGGCGGCCAGCATGCCGCTCGCATCCTCCACCTCGTTGCCCCAGATATCGGTCGTTGCCTGCCCGGGCGTGGAATCGTAGGTGTCGATATAGCCGTCCATGGCATTGTGGCAGATGGCGTTGCAGAAACTCGGCTGGTCATGCCATACCTTGAACCCGACGCCGAGCACTACGACGACGAGCACGACGATACCGATGACGACGGGCTTGCGGCCCTTCTTCTTTTTGGAAGGCTCGGGCATTGCGGCCTCGGGAACCTGCTCCTCTTGCACGACGTCCCCCTCTTTGTCCTCGCTCATGGGAGCCTCCTTCCTACTTGCTCTCGGCGGCGTTCTTCCCGGCCACGTAGCCATAGAACAGCGCCATACCGACACTCAGGCCGCACAAGCTAATCGGATACTGCACGGCGAAGCGGTTGCCCTGCACATTGCCGGCTACATAGAGGCCGGGAATGATTTCGCGGTCCTCGTTGTAGGTGTGGCATTCCTCGTCGGATTCCAAGCCGCCTATGCATACGAGCATCATGGCCGGTGTCATGGTGGCTGCGTAGTACGGTGCGTTATTCAGGGCGAACAGACGGCGGCTGCTCTTGCCGAAGTCTTCGTCGACGCCCTTCTCGCACAGCTCGTTGTAGCGTTCGATCGACGCCTTCGCGGTCTCGACGTCGAAATCCGGATTCGCCTTCTGAATCTGGGCGAGCAGATCGTCGATCGTATCGGCTTGCAGGCAGCGCCCGTCTTTCACCGCCGCCGCGATGTCGCCCTGGCTGCGAATGTTAATGGGATAGGCGTAATTGCCGGTCGTCTCGTCGGAATCGACGTAGTAGCACACAACGCCGTGAGCGGCGGGAAACTTGCTCACCTGCTCGGGCCATGCACTGTCGAAGATTTGGAACGTGGTGCTCTGCGGCTGGACCTCGATCTGGTTTTCGATCTGCTGACCGGGAATGTCCTCGTCCATGAAGCGCTTGCCCTGCATGTTCAAGTTCAGGTAGCCGTTGATGCCCATGACGCCGCGCCCGTCGACGCCGGCGCCGCCGCCCATGTGGTGAATCATCGGCGCATGGTAATCCTGCATGCGCGCACCGGCCCATACACCGAGCTTGTGGCCATCGCCTGTGGCCGTGAGGTTGCCCTCGACGTCCACGTTGAACCACGGGGTGCCGTTGCCGTAGAGCTGCGTGGTCGGGGCGAAGTAGGCGAGCATGTCCTTGTTGCAGCAGTAATCGCCCGTGCACAGTATCGTTGACTTGGCGCTCACCTTCACATAGCCGCCCGTTTCGGCATTGCGTGCGTATACGCCGGTCACCGCCCCGCTGTCGTCGGTGATGAGCAGCTCGGCGAAATGACCGAACAGCTGCGTGACGTCGCCTTCGGAAACCGCCTTCTCGAAGTTCAGCGTGAGGATGTTCTTCAGGTTGTTGAAAGCCACCGTCGTATGATAGGTGGGAACCGTATCCTGATGGAAATCGTAGTCGGGGTCGGGAAGCGGGTAGCGCGCCGGGATGACGGCATGGTCGAGCTTGTCCTGGGGGATGTCGGCAAAGGTCTCGGGGACGATATAGATATCCGGGTCGGCCGCTATGATCCAATCGTACACGTCGGCGATCTCGTTCGCATAGCGGCGCATGATGGCGCTCTTCGTCTTGTAAGAGCTCTCCATCTGGTGCGTTTCCACCATCTCGTCGATGTCGTCTTCGGTGAAGCTATCGCGGCCCCAGTTGGCTTCCACGTCGCCGTTGATGAGGGCGACGTCTCCGCCCATGGCGTTCACGCTCTCGGATTTCTCGATGACTGCGACGGTGGCGCCGGCCTCCACGGCCGAGCGAACCGCGATCGAGCCGGAATCGGAGCAGCCCACCACGGCGACATCGACCGTCACCTCTTTTTCGATATCGAACGTGGAGGGATCGGGCGCCTTGCCAAGCCAGTCCGACCCGTCGCCGCCTCCCGATGCGTTCGAGTCATTCCGGTTCTCGTTATAGGTCGGAGCGCACGAAACGAGCCCCATACCCGCTACTGTAGCCCCGACGATTGCCGATCCTGCCAAGAACGAGCGCCGCGAAACTCCGTTTGCCTCCTGTGCCATAGCCCCTCTCTCCTTCCATCCATGCTCATCGAGCCAATAATCCTCTTATGTAAATCCTAGCATGTTTATTCTTGTTTGAGAATAATTAAGAGACCTTTAATCCCCCGCTTACCGATAAAATTGCTGACACCTCCCGAGTGTATATGATTCGCGCAGGTCACATGCCCAAGCCCGCGAACGTCGCAACACCGCGGAAGCGGGCGGTCCTGCATCCAGCCTGCCTTCACCGCAGGGCGACGACCCTACATCCGACCGACGAGGGCATCAGTTTCGCGGGCAATGCGCATCTCCTCGTCGGTAGTGACCACACAGATCCTGATGGGGCTATCGTCGATGGAGATGATGCGATTGGCGCCGAGCGCACCCGTGAAGTCGTTGCGATCCTTGTCCAGGATCATGCCCATATGCGCCAGCCCCGCGAAGATGCGCTCGCGCAGCTCGGCCGAGTTCTCGCCGATGCCGGCCGTCATGACGACCGCGTCGGTGCGCGTCATGGCCGCGTAGTAACTGCCGATGGCCTTCTGGATGCGGTAGACGTACATCTCGATGGCGAGATTCGCCCGCTCGTCGCCCTCTGCCGCAGCGTCGAGCACGTCGCGCATGTCGCCGCTCGTGCCGGAAACGCCCCGGATGCCGCTCTCGCGGTTGAGGATGGCGTCCATCTCGTCGAAGCTTATGCCCTCGCGGCGCATGATGTAGGTGATGATAGCCGGGTCGATGCTGCCGCTGCGCGTTCCCATCATCAGGCCCTCGAGCGGCGTGAAGCCCATGGTGGTGTCGACGGACTTGCCGTGGTTCACGGCTGCGATGGACCCTCCGTTGCCCAGATGGCACGTGATGAGTCCCAAGTCGCGCACCGGCCGTCCGAGCAAGTTCGCGGCCTGCTGGGCAGCATAGCGGTGGCTCGTGCCGTGTGCGCCGTAGCGGCGAATCTTGTATTCGTCGTAGTAGCGCATGGGCAGCGGATACATGTAGGCCTTCGGCGGCATGGTCTGGTGAAAGGCCGTGTCGAAGACGGCCACCTGCGGTGTCGTGGGCAGCATCTCGCGCAGCGTGTCGATGCACTCGTCGGCCGCCGGATTATGCAGCGGCGCGAGCTCTTCGCACTTGGCCAGATCCTCGCGGGCCTTCTCGTCGATGAGCGTCGCACGGGTGAAATACTCGCCTCCGGCCACGATGCGGTTGCCGACGGCCTCTATCTGACCGAGCCCGGATATGGGCGACTCGGGATCGTCGGTCATGATGTCGAGAAGCTTCTTCAGGCAGCCGGCCACCGTCAGGCCGGCCACGTTGTACTTCACCTTCTCGAAGTCGGGGAAAAACGACACGCTCATGGAGGCGTCCTCGTTGCCCACCCGCTCGGCAAGGCACTTCATCAGCGACATCTTCCCATCCGATTCTATGAGCTGGCACTTCAAGCTGGAAGAGCCTGCATTCACGACGAGCACCTTCATGGGCTTCATCCTTTCCGAGTCGTGGGCCAGGCGGGGAGCGGACGATTTCATGGGCTATCTAAGCGGCCGATCCGAGGCACTAGCGATAGCCGTTTATCGTATCTTCGTATCGTACACCTTTATAATCCGTCGCCACGCCTGCACCGGGAAACCTCCGCCGGGGCCCTCATCCCAGAAGGTCGCAGTACCAGCGCGCGATATCCTCGGGAGGGTCTTCGGCACGGCGGGCGAACCACCAGCAAACCGTGCGAGAAAATGCCGCCACCGCCGTTTGCGCGACCAGATCCGCCGGCACGTCCTGGGGCATGCCGGGCACCTCGCGATCGAAGAGCACGGCGAGCTGCTGTTCGAAGTAGGCCGTGAAGTGCGGCTCCCCCTCTTGCACGAGCTTGCCGCAGATGCCGCTGTGCGAGTCGCGCAGGTGATAGAGCAGGTGCGCCAGCTTGCCCTGCAAGTCCGCGGTCTCGAGGTCCTCGTGGGTGATGCAGCGTTCGTTCACCCCCTCGAAGATGTGATCGAACATCCCCTGGCATATGTCGTCGAGCAGCTCGTCTTTGGTCTCGAAATGCCCGTAGAACGTGCTTCGGCCTATGTCGGCGCGGTCGATGATCTGCGCGACGGTCACCTGGCTGTAATGCTCTTCCGCCATCAGGGACTCGAAGGCTTCGTAGATAGCCGCACGCGTCTTGCGCTGACGGCGGTCCAATTTCGTCCCGTTCCGCACAGATTTCACGCTTTGTCCCGTATCGCCCATAACGCCGCCTTTGCTTCTTCAACTTATGAACTGTCTGAATTATAACGTACACATAGTTCGGTAATAAACCCTAAGGTTGACAGTGAAGGAGTATGAAGTGAAGAAACCGGCATGGAAAGAGGCGCTTGACGAGAAGCTCGGGTCGTTCGAGGATAACGTGCTGGGATGGAGCGGAGAGAAGAAGGATCTGGCATTGCTGGCCATCTCGGCCGTGGCGCTGCTGGCCAGCTTCGTCGCCGCCGGCAGCTTGCCGATCGATCCCGCCTGGATCGCCATCGTGCTCTGCGGCCTGCCCATCGTCTGCGGCGCCGTCATCGCGCTGGTGACCGAGTTCGACATCAAGGCCGACATGCTCGTGTCCTTGGCGCTCATCGCCTCGATCATCACCGGGGAATACATCGCGGCGGGCATCGTCGCCTTCATCATGCAGATCGGCGGCTTCCTGGAGGAGCATACCGTGAACCGCGCACGGGCGGGCATCGAGCGACTCGTGAGCTTGTCGCCGACCACGGCGCGTATCGTCGAGGGGGAAATCGAGCGCGTCGTCTCCCCCGAGGAGGTTCAGCAGGGCGATATCCTCCGCGTGCTCCCCGGCGAGACCGTGCCCGCCGACGGTGTCGTGACCGCGGGTCAGGCGAGCATCGACGAGGCGGTGATGACGGGCGAGAGCATGCCCGTAGACAAGGAGGTAGGCGCGGAGGTGTCTTCGGGCACCATCAACCTCTACGGATCCTTCGACATGCGCGCCACCCGCGTGGGAGAGGACAGCTCCATCGCCCGCATGGTGCGTTTGGTGCAGTCCGCCGATGCGGACAAGGCCAAGATCGTGCGCACGGCAGATGCCTGGGCTACCTGGATCGTCGTCATCGCGCTCAGCATCTCCATCGTCTGCTACCTGATCACCGGAGAGATCACCCGGTCGGTCACGGTGCTGGTGGTTTTCTGCCCCTGCGCCCTGGTATTGGCGACGCCCACGGCCATCATGGCGGCCATCGGCAATGCGACCAAGCACGGCTTCCTCACGAGGGAGGGTGATGCGCTCGAGCGCCTTGCGAAGGCGACCCATATCGCGTTCGACAAGACGGGGACGCTCACGCATGGCATCCCGCATGTCGTCGCCCACGAGGCGGCGGAGGGCCCGTGGTCGCGAGAGCAGGTGTTCGAGGCGGCCGCCTCGGCGGAGATGCGCAGCGAGCACCCGTTGGGGAAGGCGATTGCAGGCGATTTCGAGCAAGCCCGCGGACATCGCGCGAAAGTCTCCGAGAGCTTCGAGCTCGTTGTGGGGCGGGGCGTGCGCGCCAAGACGGATTTCGGGGAGACGCTGGTGGGCAACGAGGCCCTCATGGAAGCTTCGGGCGTGAAGGTGGCACCGGAGCTGGCCGAGCGCGCCTCGGTCCATGCAGACCAGGGACGGTCGGTCAGCTTCGTGGCCATCGACGGCACGGTCGCCGGCATGGTCGTACTCGCCGACACGCTGCGCGAGGAGAGCGCGGGGGCGGTCGCGGCTCTTAAAGAGCATGGCGTGGTCCCCGTGTTGCTGACGGGCGACAGCGAGAGGGCGGCCCGCGCGATTGCCGACCAAGTGGGCATCGAAGAGGTCCACGACCAATGCCTGCCCGAGGACAAGCTGGCCTTCATAGAAGAGGTGGAAGCCGGCGGCGGGCGCGTGTGCATGGTCGGGGACGGAGTGAATGACGCGCCGGCGCTCAGGAGATCCTACGTCGGGCTCGCGATGGGCGGCATAGGCAGCGACATAGCGGTGGACGCCTCCGATATCGCGCTCGTGGACGACGGCATAGGCGAGCTGGGGCACCTCCTGGCGCTCAGCAGGCACACCCTCACGACCATCAAGGTGAACCTGACGCTTTCGATGAGCATCAACATCATCGCGACGCTGCTTGCCGTTACGGGTCTGATGGGGCCCGTGGTGGGGGCCCTCGTCCACAACATCGGCAGCGTGGCGGTGATCATCAACTCGTCGCTGCTCCTGCGTTGGAGCGAGCGCTAGGCTGCCTCGCCCGGCCGAACGCCCGCCCGCCGGGCGCCGCAACAGCCTGCTCATCTGCAGCAACGTTAAGGTCTTGTTTCGAAACAGAGCGGCAACCATTCCGAAATGTTGCGCTTCCAGAATCGTCTATATCCTCGAATCCGACAAAAGGAGACGATGACGATGTTCGATACTGGCTCGACGGCATTCATGATGGTATGCACGATGCTCGTGCTGCTTATGACGCCCGGCGTGGCGTTCTTCTACGGGGGCCTCTCGCGACGGAAAAACGTCGGCAACACCATGGCCATGGTCATGGCGGTCATCGGCGTGGTAGGCGTTATGTGGGTCATCTGCGGATGGTCGTTCGCCTACGGAGGCGATGGGTCGCTGTCATTTTTCGGCGGCTTCGACCAAATCGGCCTCACGGGGACCGTGCAGGCCCTGCTCGACGAGACGGCCGGCGTCCCCGACGGCGCCACCTACCCCTCGATCGTGGACATCATCTTCCAAATGGCCTTCGCCATGATCACCTGCGGCATCATAGTGGGAGCGCTCGCAGGCCGCATGAAATTCGGCGCGTTCATCCTATTCATAGTCCTCTGGGTGCCTCTGGTCTATGCTCCTCTCGCGCATATGGTATGGAGCGGCGATGGATCGCTCATCGGCGATGTCATCGGCGCGCTCGACTTCGCCGGAGGCGATGTCGTGCACATATCCTCCGGCACGACCGGCCTGGTGCTCGCGATGCTCATCGGAAGCCGCCGAGGCTACGGTCTCATGCACTACCAACCGCATAACGTCCCCTTCGTCATGCTGGGCGCCACGCTGCTCTGGTTCGGCTGGTTCGGCTTCAACGGAGGATCGCAATTCGCGGCAGACGGTGTCGCGGGGCTTGCCATCCTCAATACCATCGTCGCCTCGGCCGCAGGCGTGCTCTCTTGGATGGCCGTCGAGCGCGTGCGCTCCGGCAAGCCCACGCTCGTCGGCGCTTGCACGGGGCTTGTGGCCGGTCTCGTGGCCATCACGCCCGCAGCCGGCTTCGTCGAGCCCTGGGCCGCGGCCCTGTTCGGCCTCGTCACCTCTCCCATCTGCTATATCGCCATGTCGCGTGTGAAGAAGGCGCTCGGCTACGACGACGCGCTCGATGCGTTCGGCTGCCACTCGGTCGGCGGCGTCGTGGGAGGATTGCTCACGGGCCTGTTCTGCGTGCCCGAGCTATCCTGGACGGAAGCGGGCGGCCTCCTCTACACCGGCGACGCCTCCCTTTTGGGAAGCCAGGTGCTCGGCATCCTCGTCACACTCGTCTTCGTCGTCGCCGGCGCATTGGTGCTCGGACTGGTCGTGAAAGCGGTGTTCCGCGGGAGCCTGCGCGTCAGCTCCGAAGACGAAGCGCGCGGCCTGGATGTGGCCGTGCACGGAGAGAGCGCCTACCCGGCGTATCTGGGAATGGACTAGAACGATTCGACACCCGACCGAATCGGGGAAAAGGAGCATTCAGTGAAAAGAATCATAGCCATCGTGAGGCCCGAGAAGATTGAGCCGCTCAAAGACGCGCTGTTCGCCGCCGACGTCTCGGGCATGACCATCGCGCAAGTCCACGGCTGCGGCAACCAGCACGGCTGGAAGCAATACTACCGCGGCACCGAGGTGCTGCTGAACATGGTCGAGAAGGTGAAGTTCGAGCTCGTGGTCGAAGACCATATCGTGGAGGAGCTCGTGGACCTGATATGCGATACGGCCGCCACCGGGGAAGTGGGGGACGGCAAGATCTTCGTCTCCCCCGTCGAAGAGGTGGTCCGCATCCGCACGCGCGAACGCGGCGCAGACGCCGTATAACCCAGCCGGGGGGTGCGCACTCGATCGAAGATGTCGGGGCTCACCCCCGGGCGGCGACGGCCGCCTCCACAAAGGCGCGGAACAAGCGCTTGGAGTGGGGGCGCAGGCGCCACATGTGCTCGGGATGCCACTGCACGCCCACCACGAAGCGCCTACCCGGCATCTCGATACCCTCGATGATGCCGTCCTCGGGCGAGTAGGCGTTGGCGACGAGCCCTTCCCCCAACTCGTCGACGCATTGGTGGTGAATCGTGTTCACTCCCAAATGCGGGGCCCCCACGCAGCACTCGAGCAATGTCCCCTCCACGATGTCGACCATATGCGTCGGCATGTCGAAAGGCCTGCGCTGCACGTGGTCGATTCGCGCACGGCCCGACGCTGCCGCGGACGTGTCGGAGACAGCGTCGGGCCGTGCGTCGAGAATGTCCTGCTTGAGCGTACCGCCGAAGGCCACGTTTATCGCCTGCATACCGCGGCATATTCCCAGCAGCGGCTTGTCGGCGGCGACGGCCGCCTTCACGAGCACCTGCTCCATGGCATCGCGCGTCGTCGCGGAACGATGCGTTCGCGGAGCGCGACGGGCGCCGTAGCAAGCAGGATCGATATCCTGCCCACCGGGAATGAGGAAGCCATCGCAGACATCGACAAGACGCGAGATACGGGCCGGGTCGGTCGTAGGCGGCAACACCACGGGCACCGCACCCGTTTCGAGGAGCCCCGACAGATACCCGTCCGACACGGCGAGCCCCGTCCATTCGAAATCGTAGCGGGGCACCACGCCTATGATGGGCGCCGTGGGCGACGCCTCCGGCATGCGGTTGCGCTTCTCCATCAGACGCGGCCATATGCCGGCCAAGGTGAAGCGGTATTTCACCATCGAGGCCAAGGGCTCGAGATATTCCCCCTCGCCGGGCAGCAGCGACCCTTCGGCCAGCACGAGCAGCAGGTCGGCCCAGAACTCGGCGGAGCGCCCATAGACCTCCGCCCCATAGCCGCGCTCGGCGAGCGCATGCTTGGCTTCGCGCACCTCCTGCTCCCCCACCTGGCTCAAGAGAGACTCGAGCACTTCCAGATTGCGCGTGTTGTAGAACAGCGCACGCAGGAGCACGACATAAGCCAGGCTGTATTCCAGAGGCATCGCATCGGCGGGCCGGATTTCCACGAAGTTCTTCAGACGCGCATCGGGCCAGACCATGGAAAGCGCATGCTGGACCTCGAAGTCGGTCATCTCGCGCTCGGCGTAGATTTCGTCGAAGGTCTGCTCCCCCACGTAGCGCCACTCGCCATGCCCTTCGCCCGTGGGGACGAGGATGGCCTGCCGACTCAAGATGTAGTCGGCATAGTCGTCGAAGGTGAAATCGGACGAGAGGGACCCTTCGACCGTCCCCACGCGGTCTTGGCACATGCTATCCCATATCCTCGTGCGAACGAGGGAGCCTTCGCATTCCTCGCCCTCGAAAATCGGCGAATTGTCGCACATGAGCGAGAGTATCGGGGCGAGTATCTCGGCTATGCGCAGTTTGCGCAGAGCATCGGCCTCGCTCGCATAGTCAACCGATACCTGGAGCGAGCCCGTGCCCCTCATCATGCAGATGCCCGCATGGGATTGCGCCCCCAGGAACTTCGTCATGCAATCGTAGCGGTACTTCGGCACAAGGGACAGCTCGTCGGCCTTCGCCGAGGGGCTGTAGCCCAGCATGGGCGTCTCGAGCCCGAACTCCTCCAATATCGGGTCGAGTTCGTTGCGAAAGGCCAGGTAATCCCGCTCTATGCCCTCCACGCTCGCATGCGGTCCCAACGATACTTCCAGCTGGCCGGCCGGCTCGATGGAAACCACCGTACGCAGGCGCGACAGCCCGATGATGTGCTCACCCTCGTAGACCGTCTCGTCGTAGAAGGGCGCGAGTCGCTCGAGCACATCACGCACGCCGCCCGGCTCGAAATACGATACGGATTCGTGCGTCTTCGCATGGAGCAGGATGTGCTCGAGTTCGAACCCCAGGTTCTCGGACGTCTTCGCGCCCGCCTGGAAAAATGCCACGAGCTTGTCGTGGTTTACGGCATGGAAAGGCTTCTCCTCCGTCATGGCGACCTCGACCCCCGTCCTAGAGCATCTCGTCGAGCGTGCGCCAGGCAAGCTCCGCGCATTTCACGCGGGCGGGCATGCGCGAGATAGGCTCGAGTTCGTATGCCTCGTCGAGATCCTCCCGCGCCTGGTCCGAGAGCTCCTCGCCCTGGATCATCTTCACGAACAACGAGCAGAGCCGCTTGGCCTCCTCGATGGTCTCGCCGGTTATGAGCTCGGCCATGATGTCGGCGGATGCCTGCGAGACCGCGCACCCGTGCCCGGTGAAAGCCGCTTCCTCGATGGTCTCGCCATCGTCCGACAAGCGCAGGCGCAGCACCATCTCGTCGCCGCAGCTGGGGTTCACTCCCTCGTGCTCGTGCGTGGCGCCCTTAAGAACGTATTTGTAGTCGGGGTAGGCATTGTGCTCCATCAGAGCCGCAGAGGAATAGATGCTATTCGCCATGGAACATGCTCCAAACGTGTTTCAGGCCCTCGATCAGGCGGTCGATATCGGACGAATCGTTGTAGAAGGCCAAGGAGGCCCGGCAGCACGAATCGATTCCCAAATAGGATAGCAGCGGTTGGGCGCAATGATGCCCCGCGCGTATGGCGACGCCGTCCATATCCAGAATCGATGCGACATCGTGCGGATGGATGGCGCACAGGTTGAAGCTGACGACCCCATGATGCAGCGCGGGGTCCGCCGAGCCGATGAGGCGCACGAAGTCGAGCTCGGCCAGACGGCGCATGCAAAGCGCGACGAGCGCCTGCTCGCGGGCGCCCATGGCCTCGTAGCCGATCTCCTCGACATAGCGCAGCGCCGCATCGAGGGCATAGATGCCGGCCGCATCCTGAGTACCCGCCTCGAACTTCTCGGGGAGGGGCGCCCACGCGGCATCCTGCTCGGTCACCGACTCGATCATCTCGCCGCCGGTCAAAAACGGCGGCATGGCGTCGAGCAGATCGTGGCGGCCCCAGAGCACGCCGATGCCCATCGGCGCGAACACTTTATGCCCCGAGAAGGCGAAGAAGTCGCATCCGAGCTCGGTCACATCCACTGCGAAATGCGGCACCGATTGCGCGCCATCGACGATCATCGCGGCGCCGAACTCGTGCGCGATCTGCCCCATGAGCTTCACGTCGTTCGCCACGCCGAGCACGTTGGAGACGTGAATGGCGCTGACGATCTTCGTGCGCGGCCCGATTTTCGCACGCATCTCCTCTTCCGAGATGAGACCCTGCTCGTCCGGATACAGGTAGACGAGCTTCGCACCCGCTTTACGGCAGGCCTGCTGCCAGGGAATCAGGTTCGAATGGTGTTCCATCACGGTGATGCACACCTCATCGCCCGGGCCTAGCACCTGGGAGCCATACGAATACGCGAGCAGGTTCAGCGCCTCGGAGGCGTTGCGGCAGAACACGATGCCGCGAGCGTCCTTCTTGGCATCGAGCCCCAGGAAGCCCGCCACATGCGCACGGGCGGCCCCTATGGCCTCGGTGGCCTCGACCGACAGACGGTACAGACCGCGGAGCGCGTTCGCGTTCATGGTCTCGTAGAAGCGCCGCTGCGCATCGAGCACCACGGCGGGCCGCTGCGCGGTGGCGGCGCTATCCAGGAAAGCCAGGTCGGAACGTCCGGCGAGCAGGGGAAAATCCAGCTTGTAGGGAGAGGTCGCGAGGGCCGAGGCCCGGGCGTTGCGCGCGCCCCATTCAGCGCGTCCCGCATCGGTGAGCATGTCCTCGCCGCGTAACTTGATTTCAGTCATAACCTCACTCCTCGTCGAACAAGCCGGAAAACCCGGGGGCAACGGAATCGCCCAGGCGGATAGCGGCGGCGCGGGATGCTTCGTCGGGCGCGTCGAGGGCCGCCTGCTCGACCATCGCGCTCACGAACATGCGCTCCGCGGCATCGGGCGCGAGACCGCGGCTTGCCAGGTAGAACATCTGCTCGTCGCGGATATGGCCTATCGTGGCGCCGTGGTTGCCGGCCACGTCGTCCTCGTTGCACAGGATGACGGGCACCGTCTTGTTGTGCACGTCCTCGTCGACGAGCAGCACGCTCTCCCGCTCGGAGCCTTCCGCGCCCTTCGAGCCGCGTATGAGGTCGATGGTGCCGCGCAGCGTCTTGGAGGACCTGCCCGCCAGCACGCCGTTCGCATCCAAGTTGCAGACGCTCTTGCGTCCATGATGGCGCAGGATGTAGTTGAAGTCGTGCGCCTGCGCATCCCGACCGAGGTAGCGCGTACTCACTCCGACCTGGGAGGCATCGCCGCGCAAGTCGCCGGCCAATCCGGTGAAGGTGCTCTGCGCCCCCAGAACGGTTTGGCGTACTTCTATGCGCGAGCGAGCGTCGGCGAACAGCCCCATATCGTCGATGTCGGTGACGCCCTGCGGAAGCGTCTGCGTGCGCACGATGTTCACACGGGCGTCTTCGGCGGCGAACACGCGCAGCGTCGTTGCAGTCGCACCCGCGGGCGCGCCGGCGTCGGCCGCAGCGTCGGGCGCATCGGCGTCGCGGGCGCCATCGACCACCACTGAAAGGTTCACCGTCGAGGCCTTATCGGCCACGATGTCGATGGCCGCGGCGCAAAGCGCGTCGGGTACGGCACTGACGATCACCTGCGCGCGCACATCTTGTCCCGCCTTGGGGGCTATGACGATGCGCTTCTGCGCCGCGGATTGCAGATAGGCGGCCGCTTCTGCGCCGATGCCGTGCTCGAAGGCCACGGCCAGCGAGCGGGCCTCCTCCATCTCGTCGGCGGCCAGCTGGTAGCCCGATTGCGCCGTGCCCCCGTAGGTGGCATCCGCCTCCGCCGCCATATAATCCGCCAACTTGGCGCGCTCTTCGGCGGTCGGAGCGGGATGTTTTGCCTCCCACGCCATCTGGGCCCCGTCCAGCGCCCGCTCGAATGCGTCCTCGGCCCCGCGGGCTTCCACGGGCACGCTCTCTTTCACATCCGCGACGATGTCGAGCCCTTCGGCAAACTCGATCCGCGCATCGTTCATCTTCAGAAAATGCCAGGTGGGAGCGGGCATAGCGCTCGCATGCCCCACCGTCGCGCCCTTCGTCTGCTGCGCCGTCATCATCCAATCGCCCCCTCCATCTCCAACTTAATCAGGTTGTTCATCTCCACCGCATACTCGAGCGGCAGCTCCTTGGATATCGGCTCGGCGAAGCCGTTGACTATCATGGTGCGCGCCTCTTCCTCGCCGATGCCGCGGCTCATCAGATAGAAAATCTTATCGTCGCCGATGCGCCCGATAGTGGCCTCGTGGCCGACATCGACATCCTTGCAGCGGATGTCCATCGCCGGGATGGTGTCCGAGCGGCTGAGGTCGTCGAGCATGAGGGACTGGCACGACACCGTGCAGCGCGACCCGGATGCGGCGGGCGTCGCCACGACCGAACTGCGAAACGTCTGGATGCCGCCGTCCTTGGAAATGCCCTTCGTCTCCACGCTAGCCGAGGTATCGGGGGCGGCGAGCACCACCTTGCAGCCGGTATCCAGGTTCTGCCCCCGTCCGGCGAAGGTTATGCCCGTGAACGTGGCGCGGGAACGACGTCCGGCCAGGATGGACATCGGGTACAGGTAGCCCACATGGCTCCCGAACGAGCCCGATATCCATTCGATCTCGCCGTCCTCGTCGCAACGGCAGCGTTTGGTGTTCAGGTTGTACATGTTCTTCGACCAGTTCTCGATGGTCGAATAGCGCAGATGCGCGCGCTTGCCCACGAAAAGCTCCACGGCGCCGGCGTGCAGATTGGCGACGTTGTACTTCGGTGCGCTGCACCCTTCGATGAAGTGCAGATCGGCATCGTCTTCCACGATGATGAGCGTATGCTCGAACTGCCCGGCGCCCTTCGCGTTCAGACGGAAGTAGCTCTGCAGGGGATAGTCCAGCTTCACGCCGCGCGGCACGTAGACGAACGACCCGCCCGACCACACGGCCCCGTGCAGGGCGGCGAATTTGTGGTCTCCAGGCGGGATGAGCGTCATGAACTTCTCCCGGATGAGGTCGGCGTATTCACCGTGAAGGGCCTCCTCGATGCCGGAGTAGACGATGCCCATCTTGGCCGCATTCTCCTGCATGGAGTGATAGACGAGCTCGGAGTCGTACTGTGCGCCCACGCCCGCCAAATACGAGCGTTCGGCTTGGGGGATGCCCAGGCGATCGAAGGTGTCCTTGATGTTGTCGGGCACATTCTCCCAATCGGACTCCTGGTCGGCATTGGGCTTCACATAGGTGACGATATTGTCCATATCGAGCCCGTCGATGGAGGGGCCCCAATCCGACATCTTCATATCGTTGAACTTCTCGAGGGACTTCAGACGATGCTCGAGCATCCACGCGGGTTCTTCCTTGCGCTCGGAAATCTCTCGCACGATGGCGGGAGTGAGACCGGCTGCCAGACGCTCGGCGTCGGCGTCCTCGTAGCGGAAGTCGTACCGGCTGCGGTCGATGTCCTCGACCTGCGTACGCTTCTTCGGCGTGCTCTCTGCCATGACGCACCGCCTAGTCGTTGCCCGCGGACGCGGCGGGGTCGGCGGGGTCGGCGGCGAACTGCCGCTCGTAGCGCTCGAAGCCCTGCGCGTCGATCTCGTCGATGAGCTCCGCCGGGCCGTGGGCCACCATAGCGCCGGAGACCATGACGTGCACGCGATCGACATCCAGATGCTCGAGAATGCGCGTGTTGTGCGTGATGATGAGCAACGTGCCGTCGCAGCGTTCGCGATACAGCTGCATGCCGCGGGAGACGACCGAGAGCGCATCTACGTCCAGGCCCGAGTCGGCCTCGTCCAGAATAGCCAGCTTCGGCTCCAGGAGCAGCAGCTGAAGCATCTCCACTTTCTTCTTCTCGCCGCCGGAGAATCCCACTCCCAGCTCGCGGTCCAGATAGCTGCGGTCCATGTCCAACTCGTCGGCGAGCTGCTCCATCTTACGGCGGAACTCCTTGTTCTTCATCTTCCTGCCGTGCGCTTCCACCATGGCACGCAGGAAGCTGCGCAGCGGCACACCCGGGATCTCGACCGGGGCCTGGAAACTCAAGAACAACCCGGTGCGGCTACGCTTGTCGGCGGCGAGGTCGGTGATGTCGGTGCCGTCGAAGACGATCCTGCCGCCCTTCGTCTCGTAGACGGGATTGCCCATGAGCGCATGGCCGAGCGTGCTTTTGCCGGCACCGTTCGGACCCATCAGCACCTCGACGCCACCCTGCGCTATATCCAAATCGATGCCGTGCAGGATTTCCCTCTCGTCCACCGCGGCCACCAGACCCCGGCAGCTGAGCAGCGTGTTCTCTTCCATGTTCTTCCTCACTTCCCGTGTCCTTCACTCGTCTGCAGGGACGATGCCGCTACAGCGTTCCCGCAACACGCGCCGCCTCGACTTCGGCAAGCGCCTCGGGTGGCGAATAAACGCACGTTCCATCGCCGTACTTCTCCAGCACCACCATATCACCCGCCTTCACGGGGCCGCCCTTCAGCACCACGCCGAAAACGCCCTCGCGCGGGAAGATGCAATCCCCCGCCAGGTGGTAGATGGCGCAGCGGGTGTGGCAGACTTTGCCGATCTGGCTTATCTCGACCAGCACCTCCCCGCCTATGCGCAGCCGAGTGCCCAACGGCAGCTTCATGACCTCGTAGCCTTCGGTGGTGAAATTCTCGGCGAAATCGCCTTCGGCCACATCGAGCCCCATGCCCCGGGCCCTCTCGATCGACTCCCAAGCCAGGAAGGAAACCTGCCGATGCCAGTCTCCGGCATGGGCATCGGCGTCGAGCCCGCGATTCTCGACGACCTCGATGGAGCGCTCGCCGACAGGCGACTTGCGCTGCCCCTTCTTCTCCGAGATATTGACTGAACGCATGCGCGCGATAACGCTGGCCATCGTCCTTCTCCTCCTGACCTGCGACTGGATGCACGGATGCAGTCGACCGCATGCACCGCAACGCTTCTCCGCCTTGCCCGTGCATCATTCAATTCCCACTCGTCAATTCCTAGTAGCTCGCTAGAGTTTAATGGGCGCCCGATGCCGCGTCAAGAGAAGCCCGCCACTTCACAAAACCACGGCATCGCGCTGTTGTTCAGCCGTTGGCCTTTCGCAGGCCGAGCGCGGCGGCCCTGCCGCCGGGCGGGTCGGGGCAGGCGGGGCGCCTACGATTCGCTGAAGTCGGTGTCGAGCGCCACCTGCAGCTCGTAATCGGGGTAGAGCTCCTGGAGGGCGACCACCACGTCGCGACAGACGGCTCGGCGGTCCTCGGCGTCGAAGCTCACCACCACATCAAGGCGCATCCGCTTGCGCTCCTCCATCACATAGAACCCATGCACCTGGAGGACGTGCTCGTGCGCAAGGGCGACCCGGTAGACCTCTTCTCTCTTGCGAGCCGCCTCGTCGTCGCTGTTCAGCGAATAGACGCCGACGGCCGTCAAAACCACATGATGCTTCTCGTATACCTCGA
This sequence comes from uncultured Denitrobacterium sp., assembly GCA_905236045.1. Lineage (GTDB taxonomy): Bacteria > Actinomycetota > Coriobacteriia > Coriobacteriales > Eggerthellaceae > Curtanaerobium. The sequence goes on from CAJOOG010000082.1 coordinate 39,243, forward strand.
TCGTCATCGCGCGAGTGAGTTCGTCGAGCTGGCTGGCCGTGTAGGTGTCGGGCACTTCGATGTGGATCGAGCCGGTGCAGACATCGGGGCCGTAATCGTTGAGCACGAGGTCGTAAGACCCGCTCACATCGGGATAGGCCTCCACGGTCGCGCGAATCGCGCGGGCGAGTTCGGCATCCGCCCGCTCGCCGAGGACCTTCGAGAGGGTCTCCCTCAGCATATCCACCCCCGCCTTGACGATGACGAGGGAGATGACGGCGCCGAGCCAGGCTTCCAGCGATATGCCAGTGTGGATGAACACGAGCGCCGCGACGAGCGTGGAGAGGGAAATGACGGCATCGAGCGTCGCGTCGGTGCCGGAATTCACGAGCGAATCCGACTTGACGCGCTCCCCGACACCCTTGACGTAGCGTCCGAGCACGAGCTTGACGACGACGGCGACCGCGACGATGACGAGGGCCGAGGCGCTGTAATCGGGAACATCCGGTTCGATGATCTTCTTCACCGACTCGACCAGGGAAGTGACGCCCGCGTACAGGACGATAACGGCGATGACCATGGCCGAGAGATACTCGATGCGCCCGTGCCCGAAGGGGTGCGCACGGTCGGGCTCCTTGCCGGCCAGACGCGTGCCGATAATGGTGATGATGGAGGAGGCCGCATCCGAGAGGTTGTTCACGGCGTCCATGAAGATGGCCACCGAATGCGAGGCCACGCCGATGACGGCCTTGAAAGCAGCCAAGAACACGTTGGCGACGACGCCCACGACGCTCGTGCGGACGATTACGGCGTCACGCCTCGCCTGGGCCGCCTCGGCATCCGCCGCCTTCGCCCCGCTCATCGCATTCTGCTTGATTCTCTCGAGGATGCCCATAGCGATCTCCGCCGCGATTCTTGCCGGCCGGGCCGATCATGCGGCCCGCGCGAGAACCGCACGCCCGAAAGGACGCTCGGCGCAAGACTCGGCTCGAGGAGTCGAGTCTTGCGAGAGAAGATTTCTAGAGGAACTTCACGGCGGTGCCGTAGGCGAGCATCTCCTGCGTGCCCTCCATGACCGACGAGCTTGCGAAGCGCATGCAGATGATGGCGTTCGCGCCCATCTGCTCGGCTTGGTCGATCATGCGCTTCTCGGCGATGCTGCGGCCTTCCATCATCATGTCGGTGTAACTCTTGATCTCGCCTCCCGCGATGTTCTTGAATCCCGCCATGATGTCGCGCCCGATGTTTTTCGAGGTAACGACATTGCCGGACACCAGCCCGAGCACCTGCACCTGCTGACCGGGAATGATGTCGCCTGTGGTGATGAGCATAGTCTGCCTTCCTTTCGGCTCTCATGCGAACACATCGGGCTATTCTACCCAATATCGGGCAGCTTCTGTCAATCCCCCTGGCCGCAGGGCGGCAGAATCGACTCTCGGGCAGCAGCGCGACCCGAGGCCGGCTACTGCCTTGGGAAGAAGTTCTCGAGCGCTCGCGCGTCCGTCGGCTTCGCCAACAGGGAGCCCACCGCCATCAGCACGAGCGCCACCACGATGCCTATGGTGATCTGATGCAATCCGGCTATCTTGAAGCCGAGCGCCATTGCCGCGCAGTACGCCAGCGTACCGCCCGCCATGGACAGCAGCGCTCCGGTCGCGTTCGCCCTCTTCCAGAAAAGGCCACCTACCAGCACCCAGCAGAACGCCGTCTCCAGGCCGCCGAAGGCGAACATGTTGATCTTCCAGATGACATCGGGCGGCACGACCGAGAGCGCGAACACTATCGCCCCTATCGCCAGCGTGACGATCTGACTGGCGGAAACGGCCCCGCGCTCGGGTACTTCACGGCCTTTCTCCTGCAGGTGATGCAGCCACAGGTCCTTCACGATGGATGACGAACTCGCGATGAGCAGGCTCGACACCGTCGAGATGCTCGCGGCGATCGGCCCGATGATGGCGATGCCGGCCAGCCAAGGCGGCAGGCTCTCCACGATGGCGGTCGGGATGATGTTGTCCACGCTCGAGCCGTAATCGGCGAGCGAGCCCGGCAGGATACCCGCCGAGAGCACGCCGAGCGACGTGACGCCTATCATCATGAAGCCCACGATGACGGTGCCCCACACCATGGCGCGATTGATGGCCTTCGAATCGCGGGGGCTCATCGTGCGCACGACGCTTTGCGGCAGGCAGAAGGTGAAGACGCCGACGAGCAGCCATTGCGTGAAGTACAGCCCGATGGGCATGTTGCCGCCCGAGAGCGGCTCCATCATCTGGGGATGGCTGGCAGCGATCGCATCCATGATGTTCTCCCAGCCGCCGCCGGCGTTGAGGATGCCGCCTGCGAGGACCACGATGCCCACTATCATGGCGATGCCGCAGAGCGTGTCGGTGAAGGCGACGCCGCGAAAACCGCCGAGCGTGGTGAAGAGGATGGCCGCGATGCCGAATATCGCCAACCCGACCACATAGCTGCACCCCGTCACCGCCTCGAAGAGCTTCGCCCCGCCGACGAACTGGGCGACCATGGTCGCGGCGAAGAACACGACGATGACGAGAGCCGAGAGCACGGCGAGGGCATTCGACTGGTAGCGTTCGCGGATGACGTCGATGACGGTGACCGCGCCGAGCCTACGGCTGATGAGCGCCATCTTCTTGCCCAGGATGCCGTACAGCAGAAACAGCGCCGTCACCTGCACGGCGGCCATGTACACCCAGCCCCAGCCAATCGACCAGGCCTGGCCCGGTCCGCCGACGAAGCTGCTCACGCTGCCGTAGGTGGCGATGGTGGTCATGGCGAGGACGAAGGGACCCAGGCTGCGATTCCCGAGGAAGTACTCGCTGATGAACCCGCGTGTCGATTTGCCTTCATCCTCCACGCTCACCGCAGCTTGGCGCCGCGCGAAGAGCGCCACGACGAGGGCGACGAGGAGGAAGAGGGAAACGGGAAGGATGCCCACGATGCTATTCACGAGCACGCTCCCGCCCATCCACGGACGCGCAAGAGGCGTCGTCATCCAGATCGAAGTCGGCGAAGAAGCGCCGTGCGAGCACAATCGCCACGACGACGGCACAGGCCCACGAACCCAGCGTTCCCGTCACGATCCACAAAGGCGTGTGGAACAGCTCGACATCGAGTCCGGCCAAGCCGAATCCGCACACCGCCCAGACGAAGATTGTGACGACGAGGCCGACTACGGTAGCGACCGCCTCCCGATTCGCCTGTTTGAGCTTCTGCCCATAGGTAGGAGCCTGCGAGCCCGCGAGCCCCCGTTGATTGGAGTTCATGAAACTTCCCCCTGTTCTCATGGATGAACAGGGGGATTATACACAACGGAAGCATTGGGAGGGCGGAGAGGCACGAAAGCGGCTCGCGCCGGCTTCATGCCTTGGAACGCGCC
>CAJOOG010000083.1 GCA_905236045.1 uncultured Denitrobacterium sp.
CCCGCCCAGACGCCGCCGCCCGCCTCCGCCAGCGAGGCCTCTTCGGCGCAGATGGAGCCCGTGCTCCCGACGGATGCGTCCGCCTCCACAGGCCCGGCGGGGGAGGGTTCGACGGAGCAAGTGCAGGACGCGCTCCTCGAATCCGCCCCGATTTCCCATGAGGCCGCCTCGCAGGCCTCGGAGGCGCCCTCGGAGGCGGCGGATGCGGGGGAGCCGTTCCGCAATCCCTATGCGGACATCCGCGAGGAGAGTTACGTGCCCCAGACTTTGCTCGTCTCCACCGAGGGCCAGGATGTTCGAGTCCTGTGCGAGCGCCTTTCGGCGCTCGATTACGTCGAAGGAGTCGAGGCGGACGATGCCGACCTCGATGCCGGTTTCGTCATCGTGTCGCTGCGGGAGGGCGCGAGCGTTGCGGATGCGGCGGGGGATTTGCTGCAGGCCGGCGTAAGCGCGCAGCCCGATTTCGTCTACTACCTTATGGATAGCGTGGATGGCGAAGGGGCGGCCGACGTTCTGCAGGTCGCCGCCGGCGACGAGTGGAGCCAATCCGACGGCGAGCAGTGGAACCTCGAGTCGGTCGACGCCGTCGATGCCTGGCAGATCGCCGAATCCGCCGGCGGCCGCAGCTCCGTCACGGTCGCCGTCATCGATTCCGGCTGCAATGTGAAGCACGAGGACCTCCAGGGCCGCTTCGCCGGGGCCTACGACGTGCTCGAGTCGAAATCCGGCACCGCCAACATGACCGACACCGGAGGGCACGGCACCCATGTATCCGGCATCATCGCGGCGAACTACAACGGTCTCGGCGTTGCCGGGACGTCCTTCGATGCCAAGATCTACCCCGTCAAGGTGATGACCGAGTCCACCACGGATTCCGCCGTTCTCGCCAAGGCGTACCAGCATGTCATCGGCGTCGCGAGCACCTACAACATCAAGGTGGTCAACCTGAGCATAGGCAGTTGCCTGACGAGCGGGGAAAACCAGGACGACCGCATGCTCGAGCGCTGGATGAACCAGGCCTACCGCAGCGGCATCCTCACGGTGGCGGCGGCCGGCAACGCCTCTTCGTCCCAGACGGCTCCCTTCAAATGCTTCCCCTGCGATTATGTGACGAGCACGCTCGGCGTCATCAACCTCGACCACTCGACGAGCGGGACCGCCAACGATGCCGCGGGTGCCTACAGGGTCTCCCGCGCGAGCGGCTCCAACTACAACACCGCCTCGCAGACCCAGAGCACCTCGGCCAAGGATCTCTCGGCCCCCGGCACGAGCATCAAGAGCACCTACATCTCCACCTCGAGCTCCTACAAGCAGCTCAACGGCACCTCCATGGCCGCGCCCTGCGTCGCCGGCGCCGCCGCGCTCATCTTCTCGCTCGATTCCTCCCTCACGCCCGCGAACGTGAGCACCATCCTGTGCGATTCCGCCAAGGACCTGGGCGACTCCGGCTGGGATGCGGAATACGGCTACGGCGAGTTGGATATGCTCGAGGCGGTCACGGACGCGCTCTCCTCCATCTCCGGCGACAACGCGATCATGGTCGGCGGCACGCTCCAGCTCCAAGCTTCGGGGGTGGTCTCGGGCAGCTGGTCTTCCAGCGACGCCTCGGTGGCCACGGTCAGCAGCTCGGGGCTCGTCACGGGGGTCGCGGAGGGCGCGGCCACCATAAGCGCCCAGGTCAGAGGCAGGGGCCGGTCGGGCACCTCCACCGCCGGCATCCAGATTTCCGTGTACGACCCCAGCGTCTCGGGCGCCGCCTCGCTGCTCTGCGGGAGCTCGACCTCCTATTCCATGAACAGCACCCTGGACGGCATCTGGGTGTGGAGCTCGTCGGATACCAGCGTGGCCAGCGTGGATGCGGCGGATGGCGTGGTCTCGGGCATCGGCCCCGGCACCGCGACCATCACGGGCACGTTGGCGACCAGCGACAAGGTCTACGCGCAGAAGACCATAACGGTCGCCGCGCAGGATATCTCCAAGGCATCCGTGGTCGTCCCGACCCAGAAGTACACCGGTTCGGCCGTGAAGGCCGTGCCCTCGTCGGTCAAGGTGGGAGGCACGACCCTGAAGATGGGCACCGACTTCACGATAAGCTCCTACGCGGACAACATTCTGACGGGCACCGCCAAGCTGACCATCAAGGGCAAGGGGGCCTATCAGGGGACGAAGACCGTTTCCTTTTCGATTATCGACAACCTGGTTGCGGGGCATGTCTACGAGATCTACGCGAAGCTCTCCACGGGCAAGGTGGTCGATGTCGCGAACGGCAGCAAGATAAGCGGCGCCAACGTGCAGAGCTACCTGGCGAATCGCACGAGGGCGCAGCGTTGGAAGGTCTATCGCAACGCCGACAGCACCGTCACGCTGGTGAACGCGAACTCGGGTCGGGCGCTCGGCATCGCCGGCAAGAAAAGCGGCGCCAACGTCAAGCAGGTCGCCCTCACCTTCGCCAAAGCCCAGAGGTGGACCGTCTCCATCGACGCGAAGGGCTATTGCACCCTTAAGAACAAGGCCTCGGGCATGGTCTTGGCCATAGCGGGCTCGTCGAAGGCGAACGGCGCGAACATCCTCCAGACGAAGGGCACTCAGAGCGCCTCTCAGAAATGGACCTTCGTCGACATCAGCGCCAAACGCAGCACGCTCGACGCGCTCGCCGCCAAAAGCCTGGGCACCCTGTCTTCCGGAAAGTATTACCTGCATTCCTCTCTGAAGCGCTCCAAAGTGCTCGAGGTCGCCGGGGCCAGCAAGAGAAACCGCGCCAACGTCCAGCTCTCCTCGCAGAAGAAGACCCGGGCGCAGCGGTGGAAGATAAGCTTCGACTCCAAGGGCTATGCGACCATAAGGAATGTGAATTCGGGCAAGGTCCTGGAGGTCGCCGGGGGCAGCAAGAGAAATGGCGCCGACGTCCGGCAGAACGCGAGCAAGGGCACGTGGGCGCAGAAGTGGATACTCGTCAAAGCGGGCTCCTCCTACACCATCCGCTCCGCCCTGTGGCCGAACCTCGCCCTGGATTTGTCGGGCTCCGGCGTGAAGAACGGGACGAACCTGCAGATCTGCACCTACAAAGCCACGAAGACGCAGCGCTTCGTCCTCAGTCGGGCGTGATGCTATGAAACGCGCTACCGGAGTCTTCTCGTCTTCTGCATTGCCCGCCCTCCTCGCGGCCCTCGCCCTCGCCCTCGCCTTTGCTCCCGCAGCCTGGGGGCAGGATGCTCGGGAGGTGAAGGAGGCGCAGGCGGTCGAGGTCGCGGCTGCTGCGGTGGCAGCGCCCGCGACGACGGCGGCCGGCGAGGTTGCCGCTGCGAGTGCGAGCGCCGTCGCG